>NZ_JBFRDT010000011.1:0-252869 GCF_052113925.1 Terrabacter sp. RAF57 | reverse complement strand
TCGGTGAACTTCCCGACGCCGACGGTGTGCAGCTCGAGCAGCTCGCGGCCGTAGTTCTCGTTCGGCGCCTTCTTCGTGCTGTCGGCGTTGTCGAGGACCTTGAGCATCGACGGGTGCCGCGCTGCCGCGTTGAGCATGTCGGAGTACTTGCCGAGCGCGTGCTTGCGGATGACGTCGCGCTGGAAGAGGTGGGCGCTGTCCCAGACCTCGCTGCTCGGGACCGGGACGACGAGGTGGTTGGTCCAGAAGTCGACGACCGTCTCGAGGAGCTGCCGGCGGGAGAAGAGGGCCCGGGCCAGGTGCGCCTCGACGAGGTCCATCATGACGAGCGATGAGTCCGCGCCCGAGAGGCGCTCACGCACCTCCCACGTCTTCCAGCCCAGCCGCGGCCAGCGCTTGAGAATGCCGTCCATAGCGGTGTCCGGGACCTTGGTGAGCGGCGCGAGCTGTGCGTCGAGCCATGCCGTCGTGCCCGCCGTGCGGACCTCGGCGACCAGCGCAGGTGTCGGGCCAAACGTGGCGCGGCGCAAAAGATGCAGGACCGGGTCGGTCGTGGCAGTCGCCGCGACCATCGCGCTTGGAGCTACCGTTGGCGAGGTCGCCGACGCGGCGGTCGCGGTCGCCATGGCGAGGGCGGCTCCGCCTCCGAGCCCGGAGAGCACACGTCGCCGTGCCGGCGCTGCGCCCGAGGTCGACTGGGGGAAGTGAACGGTCATGCTGCAGGACGGTACATATCAGATCGGCCGTTGACTGCATTATCGGACATTCCGGTCATTGAAGAGGACCTTGTGAAGGTCGAGGCTCTATTTCCTGAATATGAAGATATGATCTTCACATGGCAGATCTGAAGGTCGAACCTTCACCGGTGGCGCTCATCGGCGACATCGTCGAGTCCCGCACCCACCGCGAGCGCCAGGCCCTGCACGACGCCTTCGAGGCAGCCGTGGCCCGGGCCAACGCCGAGGTGCCGATCGACGACCCTGCCGTCATCACCGTCGGCGACGAGTTCCAGGGCGTCTACCCGACCCTGGGAGCGGCGCTGCGGGCCAGCTTCGTCGTCCGCACCGAGCTCTTCCCCCAGGCGGACGTCCGCTTCGGCCTCGGCCGCGGCGCCGTCACGACCCTCGACCCCGTGCGCGGCATCCACGACGGGCCTGCCTACTGGGCCGCTCGCGAGGCCATCACCGTGGCGGAGGACCGGGCGCAGCGCGCGCAGACGCGCACGTCCCGGACGGCCTACGTCGCCCCCGACGAGGCTCGGGCCACCGTCGCAGCGGTGCGGGCTGCGCTCGACTGTCTGGACTTCATGGTTGGCTCCATGTCGACCACCTCACGCGAGATCCTCGGAGGACTCATGCACGGCCACGCGCAGCACGACGTCGCCGACCGGGTCGGCATCAGCCCGTCCGCGGTCTCGCAGCGCGTGCGCCGTGACGGCATCGGGGTCGCGCTCGAGGCGATGACGACGCTCGGCGACCTGCCGTGACGTGGCTGTCGATCGTCCTCGCCGGCATCGGCGTCGGCGACATCGTCCGGTCGACGTCATGGCGACCCGGCCGGGCCGTCGGGCACGTGGCCGCCCCGGTCGCCATCCTCGGCCTCGCCCTCGTGGCCGGGATGCACGGTTGGGCCGACCTGCTCGCCCTCGCCCTCGCCGCCGTCGCCGGGGCCGGATGGGCCGAGCTGTCGCGTCGCACCCAGATGACGGGTCGGGGCGCTCTCGCGCCGCTGGCCGTCTTCGCGGCCCTCGTCGTCGGTCTCCTCGCCTTCTCCGGGGCAGCGTCGCCGGCGGGCGGCGCGCTCGCGACGTGGCTCGGCTGGGCCGACCTCCCGGGCACCGGTCCGCTCCCTGTCGGACGGGTCCTGCTCCTCGCCGGCCTCGTCCTCTTCAACGTCGCGACGGCCAACGTCATCGTGCGCCTCGTCCTGCTCACCATCGGGGCCCTGCGCCCGTCCGACGTCACCAACGCCAACGCAGCCGCCGCGGCCGCCGCCTCCCTCACGGGGCGTGCTGCTCCCCCGACCAGCGGCCAGCCCGCCGACCGCCTCAAGGGCGGGCGCCTGCTCGGGCCCATGGAGCGCCTCGTCATCCTCGGCCTCGGCGTGGCCGGCGAGTTCGGCGCTGCCGGCCTCGTCATCGCCGCCAAGGGACTGCTCCGTTTCCCCGAGATCCAGGCGGCAGCCCGCTCGGCGAGCGGCGACCCCACCGGGACGGGCTCCTACCCGGGTGGCCCCGCCGGCATCGACGACGTCACCGAGTACTTTCTCGTCGGCAGCTTCGTCAGCTGGCTCATCGCCCTCGGGTCGCTCGCCCTCACCGTCTGAGCCGTCCCGCCGCCCTCCCACCACGCCTGCGCAGGAGAGACATGCCCCGCCCCACGCTCGGCCGTCGGATCCGTCGACGCCTCCGCCCGGTGCGCGCTCGCCTCCGCGAGCAGCGCACCGACCTGCGGGACGTGCTGGCGGTGCGCGCCGCCCGTCGTCACCTCGACCGCCTCGACCGCCTCGACCGTCGCGGCCCTCGGGGCCGACCCCGGACCGGCGACACGGCCGCCGTCCTGCACCTCTACTACGCCGAGGTGTGGCCAGCCCTCGTGCCGTCACTCGAACGCCTCGCCGCCGCGGGAGTCGACCTCTACGTCACGCTCCCCCGACAGCACGCACACCTCGCCGGCGACATCGAGATGGCCCTTCCGGGCACACGGTGCGTCACCGTGCCCAACCGGGGCCGCGACGTCCTGCCCTTCCTCGTGGTGGCCGAGCACCTCGCCCACCGCGGCTACGTCGCAGCCCTCAAGATCCACGCCAAGAAGTCGCTGCACTTCGGCGCCGGCGACGTCTGGCGCGACCAGATGATCGAGCAGCTCATCCCCACCGACCCGGCGGTCCTGGCTGAGCTCGTCGAGGTGCTGCACCGCCCCGACACCGGGGTCATCGGCCCTCGCGGCAGCTACTTCGCCCTCTCCACCTACTGGGCCGGCAACGCCGACACCGTCCGACGCCTCGTCGAGCCCGCGGTGACGCCCGAGGCGTTGTCCCGGCTCGACGACCCGAGGGAGCTGGGCTTCTTCGCCGGGACGATGTTCTGGACCCGCCTCGACGCGATCCGTCCGCTGCTGCGCCAGGACACCCTCGGCTTCGTCCGCGAGCCGACCCCGAAGGACGGCACGCTCGCCCACGCCCTCGAGCGCGCGATGACCGTGCTGCCCGAGCTGCTGGGTCGCCGACAGTACGACTGCGACGGCACCGTGATCGCGCCCCGAGCGGTCCGCGCCGATCCGCTGCCCCAGTGGTACCGCGACGCGACTCAGGCGGCCAAGACGGAGGAAGCCGACAAGGCAGCGAAGGCCCGCCGCAACCGCGACCGCGCCGCGGGCACCGACCCGGCGTGACGGCATACGCCCCCGGGTGAGCCGTCGGCAGCGCGCCTACGGGCCCGGCGTGATCGTCGTCACGCCCGTTGCGCACGCATGCGGCGGGCCCGCGCTGAGCACGGGCGCCCGTCCGGGCGAGCACGTGGCCACTGATAGCGTCGGAACGTCCAGCGCCACACCGATGTGAAGGGCCTACCTGTGAGCACTACCCCCGTCAAGGTCGCCGTCACCGGCGCCGCCGGCCAGATCGGCTACAGCCTCCTGTTCCGCATCGCGAGCGGTGCCCTGCTCGGGCCCGACACCCCGGTGGAGCTGCGCCTGCTCGAGATCACCCCCGCGCTCAAGGCGCTCGAGGGTGTCGTCATGGAGCTCGACGACTGCGCCTTCCCGACCCTCGCCGGCGTCCAGATCGGCGACGACGCGACGAAGGTCTTCGACGGCGTCAACCACGCCCTCCTCGTCGGCGCGCGCCCCCGCGGCCCGGGCATGGAGCGCGGTGACCTCCTCGAGGCCAACGGCGGCATCTTCGCCCCGCAGGGCAAGGCCCTGAACGAGGTCGCAGCCGACGACATCCGCATCACGGTGACCGGCAACCCGGCCAACACCAACGCGCTCATCGCCATGAGCAACGCCCCCGACATCCCGACCGAGCGCTTCTCGGCCCTGACGCGCCTCGACCACAACCGCGCGATCAGCCAGCTCGCCGCCAAGCTCGGCGTGCCGGTCACCGAGATCAAGAAGATGACGATCTGGGGCAACCACTCCGCGACGCAGTACCCCGACCTCTTCCACGCCGAAGTCGGTGGCCGCAACGCCGCCGAGGCCGTCGGCGACCAGGACTGGCTGGCCGGCACGTTCATCCCGACCGTCGCCAAGCGCGGCGCGGCGATCATCGAGGCGCGCGGCGCCAGCTCGGCCGCATCGGCTGCCTCCGCGACCATCGACCACGCCCGCACGTGGGTGCAGGGCACGCCCGACGGGGACTGGGTCTCGATGGCCGTGCGCTCCGACGGCTCCTACGGCGTGCAGGAGGGGCTCATCTCCTCCTTCCCCGTCACCGTCAAGGACGGCGCGTGGAGCATCGTCCAGGGCCTGGACATCGACGACTTCTCGCGCGGCAAGATCGACGCCTCGGTCGCCGAGCTCGCCGAGGAGCGCGACGCCGTCAAGGGTCTCGGCCTCATCTGAGCCGACCGCTCACGTCGAAGGGCGCCGTCCACCACGAGGTGGGCGGCGCCCTTCGCGTATGCCGTGTGTCCGGGTCAGCGACGCCAGCCCAGCCGGCCGGCCCTCGCCTTGACCGCCTCGGTCAGCGAGGGCGACATGCCCTGCGGCCGCACGTGCGTGCCGCGCACCCGCCAGTACTTCGCCTCGACGAGCTTCGTCAGCTCGCCGGGGTGCCGCACCCACAGGCGAACGAGCCGGACCCGGTGGACTGCCTTCTGGCGCAACAGGTCCCACGTCGGCACGTCCCGTTCGTAGACGAGCTCGAGGTCGAATCGCTCGTTGACGACGCGGGGTGAGATCCGGGCGCCGACCGTCATGTTGAGCAGGTTGGTGCCGTGGATGACCTGCACCCACATCGGCGGCGCACTCACCTCCCGGAGAGGACCCCACTCGCGTGCGCGGGCGTGCCGGGCGGCATACACGGTGCGCGGCGGCGTCTCGGCGCGGCGGCGCTCGACGAGCGTGAGGAACGGGCTCGAGAGCTGGTCGTAGAGGTAGGTGGCGCCGCTCCGGTCGATCTGGATGCCGCGCGGGAAGTCGACGAAGAGGCCGTCCATCGGTGCGAACTCGCCCTGCGCGCCCGCCATGAAGTCGCGCGCGATGGCGTCGTCGCTGTCGAGGCGGGTCGTCAGCAGCCAGGGCGAAGCGCTGTCCGCCGGGCTGCGCTCGGCGATCGCGCGCCCGAAGATCGACGGTGTCCACCGCTCGTGGCTCCAGACCGGGGTGAACGTGCCCTCGGCGAGAGCCTCGACATCGGCGCGGAAGTCGTCGCTGCAGCGGTCGTCGAAGAGGACGAGCCAGGTGAAGTCCGCGCCCTGCTGGCTGCGCACCGAGGACCAGCAGGCGTCGACGAAGAAGCCGAGGCGGTAGCGCAGCCACTCCTCCTGCGCCGGGACGTCGGCCGAGAAGACCGCGCTGAAGCGGGTCAGGAGGTAGTGCTCGAACGCCGGGGGCGCAGGGCTCGGCACGGTCGCCCGGTCAGCGCGCGGTGCGGCCGACGGAGGTGCGGTCGGGCACGTCGGCACGGACGTTGACGGTGGCCGACGCGATGAGCACCCCGATGCCCAGCGTCAGCAGGATGACGACGTCGAGGGTGCGGGAGCGGACGTTGAGCCCACCCGCCTTGCGCGAGGGGCGGGCCACGAGCCGGATCAGCGCGCCGAGGAACAACGCCCCGGCCATGATGCGTCCGCCCCACCGGACGTCGAGGAAGGCGATGACGAGGACCCCGACGGCGGCCAGACCGGCGACGAGGTACCACCAGCCGAGGACGACGAAGCCACTACCCCGCCACTGCATCGGGGCCGCTCAGGCGCCGGACGCGACCGAGGACTCGGCCGCCTCGACGATGTTGGTGAGCAGCAGTGCCCGGGTCATCGGGCCGACGCCGCCCGGGTTGGGGCTGACCCACCCGGCGACCTCGGCGACGTCGAGGGCGACGTCGCCGGCGATCTTGCCGTCGACGCGACTCACGCCGACGTCGAGCACCGCGGCTCCGGGCTTGACCATGGCCTTGGTGACGATGCCGGGCACGCCGGCCGCGGCGATGACGATGTCAGCCTGCCGCACCTCGGCGGCGAGGTCCTTGGTGCCCGTGTGGCAGAGCGTCACGGTGGCGTTCTCGCTCTTGCGGGTGAGGATGAGGCCGAGCGGGCGGCCCACGGTGAGGCCGCGCCCGATGACGACGACCTTGGCGCCGGCGATCGGCACGTCGTGACGGCGGAGCAGCTCGATGCAGCCCATCGGCGTGCACGGCAGCGGAGCCGGCTTGCCGAGCGCGAGCCAGCCGAGGTTCATCGGGTGCAGGCCGTCGACGTCCTTGCTCGGGTCGACCCGCGAGAGCAGCGCCATCTCGTCGAGGCCGGTCGGCTGCTGGACGAGGAAGCCGGTGCACGTGGGGTCGGCGTTGAGCTCGTCGATGACGGCCTCGACCTCGGCCTGGCTGGCGGTGGCCGGAAGGTCACGGCGCAGGCTCGTGATGCCGATCTCGGCGCAGTCCTTGTGCTTGGCGTTGACGTACCAGTGGCTGCCCGGGTCGTCGCCGACGAGCACCGTGCCGAGGCCGGGCACGACCCCCTGCTCGCGGAGGCGAGCGACCCGCTGGGTCAGCTCGACCTTGATCGCCTTGAGGGTGGCCTTGCCGTCGAGGATCTGTGCCGTCACGGTGGACATCCTGCCACCCCGGCCCGCGCGGCGTGCTCGCGGCTCAGTCGGCCAGCAGGCGCATCAGCTCGGCGACGTTGCGCTCCCACGTCATGGACTCGGCCCGTGTGCGCAGGGCCTGGCCGCGGCTGACCCGCTCGGTCGGGCACGTGACGAGCGCGTGGAGCGCGTCGGCGAAGTGCACGGTGTCACGCGGGTCGACGTAGACGCCGTCGGGGCCGAGGTACTCCGGTATGCCGCCGCTGCGGGCCGAGACCACCGGCAGCCCCGAGGCCATCGCCTCGGTGACCACCTGACCGGCCGGCTCCTGCCACTCGACGGGCATCGCGAAGACGTCGGCCGCACCGTAGACGGCGGGCAGCGCGCGCCGGTCGACGAACGGGGTGAACCGCACGAGTTCGCCGAGCGGCGCGGCAGCGCGCCGCAGCGCGAGCTCGTAGGCGGAGAGGCCGTCGGCAGGACGGAGCCCGGCGGAGCCGACGACGTGGACCCGGAAGTCTCGGGTGCGCTTGGCCAGCACCTCCGCGGCGGCGATGAGGTGGTGGACCCCCTTGTGCGGCATGACGTTGCCGACGGACAAGATCGTCACCGGCGCACCGGGGACGCGCGGGACGGGCCGGAAGGTCTCGGAGTCGACGCCGTTGCGCAGGACGTGCAGGTTCTCGGGTCGGTGGCCGATCCGGTCGACGATGGTCGCGACGAGGTGGTCGCTGACGGCCACGGTGACGTGGGTGCGTGCGATGACCCGTCGGATCTCCGAGGCGCGCCACGAGCGGAAGACGTCGTTGCCGAGGTGCAGCACCACCTTGCCGCCGAACCGGCGGACGAGCCGGTCGGTCACGGCGCCGGCGTAGTTGTAGACGACGAGAGCCTCCGCGTCGGCGGGGACGGCGTCGAGCGCCTCCCGGTGGAACCGCGCGACGAGCGGCCGCCGCCCGACGGTGACACCGCATACGGCATCGACGCGTCGCTCGAGGTCGGTGAACCACTCGCGCCGGGTCGAGCGCGCCGACGCGTAGCGCACGAGCGTGCCGTCGTCGTAGTCGTGCCGGCGACGGTCGCTGACGACGACGTAGGTGCGGCCACCGAGGGACTCGTGGGCGCGCGCCTGCGCGTTGATCTTCGTCGACATGGCGTTGCCCGTCGCCGTCGAGTACTCCGAGAAGACGTAGGCGAGCTGGGCTAATGGGCTGACGAGCGGCACCGTCGCGGAGGTCGCGTGCTCGTGCTGCCTCGAGGGGTCCATCGTCCTCACTCCTGCTTCGCGCGGGCCCCGAGAACGCGTGGCACGGCGCCACGGTCAGAGCGTACGAGACGCACGAGCCGCACGTGAGCACAACGGACATAACAGGACCGGCCCCGGCGTCGGCGTCGGCGACGTCGGGGCCGGGACCTCAGCTCAGCCGGAGCTCAGCCGGGTGAGGCCAGGTCAGGTCAGGTCGGCGAGGTGGACGTCGGCATCGGTGAGCCGGTCCCGGTCGACGACGGTGCGGTCGCGGACGAGCCGCTGGACGTCGTCGATGGTGTCCCAGACGTTGACGTGCATGCCGGCGAGCACGCGCACGCCGTCGCCCTCGGGCACGACCCAGAACGCCATGAACTCGTTGCTCGACGGCTCGCCGCGCAGCAGCACCTCGGCGTCGGACCCGCGCGGGACGTAGCCGGCGTACTCGAGGCCGATGTCGTACTGGTCGGAGAAGAAGAACGGGATCGGGTCGTAGGTGACGTCCTGGCCCGCCATCGAGCGACCCGCCGCGAGCCCGCCGTCGTGGGCGTTGGCCCAGTGCTCGACGCGGACGTTCGTGTCGAGCGCCGTGGAACGCCAGCTCGCGACGTCACCGGCCGCCCACACGCCCTCGGCCGACGTGCGCAGCGCCTCGTCGGTCGTGATGCCGTTGGCGGTGTCGATGCCGGCGCCCTCCGCGAGCCCGGTGTTGGGCGTGATGCCGACGCCGACGACGACGGCATCGGCCGGGAGGGTGTCGCCGGACGTCGTGACGACGCCCGTCACCGCGGTCTCGCCCTCGATGCGCTCGACGCCGTCGCCGAACCGGAACTCGACCCCGTGCCCCCGGTGCAGCTGCGCGAACCAGCCCCCGACCTGCTCGCCCATGACGCCGAGGAGGGGTGCGGCCTGGGGCTCGATGACGGTGACGCTGCAGCCGGCGTCGCGGGCCGCCGCGGCGACCTCGAGGCCGATCCACCCGGCGCCCACGATGACGATGCGGGCCCCGTCGGTCAAGCGCGCCTTGAGCGCCTCGGACTCCTGCATCTCACGGAGGTAGAGCACGCCGTCGAGGTCCGCGCCGGGCACGTCGAGCGCGCGTGCCGACGATCCCGTCGCGATGAGCAGCCGCTCGTAGGAGAGCGCGTCGCCGTCGGCGAGCGTCAGCACGTGCTGCTCGGCGTCGAGGGACGTGGCGGGTGTGCCGAGTCGCAGCTCGACCCCCTGCTCGGCGTACCAGTCGCGGTCGTGGGTGAAGGCCGACTCCATCTCGTCCTCGCCCTTGAGCACGGCCTTGGACAGCGGCGGCCGCTCGTAGGGCAGCCGGTCCTCCTCCGTCACGAGGACGATGGCACCGTCCGTGTCGCTCTCGCGGATCCCCTCGATGGCCTTCGCCGCGGCGAGCCCTCCGCCGACGATGACGTATGCCGTGCGCGCCTGCTGTCCGGTCGTGTCAGTGGTCATGTCCACACCTTCACACGCGCGCCCGTGCCCGTCGAGACCCGCGCCCTCGGTTCGGTCGGTTCACCAGGTGACGTCGCGGCCCAGCTCCCGCATCGTCACGAGCATCGCGTCGTAGCGGGCCCGACCGACCTCGGCGCGGAGCCGGTCCTCGGCCTCCGCGATGAGCGCGAGGGTCTGGTCGACGACGGCATCCCCGGCGAGGGTCCGTGCCACCCAGCGCACGCGGCGGTCCGACTCGCTCGGGCTGCTCTGCACGAGGCCCAGCTCCTCGAGGGTGTCGACGAGCTGACCGATGGCCTGCTTCGTGACGCCGGCGCGGGATGCGAGGTCGGTGACCCGCATGCCGTCGGCCGGGATGATCTGGAGCAGCCGCGCCCGGCGACCCCCGATCGCCTCGAGGTCTGGGGGCGCGATGGCCCGCATCTCCCGGGACAGCCTGCGCCCCAGGGCATCCGACCAGCGGAAGAGGTGGTCCGGGAGGTCGTCGTCCGCACCCGCGGGTGCGGACGGCATACCTACGCTCTTGCCTCGCGCCATGATCCGACCCTATCCTCAAAATGGTCAAGACGCTTTACTTTCTGAGGGGGACGCATGGCAGTCGACATCACCGGTGTCACGGCACGACTCGCCCGCGTCCCTGTCGACGCCGTCACCCTCTCGCCGTTCGACTACGACTGGGGCTCGCCCGCGACGGCGGGGCTGTGGCACGCCTCGGCCGCGGGTCCGGACGGCGGCGAAGCGGTGTGGTTCGTCAAGCTGCTGCGACACCCGCGCCTCTGGCCCGGTCTCGTCCACGTGCCCGAGGGGCCCCTCCGCGAATCGTTCGTCGACTTCTTCCCGTGGCGCTTCGAGCTCGACATGACGCTGTCGGGGATCGACGAGGTGCTGCCACCCGGCATGCGGATGCCCACACTGCACCATCACGAGGTCTTCGACGATGACCACATCGGGCTCTGGTGGGAGTTCGTCGACGAGCGCCGCGGCCCGTGGACGATCGACGAGCTCGCCCGTGCGGCAAGGCTCCTCGGGCGGCTAGCCGCGCGTCGCCGGTCGGGCGCACCCGTCAACGACCGTCTCCCGGAGACGTGCCGGCTCCCCGACGGTGCGGCGCTGCGCTACCTCGTCGAGGGCCGGGTGCTGATCGGGGCCGGCACCGACCTCGCCGACGACGACCTCTGGTCGCGGCCCGCTCTCGCCCAGGCCCTCCGCGACCCGGGGGACCTCGGTCTGCGTGACGAGCTGCGGGAGCTCCTCCCGCTGGTCCTGGACGTCCTCGCCGAGCTCGAGGCCCTCCCCCAGACCTATGCCACGGTGACGCGAGCATCCAGAACATCCTCATCTGCAACGGCGAGGACGACCTCGTGGTCATCGACTGGGGCTTCGGCTCGCCGCTCGCCGTCGGCTTCGACCTCGGCCAGCTGCTCGTCGGACCCATGCATGCGGGGCTGACCCCGGCGTCCGACATCGCGCGCATCGACGTCGCGATCTTCGACGCCTACCTGGGTGGCCTGGCTGACGAGGGCTACGCCGCCGACCCGGAGGACGTGCGCTTCGGCTACCTCGGGTCACTCTTCGCGCGCTCGCTCTTCACGGCGCTGCCGACCGTCGAGCTGCGCGGCCCGGACTCGGACTCGCTGCGTCGGACGGTGCGTGAGCGGGTGGTCCTGACCCGGGCCATGCTCGACCTCACGGCTCCGGTCGTACGCCGCCGCCTGGCCCGCGTGGACGCCTGACCTCCCGCGGTCAGGAGGTCCAGGCCCGCCAGAGGGCGGCGTACTCCCCGTCCTGCTCGACGAGCTCGTCGTGGCTGCCGAGCTCGGCGACCCGCCCGTCGATGACGACCGCGATGCGGTCGGCGTCGTGCGCCGTGTGGAGGCGGTGCGCGATCGCGACCACGGTGCGCCCGGTGAGCAGTGCGTTCATCGAGCCCTCGAGGTGTCGGGCGGTGCGCGGGTCGATGAGCGAGGTCGCCTCGTCGAGGACGATGGTGTGCGGGTCGGCGAGGATGAGTCGGGCCAGGGCGATCTGCTGGGCGCGGCCCGGGGTCAGCACCTGGTGGCCCGAGCCGAGCTTGGTGTCCAGGCCCTCCGGGAGCCGCTCGACCCACTCGAGGGCGTCGACAGCGCGCAGGGCCTCGCGGACCTCCTCGTCGGTCGAGCCCTCGCGCGCCAGCACGACGTTGTCGCGCACCGACCCGATGAAGACGTGGTGCTCCTGGGTGACGAGGGCGACCTCGGTGCGCAGCTGGTCGAGCGGGAGCGACGTCAGCTCGACGCCGCCGACCGTCACCGACCCGGTGCGGGGGCCGTGGATGCCCGACAGCAGGCGACCCAGCGTCGACTTGCCGGAACCGCTCGGACCGACAATCGCGAGGCGCTCCCCCGTGCCGAGGTCGAGGTCGATGCCGTGCAGCACGTCGTGACCGGCGCGGTAGGCGTAGCGCAGGTCGGTGCCGACGAGCTCGGGCCCGGTGGGTCGGTCGGCGCCCGCCTCACGGTCGGGCGGGACGGTCGCGATGCCGAGCAGTCGGGTCGTCGACGCGATGCCGACCTGGACCCGGTCGACGGTGTGCACGAGCATGTCGAACGGCCCCCACAGCGCCTCGGTGTAGAGGATCGCCGTGGTGATCTGACCGAGGGTGGCCCAGCCCTGGGCGTAGCCGATGGCGCCGAGGAGCAGCACGAGCACCCGCGGCAGGCTGAAGGCGATGTCCATGACGGCGAAGAGCAGGTTGCGCAGCGTCATCGTGTAGCGCTCGGCCTGGCCGGACACCTCGATGTCCTCGTCGCCGCGACGCAGCCGATGACGCGTCAGGCCCAGGGCCTCGACGGTGCGGGCGCCCTCCACGGTCTCGGTGAGCGTGGTGTTGATGCGCGAGTAGGTGCCGCCCTCGGTGAGGTAGCCCTTCGGCGCGCGCCCGAGGTAGCGGCGCACCTGGAAGAGCGCGAGCGACATGAGGACGATCGACGGCAGCGACAGCAGCGGCGCGTTGCTCACCATGGCGACGAGGGTCAGCACGACGGTGATGCTCGCGATGATGGCCTCGGGCAGCGCCCAGCGCACGCTCTCGCTCATCGTGCCGACGTCGCGGGTGACTCGCGTGACGAGGTCGCCGGAGCTCGCACTCTCGACGCGCGAGAGCGGCAGCCGCAGGATCGCGTGCACGATGTACTCGCGGGCCGTCGCGAGGACGCTCTGGCCGAGCACCGTCGAGGAGATCTTGGCCGCGAAGGTGAACGCGCTCTGCACGACGACGAGCCCGGCGACGACGAGCGCCGCGGAGTTGGCCCCGGCCATGGCGGCGTCGACCCGGCCCGCCTTGACGTCGGCGACCGTCGAGTCGACGAGCTCACCGAGCAGCCGCGGCACGAGCAGGCCCGCCGTGGCGGCGAGCGCGTTGGCGAGGACGACGGCGACGACGAGCAGCCGATCCTGCGAGAGCAGCCCGCCGATGAAGCGCACGACGCGTGCGTTGTCGGCGATGGGCAGGCCGGTGCGGGCGTTCATCGTGTCGGCGACGAACTCCTGGGCCCGCCGCTCGCGCAGCAGGTGGCGCCGGTGCAGCGCGCTGAGCCGCTCCCCGACCGAGGCGGACTGCGGCGGCCTCAGCTCGTCGGGCACGGCGGGTGCGGGGATGGCGGAGTCCCAGGTGCGGGCGGACTCGGCTGCGAGCTGTTCGGGCAGCAGCGAGACCCACGTGGCGTCCGCAACGTCCGTGGCGTCCGCGACGTCCGCGGTGTCAGCGATGCCGGCGGCGTCCGGGGCGCCGGTCGTCGCGACCGTGCTGTCGGCGCGGCTCATCGGGACTCCTCGGCGAGGTGGGAGAGGACGGACGGGTCGGCGTCGCCGCCGCGGACGACGACCGAGCGGTAGGCCGGCGAGTCGGCGAGCAGGTCGGCGTGCCGTCCGTGGGCGGTGGCGACCCCGCCCTCGAGGAGGATCACCTCGTCGGCGTGGTGGAGCAGCAGCGGCGAGGCGGTCATGACGACCGTGGTGCGCCCGGCCCGGTGCTCCCCGAGGCGGGAGGCGATGCGGGCCTCGGTGTGGGCGTCGACGGCCGAGGTGGGCTCGACGAGCACGAGGACGTCGGGATCGGCGGCGAGGGCGCGCATGAGCACGAGCCGCTGGCGCTGACCACCGGACAGCCCCCGTCCGCGCTCCTCGAGCTCGCCCTGCCACCCACCCGGGAGGGCGTCGAAGACGTCGTCGGCGGCGGCGGTGTGCAGCGCCCGCTCGGCCTGCTCCCGCGTCAGCCGGCCGAGCGGGTCGACGGCCGAGCGCAGGGTGCCCGCGAACACCTGGGGCGAGGTGTCGCTGACGAGGACGCGACGGCGTACCTCGTCGAGCTCCACGCGGGAGAGGTCGACGCCGCCCACGGTGACGCCCCACGGCTGACGGACCCGCTCCTCGTCGCGGCGGGCCTGCTCCTCCCGGGCCCTGGCGCGCGCCGAGCGCTCCCGCTTGGCGGCGCGGCCCTTGAGCTCCTCGGGGATCTCGTCACTGACGAGTGCGCCCTCGTCGCTGGGCAGGTAGCGGCCGAGGCGGTCGGCGAGGGCCGCGGAGTCGTCGGGCACGGCCGAGACGACCATCGTGAGGATGCCCGGTCGGATGGTCGCCCCGGACGTCCCGTCGACGATCTCGGCGCCCGTGTCGAGGCCGGCCGGCTCGTCGGGGAGCACCCAGGGCGGGCGCTGCGACAGGACGGCGACGGCCTTGCGCGCGGAGACCACCGAGCGGGTCCACTTCTGGGCGAATTCGACGAAGGTGCGCATCGGCTGGACGAGGAAGAGGCCGTAGCCGAGGAAGCTGACGAGCTGGCCCACCGTGAGCCGGCCCTGCGCGACCTCACGCGTGCCGAGCCACATCAGGGCGACGACGAAGCCACCGGAGAGGAGGACGCCGACGGACTCGACGGCGGCGAGCCAGCGACCGGCCGAGACGCCGGACTGGCGCACGCGCTGGGACTGCCCGGCGTAGTTGCCACCGAAGGTCTCCTCGCCGCCGATGCCGCGCAGGATGCGCAGGCCGCCGACGATGTCGGTCGCCATCGACGTCAGCTCGGAGTTGCGGGAGCGCTCGACGCCCTGCCAGCGCTGCATCGGCCGCAGCAGCGGCGTGCCGAGGACGACGAGCAGCGGCGCCGAGACGAGCACGAGGACGCCCATGCGCACCGACGTGCTGAGCACGATGGCGGCCACGACGAGATAGGCGGCGAGCTGCGAGATGGCCCGCGTGCTGATCTCCATGAGGGCACCGAACTGGTCACCGTCGCTGCCCGAGACCGACAGCACCTCGCCGGTCGGCGTGCGCCGGGTCAGCACGTGGCCGAGCTGGAGCGCCTTGCGCGTGACGAGCTTCGTCGTGCCGTAGAGGGCGATGAGCCACTCGCGGACGATGACCGTGTGGAAGAGGATGCCGCTGCACGCGCCGACGAGGGTGACGGCACCCAGCACCAGGACCCACTGCAGCGTCGCCGACGGGTCGCCCGCGACGATGCCGGTGTCGATGGCACGGCCCACGATCCACGGCCCGACCGTCTGCGGCACCATCCAGATGAGGGCGACGAGCAGCCCGGCCCAGAACAGGCCGCCGTTCTGCCGCACCATCCACCAGAGGAAGGCCCGCGGCGAGCGGGTGTCGGGCGCCTCGGCGCCTCTGTCGGTGTAGGCCCGGATCGGGGGCGGAAAGTCTCGCATGGCCTGTCCACCCTAGGTGGCGCCGCCGACAGCGCCCCACTTCTTTTCTCCCACGGCAGATGCGTGTCGGGTCCGGAGGGAGGGTCGGGCCGCGCGGCCGACGACGACCGCGCGACCCGAGCTGAGGGGGCCGCTCCGTCAGCCCTCGCCCGCGGCCGCCGCGAGGGCAGTCAGAGCCTGGGTGAAGCACTGCTCGGGCGGGGTCACGAGACCGGCGCCGACCTGGCCCGTGCCCGCGACGCGACCGGCCATGCCGGTGTTGATCTGCGGCAGGATGCTAGTCCGCGCGACGGCGGCCACGTCGATGCCGGTCGGCGTGCCACGGAACTCGAGGATCGGCACCTGGTAGGCCGTGTGCTCGCCGACGGTGATCTCGTACATCGTCTGCGTGGCCCGCAGCGCGAACGGCACGTCGCCCCCGACGAACTTCACGATCGCGGGCGCGGCGGCCATCGCGAAGCCGCCGATGCCGGCCGTCTCGGTGATCGCCGAGTCGCCGATGTCGGGGTTCGCGTCGTCCGGGCCGAAGGACCCGAGGAAGAGGCCCTCGGGCGTGTTGGCCGGACCCGTGAACCACGCGTCGCCGGTCCCCGACACGCGGATGCCGAAGTCGGTGCCGTTGCGCGCCATCGTCGTCACCACCGAGGATCCTGGGATGCCATGGGCGGCAAGGGTGCTCAGCTTGCAGGCCGGCATACCGAGGTTGAGGAAGAAGTGCTCGTTGGCACCGGAGAAACGCACGGCCTCCGCGATGTCGGTCGACGACGCGTCGGCCGTGATCATCGTCGGGAGCAGCTCGCGCAGGAGCATGAGCGATCCGGCGCGGTTGCGGTTGTGGCCCTCGTCGCCCATCTGGAGCATCTGGGCGATGATCGCCTTGACGTCGATCGGGCCCTGCTGCTCGACGCGGGTGCGCACGGCCTGCTGGAGGATCGGGCCGAGCACGGAGTTCATCCACCGCAGCCGGTCGATGACCTCGGGGCCGTAGGCGCCGTAGCGCAGGACCTTGCCGAGCCCCTCGTTGAGCGAGCACCACGACGTGTTGTCGTGCACCTCGTCGCGCAGCTCGTAGACCCACATCGACGGGCTGATGACACCGGCCATCGGGCCGACCGCGTCGCGGTGGTGGCACGGCTCGAGCGTGATGCCGTCGCCCTTCTCGAGCTTCGCCTCGGCCTCCTCGGCCGTGTCGGCGAGCCCCTCGAAGAGCATCGCGCCGATGAGCGCACCCTTGAGCGGCCCTGAGGCGCGGCCGAACTCGATGGGGGGCCCTGCGTGCAGGAAGGTGCCCCGCTCGAGCCCGAGCACCTCGTGGGCCGGACGGACGTCGACGAGGTCGGCACCTGCCGCGGTCATCCGGCGCAGTGCCTCGGCGTTGGCGGCGTCGCGGCGGGGGTCGGCCAGGACCCGACCGAGCTCGGCCGCCGTTCCCGCCATCGGCGGCTGCCACGAGGCCTCGGTCACCGAGACCGCCTGCGCCCGAAGGGCGTCCGAGAAGAGCGAGACCCCGGCGGCCGCGACCGTGACGTCCGCAGCAAGGAGTCCGTGGAGCGGCTCGGCACCGACGTCGGTGGCCGTCCCGGCAACGGAGGCGTATGCCGTGTCGCCCGTCGCGCCCTCCGGTGCCGCCACGTCGTGGCCGAGCAGCTGCAGGGCGCGGCGCGTGGCTGCGGCGTTGGAGAGCAGGACGTCGGCGCCGGCGTCCGCGAGAGCCTGCGCCGACCGGTCGAGCCCCTGCGGGTCGGAGGTGGTGCCGGTGACCGAGACGACGACGGGCAGCTCACGACCCCTCGCGGCGGCGGTCTCGCAGGCAGCACGGACGGCGGCAGCGAGCTCCGGAGCGGGGTCCGCGTGCGCGCCGTGGCCGAGCACGAGATCGAGGAGGAGCACGCCGCACGTCGGGTCGGCGGCCTCGACGGCGATGCGGTCGAGGCGCAGTGACGGGTCGATCATGGGGTGAGCGCGCCCGCGGGTCATCGTGTCGTCGCCGAAGTCGATGACGACGTGGCCCGGGTCGCGCAGGTCGGCGCCCAGGGCGAGCTCGGGTCGCAGCGGGATGTTGGAGCGGATGTCGCCGAGCACCGGACCCGCCACGAGCATCGCCTCGTCGGCGAGGGTGCCGCCGCAGAAGAGACCACGCAGCGACCCGGAGGACGTCGTGGCCGATCGGGCTCCCGCGCCTTCCCACGTCGGCCAGACCGGCACGTCCGCGCCGACGGCGGTCAGCACCGACTCAACCGCCCCAGTGAGGTCCGGCCGCCCGGCCCCGAGCGTGGCCCAGTGGACCGGCTTGCCCAGCCCGGCGGCATACGCCTCCAGGTCGGCGAGCACCTCGGGAGCGGGAGGCTTGGAGACGACGACGAGCGACGTCGTCTCCGGGTCCGCGGCCAGCGCTGCGAGCGCCTGCTTCGTCGAGCGAGCTGCGACGGCAGACGACAGGTCGCGGCCACCGACGCCGAGGCAGTGGCTGATGCCGACACCTGCGGCGTCCAGGAGGCACATGACCTGCTGGGCGCCCGTTCCGGATGCCGCGACGAGGCCGACGGAGCCGGGTCGCACGACGTTGGCGAAGCCGAGGGCGACGCCACCGACGACGGCGGTGCCGCAGTCGGGCCCCATGACGAGGACGTCGGCAGCGGCAGCGGCGTCCTTGAGCCGCACCTCGTCCTCGACCGGGACGTTGTCGGAGAAGACCATGACCGACACCCCGGCGCGGACGGCGTCGAGCGCCTCGGTGACGGCGTGCTCCCCCGGTACCGAGACGAGCGCGAGGTCGGCGCCCGAGAGACGGATCGCACCGCCGAGCGTGCGGGCCGTCGGAGCCTGGCCGAAGCCGGCGGACGTCCCTGCGGCAGAACGGCTCTGGGTGAGTGCGGACTCCAGCGCAGCCTGCCCGGCAGCGACGGCGGCCTCGTCACCGCGGATGGCGACGACGAGGTCGTTGGGCGCCGAGTCGGGCACGTCGAAGCCCATGCCGCGGATGACCTCGAGGTTGAGCTCGGTCGCCATCGCGACCTGTGCGGCCTCGACGCCGGGAGCGGCGGCGACGGTGCGCGAGACCTGCATGAGGGTCACGGAGTCGAAGTAGGCGCCGGTTCTCAGCTCGACGTGGTCAGCCACGGTGGAGTCCTTCCTGGGATTCGGGTCTTGGGGCAGGTCGGGGTTCGGGGCGGGGGACGGAATCGAGTGCGTCGACGGCGCGCAGCGCACCGCTGACGCCCGACAGGAGGTCGCGGCCGGAGGTGTGCCCGATCGCGAGCACCCGGTCGACGAGGTTGGTGAGGTCAGTGAGGCCGGTGAGGTCCTGCGCCGGGCCGACGGGCCGGACCGAACCTCCCGAACCGTCTGTGACGGCCCCTTCGTGCGCGTCGTTCCGGCCGACCGACCCAGCCCCGGCGACGAGGGTCACGAGGCGCGCGACGTCCGGGACGGCATACCCCGCTCCCGCGGCGACGAGGAGCGCGGCCGACAGGCTCGTCGTCCACGGCAGCACCGAGCGGACGGCGGTGCGCACCGCCGACAGGGCGCGCCGGGCCGGCGGAGCATCGACCGCGGCCAGGGTGAGCAGGACACCGCAGAGCGCGTCGTCGCCGCTCGGGGTCAGGCCGCGCCCGACGCCGACGAGTCCGCGGACGCCCGGATCGGCCGAGCGGCCGGCGAGGGCCGCCGCGGCGAGGTCGTGGGCGAGGTCGCCGAGGACTCCGGGCTCGGGGAGCCAGCCGTCACCAGCGGATACGCGCGGCGCGGGACGCACTCGCGCCGGCCGGAGCAGCCGGGCCGCGACGACGTCGGCGCGGGGCAGGCGCACCCGCCCCTCCCCGACGACGACGTGGGCGCCGGGCTCGACACCCCAGCGGACCTTGGACGACGGCATCGCGAGGCGGACGCCGATGGGCAGTGAGACGGCGTCGGAGGCGAGCACGGCGAGGACCCGCTCGTGGGCGCCGAGATCGAGGTAGAGGCACGTCGGGAAGGCGGCGAGCACGCGGCAGCGCCGCGGGGTTCCGGCCACCTCGCCCGCCACGAGAGGCGACACGGCGGCCGGCAGCAGCGTCAGGTCGAGGTCGTCCATGCCCGCGCGCACCTCCGCCGTCAGACCGCTGCCGTCCGTGCCGTCCAGGCCCGGACCGGCTCCGTCGCGCTCCGCCTGCCGCGGACCGCTGACGTGACGCTATCGACGGTGGGTAGGGTGCGCTCATGGTGAAAGTTGCCAACGATCCGCCCCTGCCCGAGGGTGACTTGCCAGCCGCGGGGCGCTCCGGCGAGCCCGAGCCCGAGGTGTCCGGCATCTCGCTCCGGCTCATCGCCGGTCTCGCCGCGACCGCGCACGGCGTCGTCCGTGCCGAGGCCGCACGCCTCGACGTCAGCGTCGACAGCACGACGCCGCTCCGGTCCGCCCTGCGCGACGACCCCCCGGCCCGGCTGACCCACCGGCTCGTGCTCGCCGACGCGGCGGCCCTCGCGGAGCAGGACGGTGACGCAGCGTCGCTCGCCGCCACGGTCGCCGCCCTCGACACCGCCGGAGCCGCAGGGCTCGTCGTCTCCGGGCTGTCGGGCAGGCGGCTCGCCGCCCTCGTCAAGGCGGCCGAGTCGACGGGCCTGCCGCTCATCGACGTCCCGCTCGACCACATCGCGACCTTCACGACCGACGTGCTGAGCGCGATGCTCGAGCACCAGACCGCGATCCTGCGCCGGCTCGAGGACGCCGACCGGGCCCTCGTGCAGATCGTCCTCGCCGGCGGCTCGCTCGACGACCTCTGCGAGCAGGTGGTCGGCTTCCTCGACGGCGCCGTGATGGTGACGACGACCGACGGCCGCGTCATCGCCCGTGCCGGTTCGCAGCGCGAGCTCGACCACGCGCTGTCCCTCGAGTGCTTCGACCGCACGGGGCGTCTGCTCACCGAGGCCGAGCCGATGGGCCCGCGCCCCGACGGCCCGACCGCCAACCGCTCCGCCGTGCGCATCGTCGCCGGCCACCTCGACCACGGCGTCCTCATGGCGTTCTGCAGCCACCGGCACCTGACGGTCGACGACGTGCGGCTGCTCGAGCGAGCCGCGACGGTCGCCGCCCTCGCCATCACCAAGGACCAGGCCGTCTCGGCGGTCGAGAGCAAGTACCGCGCTGAGTTCCTCCGCGACGCCCTCGCCGGACGTGCCGGCTCCCCCGTCGACGCCGTCGCCCACGCCAGCTCGCTCGGCTGGGACATCGACCGGCCCATGGTCGTCGTCGTGGCCGAGACCGACGAGGACGACGACCGTTCGACCCGCGACGCCGACGAGGTGCGCTTCCTCCAGCAGCGCTTCGCCCGCGCCTGGACGCACGCCGTGGCGGTGCGCGACTCCCGTTCTCCCGTCATGGGATTCAGCCGCGAGGTGGTCGCCCTCATCGGAGTCCCCTCCGGCGCCGAGACCGAGCAGGTCATGCGCATCGTCGGCGAGTACGTCCGGGTCGTGCGGGGCGACGGCGGTGGCGGTCGACGCAGCTTCTCGGCCGGAGTCTCGCGGCCCATCACCTCGGTCGCCGGCCTGCCCCAGGCGTACGACGAGGCCCTCTCGGCGGTCACCGTCGGCCGCCAGATGCACGGCGACGGCGCCACGACCCACGTCGACGGCCTCGGCATCTACCGGCTGCTCGCGCTCATCCCCGACGGCGCCGACCTGCGCCGCTTCGTCACCGAGTCGCTGCGCGAGCTGGCCACCGACGACTCACCGGAGTACGCCGGCCTGCGCCAGACCCTGAGCATCCTCATCGACACGAACATGAACGTCGCCGAGACCGCACGCCTGCTCTTCTTCCACTACAACACCCTGCGCTACCGCATCGGCAAGCTCGAGAAGATCCTCGGCCCGTTCACGACCGACGCCGACCTGCGCCTCACCCTCGCCCTCGCGCTCAAGATCCACCAGATGCGCGGCATCTGACTGCCACCCCTGGCGTATGCCGTGTCGCGCGGTTCGTGGAACATCGCACCCCTGCGCAGGGGTCCGACGTTCCACGAGCACGGGCCTGTGGAGGCGGCGGACGGCGTCGGAGGCGATCGCGTGACGATCAGGGAGTGGACGCACTCCTCCGGGCACGGGCCGCCGGTCAGTCCGGCCTGCTCACCCGGAAACAGGCGCTGGATGCAGGCCTGACGCCGAAGGCGATCGAGTGGCGCCTCGGCACCGGCCGGTGGCAGGTCGTCCACCCCGGGATCTACCAGACCCTGCCCGGCCGCGACGGCTGGGAGAGCCGCGCCGTGGCGGCACTGTTGCATGCGGGCCCGGGGTCGGCGCTGAGCCACGAGAGTGCGGCGCACGAGTGGGGCCTCATCAGACAGGCACCGGGCACCATCACGGTCGTGATCCCGGCCGAGCGGAGGGCGCGACCGGTCGAGGGTGTCACGATCCGGCGGAGCCGGCACGCGGCGGCCAGGACCGACCCTCGCGCCTGGCCGCATCGCACGCAGGTCGAGCACACCGTGCTCGACCTGTCCTCCGGACGAGGGCCGGATCGTGCGATCGCCCTTGCCGCCAAGGCGGTCGGTCTCGAGCTCACGAGCACCGAGCGCCTGAGGTCGGCGCTCGGCGACAGGCATGGACAGCGTGACCGGTCCCTGCTGCTCGAGGTCTTCGCCGAGGTCGCCGAAGGATGCGAGAGCCCGGCGGAGCGACGCTACCTCCGCGGTGTCGAGCGCGCCCACGGCCTGCCGCGTGGGCGTTCGCAGTCGCCGTTCGGGCGAGCCGGGCGGCGGGACCGCGAGTACGAGTGGGGCGTCGTCGTGGAGGTCGACGGGAGGCTCGGGCACGCGTCGTGGACCGACGTCCAGCGCGACGGCCGACGCGACCGCTCGTCGCTCGTCGCCGGCCGCGTGACGCTGCGGTGCTACTGGACCGACCTCGTCCCGAGCCCCTGCGGACTGGCCGGCGAGGTGGCGCAGGTGCTGCGCGCCCGCGGCTGGTCCGGGCGTCCACGGTCATGCGGATCGGCGTGCACCATCGACGAGCGCTCTGCGGTGTGGAACGTCGCACCCCGCTGAGGGGGTGTGGGCTTCCACGGCGGGAGCCGGCGGACCGCCGGAACGGGGGTGACGGCATACGTCATCTCCTGCCAGAGGGGCTCCGTCGGCGTGTATCAACGTTTGACGAACGCAGTCCCCTGTCGTGGGAGTAGTTTTCGGCCATCCCGGAGTGGGACGTGACCCCCATCACCTCATGGGGCAACCATAGGAGTCGGAATGGCTTTGGGCTTGGGCTGGAAACTGCACGGGGACGGCAAGACGATGGGCCCCGACGACGTCGTGGCCCCTGACGAACGACTGTCGTGGGGCAGGACGGTCGGTCTGGGTGCGCAGCACGTCGTCGCGATGTTCGGGGCGACCTTCGTCTTCCCGCTGGTCATGGGTCTCAACGCCCAGCTCGCGATCATGATGAGCGGAATCGCGACGATCTGCTTCCTGCTCATCGTCAACGGGAAGGTCCCGAGCTACCTCGGCACGTCGGCGAGCTTCGTCGGTGCGGTGGCGGCCATCCGCGCCCAGGGCGGCACCTCCGCCGACGTGACGGGCGCGATCCTCGTCGCCGGCGTCGTGCTCGCACTCGTCGGTGTGGCGATCCACTTCGCCGGGTCCGCGGTGCTGCACAAGGTGCTGCCGCCGGTCGTGACCGGCGCCGTCGTCATGCTCATCGGCTTCAACCTGGCGCCGGTCGTCGCCAGCATTTACTGGCCCCAGGACCAGTGGGTCGCGCTGCTCGTCATGGCGTTCACGATCATCTGCGCCGTCGCCTTCAAGGGCTTCGCGTCGCGCATCGCGGTCTTCCTCGCCCTGATCTTCGGCTACATCATCTCGTGGATCTTCGACAAGGTGTTCGGCCAGATCACGTCCTTCGACGCCGGCGCCGGCAAGGTCACGACGCACTTCCGCACGAACTTCGACAACCTCGCGAGCCAGCCCTGGTTCGGCCTCCCGCCGACGTCGACGACCGGCGCCGACGGCAAGGAGATCGTCGGCATCCACGCACCGTCGTTCTCGGTCGCCGCCATCCTGCTCGTCCTCCCGGCCGTCATCGCGCTCATCGCGGAGAACACCGGCCACGTCAAGGCCGTCGCCGAGATGACGAAGTCGAACCTCGACCCCTACATGGGTCGCGCCATCGCCGCGGACGGCATCGGCACGGTCATCGCCAGCTCGGTCGGTGGCTCGCCGACGACGACGTACGCCGAGAACATCGGCGTCATGGCGGCCACCCGCGTCTACTCGACGGCGGCCTACTACGTCGCTGCGGTCGTCGCCATCATCTTCGGCCTCTCGCCGAAGTTCGGCGCGCTCGTGGCCTCTGTGCCGGGCGGCGTGCTCGGCGGTATCACCGTCGTGCTCTACGGCATGATCGGCCTGCTCGGCGCGAAGATCTGGAAGGAGAACGGGGTCGACTTCGGCAACCCGATCAACCTCGTGCCCATCGCGGCCGGCATCATCATCGGCATCGGCGGCGTCTCGCTCGTCTTCACGTCGGACTTCACGCTCGGTGGCATCGCACTCGGCACGATCGTGACCATCGTGGCCTACCACGCGGCCCGCGCCCTCGCCCCGACAGACCTGCGTGAGCGGGCCGACGCCGCGAGCGGCACGATGATCTCGCTCGGCGAACGGGAAGGGGACTACGGCGACGCCGACGGCATCGACGACCTCTACCAGGACCGCCCGGGCGGACCGGACCTGCGCCGCCGCTGAGACAGCACGCACCACCGGCCCGTGGGCTCCCGATCTCGGATCGGGGGCCCACGGCCCGTTCACGGCAGAAGTTGCCAAAAGCCCACGGGCAGCGATGCACAACCATCACTAGTCCCCACCGGGGGTCGGAAGGCAGGATCAGTTCGGTGAAGCCCGCCCCCTTCGAGCACCACGCACCGCTCACCGTCGAGCAGGCCGTCTCCGTCCTCACCGAGGTCGGCCACGACGGCAAGGTCCTCGCGGGCGGGCAGAGTCTCATCCCGATCCTCAACATGCGCCTGGCCTCGCCGGCGCACCTCGTCGACATCAACCGCGTCGCCGGCCTCGACACCGTCGAGGTGACACCCGAGGCCGTACGCGTCGGAGCGCTCGTGCGCCACGCCGGGCTCGAGCGCTCCGCGGAGGCGTATGCCGCCCTCCCCCTCCTGCGCCAGGCGCTCGTCAACGTCGCCCACCCGGCCATCCGCAACCGCGGCACGACGGTCGGCTCCATCGCCCACGCCGACGCGGCCGGTGAGATGCCCGCGATCCTCGCCCTGACCGGCGGGGTCGTCGAGGTGGCGGGCCCGTCCGGGTCGCGCGAGATCGCGTGGTCGGACTTCTTCCTCGGCGCCCTCGAGACGTCGCTCGCGGCCGAGGAGCTCGCCGTCGCGGTGCGCTTCGGCCGCTTCCCGGCCGGCACCGGCACCGCGTTCACCGAGGCGGCCCGACGTCACGGCGACTACGCCATGGCCGGCGTCGGGGTGGCCCTGACGGTCGCCGACGGCGTCGTCTCCGGCGCCCGCGCCTCGTTCGTCTCCGTCACCGACGTGCCCTCGGTCCTCGACCTCGGACCGGCCCTCGACGGGGTCGAGCCGGGCTCGGGCGCGTGGGACGCGGCGCTCGACACCGCCGCCGAGGCGGTGCGCGGACACGTCGACCCGGAGGGCGACATCCACGCGAGCGCCGACTACCGCCGCATGCTCGTCACCGAGCTGACCCGCCGGGTCCTCCCCCAGGCCGCCGACCGCGCCCGACGCCCCGCACCGAACGCTGCGTTCGGTGAGGAAAGGGGAGGACGATGACCGACCTCGGACCCGATGTTGCCGGCATCACGGAGCGGCTCCACGACGTCACGGTCTCCGTGAACGGCGTGCGCCACTCCGCCGCCGTGCCCGCTCGCCGGCTGCTCTCGGACTTCCTGCGCCACGACCTCGAGCTGACCGGCACCCACGTCGGCTGCGAGCACGGCGTCTGCGGCGCCTGCACCGTCCTCGTCGACGGCCAGCCGATGCGCTCGTGCCTCATGTTCGCCGTCACGGCGCAGGACCACGTGATCACGACCGTCGAGGGCCTCTGCTCGGCGCCCGACGCGCGCGTCGCCCCGACCGGCGAGTCGATGAACCCGGTCCAGCAGGCCTTCGCCGAGTGCCACGGGCTCCAGTGCGGCTTCTGCACACCGGGCTTCCTCACGACCGTCACGGCCTACCTCGAGGAGAACCCCTCACCGACGAGCGAGCAAGCACGAGAGGCGATCTCGGGCAACCTCTGCCGCTGCACCGGCTACCAGAACATCGTCAAGAGCGTCCTGCGCGCCGCCGAGATCAAGGCCGAGCGGGCAGAGGAGCTGGCGTGACGACCCAGATGTTCGGCGCGCCGATCAGGCGCAAGGAGGACCCGCGCCTCGTCACCGGCGGCGGCCGCTACCTCGACGACCTCGGCCACGACGCCCTCGCGGCCGCCTTCGTCCGCAGCCCGCACGCCCACGCCCGCATCGTCGACATAGACGCCTCCGAGGCGATCGAGGTCGAGGGCGTCGTCGGTATCTACGTCCACGAGGACCTCCCGGGCCGGGTCGGCGAGCCGCTGCCCCTGCTCATCCCGCACCCGACGCTGACCCACGGCCGCACCGGCTACGCCCTGGCCAAGGACGAGGTCAACCACGTCGGCGAGCCGATCGTCATGGTGGTCGCCACCGACCGCTACGTCGCCGAGGACGCCTGCCAGCGCATCCGCGTCACCTACGACCAGCTGCCCGTCGTCGTCGGCATCGAGGCGGCCCGCTCCGGCGAGCTGCTCGTGCACGACGACGTGCCCGACAACGTCGCGGCCCACATGCTCCAGGAGGTCGGCGACGTCGACGCCGCGATGGCCGCCGCCCCGCACACCCTGACGCTCGACCTCGACATCGAGCGCAGCGCGTGCATGCCCATGGAGGGCAAGGGCGTCTACGCCCGCTGGGACCGCGACCGCGACGAGCTGCGGATGTACTCCTCGACCCAGACCTCGACCGGCGTGCGCGCCGCTGTCGCCGCCAAGCTCGACCTGCCGCTCGCGAAGGTCGAGTGCATCGCCCCCGACGTCGGCGGCGGCTTCGGCGTCAAGATCGTCCACCCGTGGCCCGAGGAGGTCCTCGTCCCGTGGGCCGCGATCCTCCTCGGCCGCCCGGTCAAGTGGGCCGAGGACCGGCGCGAGCACTTCATCAGCGCGGCGCACGAGCGCGGCCAGCTCCAGCGGGTCACCGTCGGCTTCGACGACGAGGGCCACCTGCTCGCCCTCGACGTCAAGCTCTGGCACGACAACGGCGCCTACACCCCCTACGGCATCATCGTCCCGATCATCACCTCGACCCAGCTGCTCGGCCCCTACAAGCCGGGGACCTACCGCTGCGAGTTCTGGTCGCTCTACACGAACACCGTTCTCGTGACGCCCTACCGGGGTGCCGGACGCCCGCAGGGATGCTTCGCCATGGAGCGCACGATGGACGCCATCGCCGACGAGCTCGGCCTCGACCGCGCCGAGGTGCGCTCGCGCAACTTCATCCTCCCGGCCGAGATGCCGTGGGACCACGGCCTGCTCTTCCAGGACGGACGCCCGCTCAAGTACGACTCGGGCGACTTCCCGGCGAGCCTCGCCAAGCTCAAGGACCTCGTCGGCTGGGACGACTTCGCCGACTACCGCCGCGAGGCCGAGGCCGAGGGCCGCAAGGTCGGGCTCGGCATCGGCTGCTACGTCGAGGGCACCGGCGTCGGTCCCTACGAGGGCGGCCACATCCAGATCGAGACGAGCGGCCGCGTCAACGTCTCGACGGGCCTGACGTCGCAGGGCCAGGGGCACGAGACCGTCTTCGCCCAGATCGTCGCCCAGGAGCTGGGCGTGCGCATGGAGGACGTCTACGTCACCACCGGCGACACCCGCAAGATGGCGTATGCCGTGGGCACCTTCGCGTCGCGCGCCGCGGTCATGAGCGGCAGCGCCATCGCCCTCGCCGCCCGCAACGTGCGGGCCAAGGCGCTGCGCATCGCCGCCGACGCCCTCGAGGTGTCGTCCGAGGACCTCGAGATCGTCGAGGGCACGGTGCGGGTCAAGGGTGCTCCGGCGACGTCGATGAGCCTCGGCACGGTGTCGGTGCTCTCCAACCCGCTCCGCTACGCGTTCGACGAGGCGGCCAAGGCCGCGACGCAGTTCGCCGGCACCTTCGACCCCGACAAGCCCCCGGTGGCGGACGACGAGGAGCCGGGCCTCGAGGGCAAGGACTTCTACTCCCCCACCCAGGCGACCTTCGCCAACGGCATGCACGCGGCGATCGTCGAGACCGATCCCGTCACCGCCGAGATCAAGATCCTGCGCTACTGCGTCATCCACGACTGCGGCACGATGATCAACCCGATGATCGTCGAGGGCCAGGTCCACGGTGGCGTCGCCCAGGGTGTCGGCGGCGCGCTCTACGAGCGGATGGCCTACGACGAGTCGGGGCAGCTGCTCAACGCGAGCTTCATGGACTTCCTCATGCCCTACGCGTCCGAGGTGCCGACCATAGAGGCCGACCACCTCGAGACCCCGTCGCCGCTGAACCCCTTGGGCATCAAGGGCGCCGGCGAGGCGGGCTGCATCCCCGTGTCGGCCGTCATCGCGTCGGCCATCGAGGACGCCGAGGGCTTCCCGATCACCCGGATGCCGATCTCGCCCTACGACCTCTGGGAGCTGCGCCGCCGCCACGCGGACGGCGAGATCCCGTCCCTGCACCGCACGACCCGCACGACGCACCCGTCATCGAAGGAGCCGACCGCATGAAGATCACCGGATCCGCCACCCTCGCGGCCGACCCGCAGCAGGTGTGGGACGCCTTCCACGACCCGGCCGTGCTCGCGCGCTGCCTGCCGGGCTGCGAGCGCCTCACCGAGCTCGGCCCCGACCACTACGCCATGACCGTGACGGCGGGTGTCGCCGCCATCAAGGGCACCTACGACGGCGAGGTGTCCCTGCGCGACCCGCAGCACCCCGGATCCTTCACCATGAAGGCCTCGGGTGCGGGCGCGCCCGGCACCGTCGACGCCGACGTCGTCGTGCGGCTCGCACCGTCGAGCGCCGGTGGCACCGACCTGACCTACGACGCGGACGCGTCCGTGGGAGGCGTCATCGGCGGCGTCGGCCAGCGCATGCTCGCCGGCGTCACGAAGAAGATGGCGGGACAGTTCTTCTCGGCCGTCGACGCCGACATCTCGGGCGTCCGCCCCGCCACCCCGAGCGCCCCCGCGGCCCTCACGCCGACCGCGGCACCCGGCATACCTGCTGGCGCTGCGGCGCCCGGCACCCCGGTGTCGTATGCCGGTCGGCCGGCTCCCACGGGGTCGTTCGCCGGGCGCGAGTACGCCCTCGGCGTCGTCACCGGCGGGGCCGTCGCTCTCGTCGGTGTCCTCGTCGGCTGGGCGATCGGTCGGAGGAGCTGACGATGCGTGCCTTCACCGCCGCGGCCGTCCAGGTCGCCCCCGTCCCGGCCCCCCTCAGCGCCGAGACCATCCGGGCCAACGTCGACACGTGCGTCGACATGACGCGGCAGTGTGTCGCAGCCACCGGGGCCGAGCTCGTCGTGCTCCCCGAGACCGCGACCACGGGCTTCACCCCGGGCTGCTCCAAGGAGGAGCTCTGGGACCTCGTCACCGAGCTGCCCGGACCGATGGTCGAGCCGATCCAGGCCGTGGCCCGTGAGCTCGGCGTGCACGTCTGCGTCGGCACCTACGAGCGCGGGCCCGAGCGTGGCGTCGTCTACAACTCCTCGGTGCTCGTCGGCCCCTCGGGTGAGGTCCTCGGGATCTACCGCAAGACGCACCCGTTCTGCTCCGAGATCGTCAGCGGCGGCGGCTGGGTCACCCCGGGCGACACCGTGACGGTGTGCGACACCGAGCTCGGCCGCATCGGCATGATCATCTGCTTCGACGGCGACTACCCCGAGCTCTCGCGCATCCAGGCGGTCCAGGGTGCCGAGGTGATCTGCCGGCCGTCGGCGCTGCTGCGCTCCGCCGACATCTGGGACCTCACGTCGCGCGCGCGGGCCTACGACAACCACGTCTACGTCATCGGGGCCAACGCCGTCGGTGCCGACCCCGCGGGTGTGCTCTACTTCGGCAACTCGCACATCGTGACGCCGATCGGCCACGTCGTCGCCAAGGCTGCGACGCACCCGGGCTGGGTCTCGGCCCGGCTCGACCCGGCCGACGCGCTCTCTTCGCTGACCCCCGGGTCCAACGTCGGGCAGGCGTTCGACCACCTGCGCGACCGCAACCTCGACCTCATCCGCAACCACCGGGCCGAGCTCGAGGGCGTCGCCGAGACGTCGTTCCCGCACGCCCCGATCCACCGCGGCGAGGCCGGCTGACCTCCGGCGGCGCCCCGACGCCGATCCGCCGCCGACCCGGCGCCGACCCGGCGGCGACGAACCGACGACGTGGGTACGCGCCGTCGGGGCTCAGTCCTCCGGGGGCAGCACGATCGCCCGTGGGGTCGACGTGGGCTCGTGACCCCGGCCTGCGTTGGACGTCCAGTCGTAGACGACGGACGTGCGCAGCAGGATGTCCGGTAGCGACCGGTTCTCGCGGCTGACGACGACCCAGAAGAGGACGATCGGGAACATGACGCACGCCGCGGCACGCAGGAAGGCCCGCGCGAGACCGATCGTGCGCCCGCCGTCGTCGACGACCCGAAGGCCGAGCAGGCGGTTGCCGAAGGTGCGGCCCGTCGTGGCCCACGCGACGGTGAGGTATGCCGTGAGCAGCCCGAGCACGAGCAGGAGCAGTCGCAGGCCGCCGGGGTCGGGGAAGTGGAAGGACTGCGGACCGAGCAGGAAGATCGTGCCCGCCCACGCGGCATACATGAGGGCGACGCCGAGGAGGGCGACGACGAGGTCGACGGCTCCGGCGGCCACCCGCGTGACGATGCCGGCGCGGTGCCCCTGGACCGAACGGGCCGGGCCGGGCAGGACGATCCGCGAGACCGGGTCCCGGCCGGGGCGCGACGGTGACGTCATGACGCCGCGCCGCTCATCCGGCTGACCCGGGGATCACGGGTCGGGTGGTGATCTCGGTGGCAGGGAGGCCCGGACCCGGCGCCCTCGGCCTGCGCCGGAGCATGCGGTCGACGACGTGCGCGACGCGTTCGTCGGCCCCGACGCCCTGCCAGCGCACCTCGCGCATCCCCTCTGAGGCCATGGCCCCGGACGAGCTCTGGATGATGCCGGGGAGGTCGATCTCCTCGACGACGTACTCGGCGAGGCCGATGAGATCGAGTCTGCCCACGACGGCGTCGAGGTCCAGCCGCTGCGCGACGGCGTTGACGTCGACCCGGTCCAGGATCGCGTCGAGGTCGATGCGCGCGGCGATGGCGTCGATGTCGACCCGGCCGACGATCGCGTCGATGTCCACACCCGAGACGGCACGGTCGAGGTCCACCCGGGCGACGATCCCGTCGATGTCGAGCCGCTCGATGACCGCCCCGATGTCGACCCTGGACACCGCCCGGTCGAGGTCCACCCGGGCGACGATCCCGTCGATGTCGAGCCGCTCGACGATGGCGTCGACGTCGACCCGGGAGACGATGGCGTCGATGTCGACCCGGGAGACGATCGCGTCGATGTCGACCCGGGAGACGGCACGGTCGAGGTCCACGGTGCTCACGACCGCGTCGAGGTCGACGTGGTCGACGACGATGTCGGTGAGGTCCACGACGTCGAGCACGGCCTCGACGACGGCCGCGGCCACCCGTTGGGCCGTCACCTCGACGCGTCGACCCAGCTCGCCCCGTCGCGAGTGCCCACGAAGGAGCAGCTCCTGCGACCAGTCCGCGCGACGAAGCCGGGAGCCCAGGCCGGTCAGCGCCGCAGCCATCGGAGCCTTGACGACGGCCGTGACCAGCGTCGGTGGCCGGATCGCCCCGACCACGCGGCCGACGGTCTCGACCCCGACCGCGGCCAGACCGAGCACCAGCTCGGCGAGGTCCGAGGCCGTCAGCGGCTCATAGCGCACGACGGTCTCGTCCGTCCCGCCTGCCGTGGTCTCGTCCATGCCTCGTCCTCACGCCTCGGTGCGCCGTGACCCGCGCGGCCGGCGCCGTTGACTCGTTCCGTCGACTCGTTCCGTGTCCAGCATGCGTCCGACTGCCCGCCGCCGGCATCACCCCCGACGAGTGAAGGCCCGCCGACCCGGTCCCAGCCGCGGTGGCTCAAGCCTGGGGCGAGCGCAGTCGAGCGGCTCGGGCGGCGAGGTGCTGACGCTCCGCCTCGTTCGTCGCGGTCGCCGCCGCGCGGTCGAGCAGGTCGGCAGCCGGGCCCGCGTCGCCCGCCATCTCGAGCAGCTGCCCGCGCACCGCGAGCCAGCGGTGCGTCGTGCCGAGCCTGTCCTCGACCTCGTCGACGACGGCGAGGGCAGCCTCCGGGCCCTGCGCCATGGCCACCGCCACGGCCCGGTTGAGCGTGACCACCGGGTTGCCGGTGACCTGCTCGAGCAGCCCGTAGAGCGAGAGGATCTCGTCCCAGTCGGTGTCCGCGGCGGTTGGCGCCCGGTCGTGGACCGCGGCGATGGCGGCCTGCAGCTGGTACTCCCCCACGGCCCCGAGCGTCATGGCCCGGCCGAGCAGGTCGAGCCCCTCGGCCACGAGCGAGACGTCCCACCTCGAGCGGTCTTGGTCGGGCAACGGCACGAGCGCTCCCGCGGCGTCGCTGCGCGCCGGGGTGCGCGCCTCGAGCAGCAGCATGAGCGACAGCAGACCCAGGGCCTCGGGGTGGTCGGGAGACCCGTCGACGAGCATCCGCGTCAGGCGGATCGCCTCGCGGGACAGCGAGGTCCGCTGCACCCTGTCGCCGTGGGTGCTCGCATAGCCCTCGTTGAAGACGAGGTAGAGGACGTGGAGCACGGAGCGGACACGCTCCTCGCGGTCAGCACCGGACGGCATACGAAAGCCTGCGCCGGAGGCGCGGACCGTGGCCTTGGCGCGGCTGATCCGCTGCGCCATCGTCGCCTCCGGCACGAGGAAGGCCTTGGCGATCTCGGCGGTCGTCAGGCCGCCGACGGCGCGCAGCGTCAGCGCGATCGCCGAGGCCGGGGTCAGCGACGGGTGGCAGCAGAGGAAGAGGACCGTGAGGCTGTCGTCGTGGTCGACGGGGTCGTGTGCCGGGACCTCCCAGGCGATGACGCGCGCCTCGCGCTCGCGCCGGGCCGCGTCACTGCGCCACAGGTCGACGAGCCGCCGCGAGGCGGTCGTGACGAGCCAGGCACGCGGCTCGTCCGGAAGCCCGTCGACGGGCCAGCGCCGGGCTGCGACGAGCAAGGCCTCCTGGACGGCGTCCTCGGCGGAGTCGAAGTCGCCGAACCGGCGGCTGACGATGCCGACGACCTGCGGCGCGAGCGCGCGCAGCAGGTCGTCGACGGCGGGTGCAGAGGTCAGCGGGTGCCGCCCGCGGTGCGCAGGAAGGCGTCCATCTCGTCGGTGTTCGCGGGCGCCTCCTCCATGACCTGGCGCACGTGGATCGGCTGCCGGGTGGGCACGCCACCGCGCCCCGGCACCGCCGACATGAGCGACGCGATCTCGAGGGCGCGCTCCTCCGAGTCGACCTCGACGACCTGGAAGCCGGCGAGCCACTCCTTGAACTCCTGGAACGGTCCGTCGGTGACGACCGGCGCCGCACCGTCGTACCGGACGATCTTGGCGAGGTCGGGGCCCGTGAGGATCGTCGACGAGACGAGCTCGCCGTTGGCCTCGAGCTCGCCGACAAGCCTCTCGTAGTAGTCGAGGTGGGCCTGGACCTCCGCCGGGGTCCAGTCGGACATCGGGGCCGGGTCGTCGCCGGCCTGGAAGTCCACGCCGATGAGGTACTTCGCCATGTCTCACTCGCTCCTTCGTCGGGTCGTGCCAGCGTGGCACGCTCACCCGGGGGACGGAGCGGACGGCTCGTCCTCGACATCGACGCGGCCGTCAGGTCGGTTCTGGCGAGGGTTGGCGCGGAACCGGGCAGGTGTTGGCAGCATGTGCCAACGCCCCGGGAGGCGTCCCGCCGGTTGAATCCTCACCATGACAGCAGGCACCTCCGCACGCCGCCGGATCCGCATCGGCATCGACACCGGTGGCACGTTCACCGACGTCGTCGCGCTCGACGAGGACTCGGGCGAGCTCGTCACGACGAAGACGCCCTCGACGCCGAGCAACCCTGCCGACGGCTTCCTCGCCGGCGTCCGCAAGGTCCTCGACCTCATGGACGCGAGCGGTGACGACATCAGCGCCGTCTCGCACGGCACGACCGTCGCGACGAACAAGCTCCTCGAGGGCAAGGTCGAGGCGCTCGGCTTCATCACGACGGAGGGCTACGAGTTCATCCTCGAGATCGCCCGCCAGGCGGTCCCCGACGGCTACGGCAACTCCTACTTCTGGGTCAAGCCGCCCCGCATCGTGCCGGCCGACTACGTCAAGACGGTCGGGGGCCGCTTCGACTTCGAGGGCAACGAGATCCGCCCGTTCGACGAGGAGCGCGCCGTCACGGTCGCCCGCTGGTTCAAGGAGCGCGGCATCACGACGATCGGCGTCTGCTTCCTGCACTCCTACGCCGACGACAGCCACGAGCTCGCGATGCGTGAGGTGCTCCGTCGCGAGCACCCGGACGCCGTCGTGTCGATCAGCTCGGAGGTGCTGCGCGAGTACCGCGAGTACGAGCGGTCGATGACGACCCTCGTCGACGCCGCGGTCAAGCCCAACGTGTCCCGCTACGTCGCGAACATCCACCACCGGCTCGACGAGTTCGTCGGCAGCACCGAGAAGCTGCCCTTCTACATCATGAAGTCCAACGGCGGCGTGCTCTCGGCCGACGAGGTCGTGCACCAGCCGATCACGACGGTCCTCTCGGGTCCGGCCGCCGGGGCGCTCGGCGCCGGCCTCATCGCCGGCCGGGCCGGCTTCGACAAGGTCCTCACCTGCGACGGCGGCGGCACCTCGACCGACGTGTCCGTCGTCCTCGCGGGCGAGCCGACCCTGACGACCGAGGGCACGGTCGGCGCCTACCCGAGCAAGATCCCGATGATCGACGTCGTCACCGTCGGGGCGGGCGGCGGCTCGATCGCGTGGATCTCCCCCGAGGGCTCGCTCAAGGTCGGCCCGCAGTCCGCGGGCGCCGACCCCGGCCCCCTCTGCTACGCCAAGGGCGGCACCGAGCCGACGATCACCGACGCCCACGTGACGCTCGGACGCATCCCCCCGCACCTGCTCGGCGGCGAGATCCCCCTCGACGTCGAGGCGGCCCGCACCGGCGTCGCCGCACTCGCGGACCACCTGGGCCTCGACTTCGAGCGCTGCGCGACCGGCATCCTCGAGATCTCCGCGTGGAACCAGGCCAACGCGCTGCGCCAGGTGTCGGTCAAGCGCGGTCTCGACGTGCGCGACTTCATGCTCGCGACGTTCGGTGGCTCGGGATCGCTGCTCGCCTGCCGCCTCGTCGACATCCTCGGCCTCGCCGGCGTCGTCGTCCCGCAGAACCCCGGCAACGTCTCCGCCTTCGGCCTGCTCACCGTCGACGTCAAGAACGACTACGTCCAGACGTCCGTCGCACGTCACCACGCGCTCGACCACGCCGCCGTGCAGAAGACGTTCGACGACCTCACTGCGAAGGCCGCGAGCGCCCTCGACGGCGAGGGCTTCGCGCGCGAGAGCCACCGCTACACGCGCACCGTCGACCTGCGCTACTTCGGCCAGGCCTACGAGGTCCGTGTCGCCGCGCCCGAGGGAGACGTCGACGAGGCGTATGCCGCGGGCGTCGCCTCGCGCTTCCACGACGAGCACCGCGCGCTCTACGGCTACGACTTCCGGAACGACCCGACGCAGCAGGTCGAGTGGGTCAACCTCCGCGTCACGGGTGTCGGCCCCATCACGCGCCCGGAGCTGCGTGACCTCGCGCCGTCGGAGGGCGCGGCCGACGTCCGCGAGCGGGCCCAGCGCAGCGTGCGCCCGGTCTGCTTCGACGCCGACGCCGGCTACGTCGACACGGACGTCTGGTGGCGACCCGACCTGCTCGCCGGCGACACGGTCGAGGGCCCCGCGGTCATCGAGGAGTTCGGATCGACGGTCCCGGTGCACCCCGGCTTCGCCGTCCGTGTCGACACGCTCGGCAACCTCGTCATCACCCGGTCCACCGCCGCGCCGACAACCTCCTCGACGACCACCCCGGAGGCCTGACATGTGCTTCTCCTGCCAGACCGCGGCCACCCGGCTCGCCCCCGTCGACGCCGCCACGGGGTCGCAGCACCCTGACGCCTCGGCCGCCCACGACGGCGCGGCGGTGAACCCTGCGGGGCTCCCCACCGCATACGAGCACGGCAACCGCCTGACGCCCGAGGGCACGACGGTCGACCCGATCCTCGTCGAGATCGTCGAGGGCACGCTCGCGAGCGTCGAGATGGAGGTCGAGACGGCCATCGCCCGCACGTCACGCTCCCCCATGATCCGCGACGCCCACGACTTCCGCGCCGGCATCCACGACCGCCAGCTGCGCAAGCTGACGGGTCGCTCGTACAGCGCGCTCGTGCACCCCATCGCGCGCGACTTCCCGCTCGACGAGATGAGCGAGGGCGATGTCTTCTTCCACAACGACGTCTACGAGTCGGAGGGCGGCATCGGCCACCTCCCGGACCTCTGCGTCACCGTGCCGGTCTTCTCCGGCGGAGAGGTCGTCGCGTTCGTCCAGGCGTTCGGCCACCACGACGACATCGGTGGCGCCGTCCCCGGCTCGATGCCGAGCAACGCACAGACGGTCTTCGAGGAAGGCCTCTCGGTCCCGCCGATCAAGCTGTGGGACAAGGGAGTTCCGAACCAGGCGGCCCTGCGCATCATGACGCGCAACAGCCGCATGCCCGACAGCCTCGCTGCGGACCTCGACGCCGAGTGCTCGGCCTGCCTCATGGGAGCCCGTCGCCTCGGCGAGCTCTTCGAGCGCTACGGCCGGGACACGATCGAGGCCGCCTTCGACGCGATCCTCGACAAGACGACCGAGACCTACCGCCGCGAGATCCTCAGCAAGATCCCCGACGGCACGTACGTCTGGGAGGACTACGCCGAGCACGACGGGGTCGACGAGCCGAAGCTGCACACGCAGCGGATCACCCTGACCAAGCAGTCGACCGGCGGCCCCGGCCCCGGTGACGGCGGCCCCAAGCTGATCATCGACTTCACCGGCACGGCACCGCAGGCCAAGGGCCCGATCAACCACTGCGGCGACTACGTCGGCGGCAACTTCCTCAAGAAGTGGCTCGCGCCCATCCTGCGCAACCTCGCCGACACCCCCGAGCGGATGGCCGAGCTTGACGTCAACGAGGGCATCGTGCCGCTCATCGAGATGAAGTTCCCTGAGAAGGGCACGCTCCTCACGCCGATCTACCCCGCGCCGACGAACGCCCGCACCTTCGTCATCCTGCGCCTGCTCGGCGTCCTCGCCGGCGTCGTCGCCAAGGCCGTCGACGGCAAGATGCCGGCCGACCAGGAGACGATCCGCTACACCGGCGTCTACGGCAAGGACCGCGACGGCAACGACTACCTCATGCGTGAGGTGCTCGGTGGCGGCTCCGGTGGGCGCTACTACGCCGACGGCGAGGACACGATCCACGTCGTGCCCGACAGCCGCAACCTGCCGACCGAGTTCACCGAGAGCCGGTTCCCGTTCATCGTCGAGCGGCTCGGCCTCGCCGTCGACTCCGGCGGCGCGGGGCGGCACCGCGGTGGCCTCGGCTACGAGAAGCACATCCGGATGCTCAAGGACGCCCACTTCATGTCGATCGCCGACCGGTCGATCCTCGCCTGCTGGGGCGTCAAGGGCGGCAAGGCCGGTCGTCCCTTCGAGGTCACCGTCGACGTGGGCGGTCCGGAGGAGCGCACCGTCGACGCCCTCGCCGACGCCGAGGTCGTCAAGGCCGGCCAGGTCATCCGCATCCGCACCACGGGTGGCGGCGGCTGGGGCGACCCGCTCGACCGGCCCTACGCCGAGGTCGAGCGCGACCTGCGCTGGGGCAAGGTCTCCTTCGAGGGCGCGCGCCGCGACTACGGCGTCGTCGCGACCGGCGACCTCGACGAGCCCGTCATCGACGCCGACGCCTCGGATGCCTTGCGCGAGCAGCTGCGCGGCGACCGTGCGGCCGAGCAGCCCTTCTTCGACCGCGGCCCCGGCTACGCGACGCTCGCCGCGGGACAGACTGCGGCGGATGTCGACTGGGTCTGACCGTGACGACGGTCCTCGTGATCGGCGCGGCCGGCAAGACCGGCCGCGCCGTCACGCGCTCCCTCACGTCACACGGCGTCACCGTGCGCGCTGCCGTGCGATCGCCGGAACGGGCCGAGACAGCGTATGCCGCTGGGGCCCGGTCGATCTCGGTCGTTGACCTCGACTCCGGGCTCGGTCTCGACGACGCCGTCGACGGGGTCGACGGGGTCTATCACCTGGCGCCCAACGTCCACCCCGACGAGGTCGCCATCGCCGACCGCGTCGCCGGTGCTGCCGTGCGGGCAGGCGTGGCCCGATTCGTCTTCCACTCGGTGCTGCACCCGCACGACCCGTCGATGCCGCACCATCTGCGCAAGGCGGAGGCCGAGAAGGTCGTGCGCACCCACCTGCCGGGGGCCACGGTGCTCCGCCCGGCGGCATACCACCAGAACCTCCTCGACGCCGCCCACGCGGGCCGGCTCGCGGTCCCCTACTCGCTCGAGACCCCGTTCACGAACGTCGACCTCGACGACGTGGCCGAGGTCGCTGCGACGGTGCTGACCCGCCCCGGGCACGAGGGCGTCACCTACGACCTCGCGGGGCCCGAGGTGCTCTCGGTGCGCGAGCAGGCGCACGTCGCCGCCGACGTGCTCGGGCACCCCGTCGAGGTCGTCCGCGTCGAGGTCGCGGAGTGGGTCGCCGGACCCGGCGCCTCGCTCGCGCCCCAGGCGCGCGACGACCTGCTGGCGATGTTCGGCTCCTACGACCGCGGCGGTCTCGTGGGCGAGGCCGCCGCCCTGCGCCGGCTGCTCGGCCGCGAGCCGCGCTCGTGGGCCGACGTCATCACCCACACCTGAGCGGCCGCCAGACCGGCCGCGGCTCAGTCGATGTCGCGTTCCTCGATCGTCTGTCGCACGGTGTTGGTCGGGGTCGTCGCGCCGCTCGGGCGCTCCTCGCGGGTGATGATGCGCTTGCGGCGGGTGCCCTTGCTCCCGTGCCAGATGAGCGCCGCGCCCGCGATCATGAGGATGACGCCGACGATGGGCAGGCTGATGACGGACGTGTTGGCCCGCACCGCGAAGGTCAGGATGGCCCCCACGACGGCGAGCAGGACTCCGACTCCCACGGTCCCCCACCTCTCGGTTCGGTCGGTGGCGCCCCGGACGGCGCCCCCTCGGACATTATGTTCCTCGTACCCGCCCGACCGGTATGCCGGGCGTGGTTCGTGACGGCGCCCACCCGCCGGCTCGGCACGCTCGCGCGCGGCACGGTCGCGCGCCGCACCCGACGGCATACATCTGCCAATGTCGGGGGTCGCGTTGGGCAGGAGGTGACAACGCGCCCGCTCGTCCGCGCTCCCTAGGCTCACGCCATGACGACCGAGGACGCGCCGTGAGGGTGCTCGTGGCGCTGGGCGGCAACGCCATGACCGGGCCCGACGGCAGCGCGGCTCCCCAGGCCCAGCGGGAGGCCATCGCCACCGCGAGCCACCACCTCGCCGAGCTCGTCGCCGCCGGGCACGAGGTCGTCATCACCCACGGCAACGGACCCCAGGTCGGCAACCTCCTCGTCAAGAACGAGCTCGCCGCGAGCGTCGTGCCGCCGGTGCCGCTCGACTGGTGCGGCGCGCAGACCCAGGGGACGATCGGCTTCACGCTGCTCGACACCCTCGAGGCCGCCTTCGCCGTCCGTGGCGTCGAGCGTCGCGTCGCCGCGATCATCACCCGCACGCTCGTCGACGCCGACGACCGCGGCTTCACGCACCCGACGAAGCCGATCGGACGCTTCCTGCCGCGCGACCAGGCGCAGACGCTCATCGACCACGGCGAGCGCTGGGAGGACCGCGGCGAGAAGGGCTGGCGCCGCGTCGTCGCCTCGCCCGAGCCCGTCGAGGTCCTCGAGACGCACACGCTCCACACGCTCCTCGCCGCCGGCTACGTCGTCGTGACGGCCGGCGGCGGGGGCATCCCCGTCGTCCGTGCCGCCGACGGCAGCGTCCACGGCGTCGAGGCCGTCATCGACAAGGACCTCACGGCAGCGCTGCTCGCGCGCGCCGTCGACGCCGACGTCCTCGTCATCGCCACCGACGTCGCGCACGCGGTCGCCGGCTGGGGCACCCCCGAGGCCCACGACATCGGGCGCGTCACGCTCGAGCAGATGGAGGCGTATGCCGCCGCCGGCCACTTCGCGTCCGGCTCGATGGGCCCCAAGGTCGAGGCCGCCCTGCGCTTCGTCCGCTCGGGCGGCTCGCGATCGATCATCACGGCCCTCGACCAGCTCGCCACCGCCGTCGACGGCCACGTCGGCACCGTCATCGAAAACCCTGAAAGAGAAAGGTGATTCACGTGCCCGAAGCCATTGAGGTGCGCAAGGTCCCCATCCACTCGGTCGCCGACGCGTCGGAGCTCGCCACGCTCATCGACGACGGTGTCATGGAGGCGAGCCGTGTCGTCGCCATCATCGGCAAGACCGAGGGCAACGGGGGCGTCAACGACTACACGCGGATCATCGCCGACCGCGCCTTCCGCGAGGTCCTCGTCGAGAAGGGCGCTCCGGCCGACCAGGTCAAGCAGGTCCCGATCGTGTGGTCCGGCGGCACGGACGGCATCATCAGCCCGCACGCGACGATCTTCGCCACCGTCCCGGCCGACCGGGCCGAGCAGTCCGACGAACCCCGGCTGACCGTCGGCTTCGCGATGAGCGAGCCGATCAAGCCCGAGGAGATCGGCTACGTCGCGATGGTCGAGAAGGTCGCCGACGCCGTGAAGGTCGCCATGGAGCGCGCCGGCATCACCGACCCGGCCGACGTCCACTACGTCCAGACCAAGACACCGCTGCTGACGATCCACACGATCCGCGACGCGAAGTCGCGCGGGCACCAGGTCTGGACCGAGCACACGCACGAGTCGATGGACCTCTCCAACGGCACGACCGGCCTCGGCATCGCCGTCGCCCTCGGTGAGATCGAGATGCCGACCGACGCCGACATCATGCACGACCGGTCGCTCTTCTCGTCCGTCGCCTCGTGCAGCTCGGGCGTCGAGCTCGACCAGGCGCAGGTCGTCGTCGTCGGCAACACCAAGGGCATCGGTGGCCGCTACCGCATCGGCCACTCGGTCATGCAGGACGCGCTCGACGCCGACGGCGTGTGGGGCGCGATCAAGGACGCTGGGCTCGACCTGCCGGAGCGTCCGCACAGCAGCGACATCCAGGGCCGCCTCGTCAACGTCTTCCTCAAGTGCGAGGTGAGCCAGGACGGCACCGTGCACGGTCGACGCAACGCGATGCTCGATGACTCCGACGTGCACTGGCACCGCCAGATCAAGTCGGCCGTCGGCGGCGTCACCGCCTCGGTCACCGGCGACCCGGCCGTCTTCGTGTCCGTGTCGGCTGCCCACCAGGGCCCTGACGGCGGCGGCCCGGTCGCCGCGATCGTCGACCTCGGCGAGGGCGAGCCCACCGGCTACCGCTGGACCCGCTGAACCGCTGACGCGCCGCCACCACCGTCGAGGCCACCTGTGGCCCGGTGGGCGCAGTCGAAAGGCCAGTTCCCCGTGGGGAGAACTGGCCTTTCGACGTTCCGAGAGGGGCCGGACGTGGCCTCTCGACGGTGTCAGTGGGCGAAGTGGCGTGTCCCCGTGAAGTACATCGTCACGCCGGCGGCCTTGGCCGCCTCGATGATCTCCTCGTCGCGGATCGAGCCACCGGGCGCGACGACGGCGCGCACGCCCGCGTCGAGCAGGATCTGCAGTCCGTCGGCGAACGGGAAGAACGCGTCGGACGCGGCGACGGAGCCACGGGCCCGCTCCTCCCCCGCGCGGCGCACGGCGAGGTAGCACGAGTCGACCCGGTTGACCTGGCCCATCCCGACGCCGACCGCAGCGCCGTCCTTGGCGAGCAGGATCGCGTTGGACTTCACGGCGCGGATCGCGCGCCAGGCGAACTGTAGGTCGGCGATCGTCGCCTCGTCCGCGACCTCACCCGCGACCAGCCGCCAGTTCGCGGCGTCGTCGCCACCGGTCACGGCCTCGCCCTCGCCGCGCACGACGGCGTCGACCTTGTCGACGGTCTGCACGAGCAGGCCACCGCTGATGGCGCGCGTCTCGATCGGGTCGGCTGCCTGCGCCATCCCGGCGGGCAGGCGCAGGACACGGAGGTTCTTCTTGGCCGTGAGGATCTCGAGGGCCTCGGGCTCGTAGTCGGGCGCGATGATGACCTCGGTGAAGACCGGCTTGGCGGCCGCCGCCATCGCCGCCGTGACGGTGCGGTTGGCCGCGATGATGCCGCCGTAGGCGCTCACGGGGTCGGTCGCGTTGGCCCGCTCGTAGGCCTCCTCGATGCTGCCGCCGACGGCGATGCCGCACGGGTTGGCGTGCTTGATGATCGCGACGGTCGGCTGGTCGCCGTGGTCGTGCGCGGCCCGCACGGCGGCGTCGGTGTCCACGTAGTTGTTGTAGGACATCTCCTTGCCGTGCAGTTGCTCCGCGCTGGCCACGCCCGGGCGCCAGTGGCGGTAGAGCGCGGCGCTCTGGTGCGGGTTCTCGCCGTAGCGGAGCGCTGCCGAGCGGTCGAACGTCGCACCCGTCCAGGCCGGGAAGCCGGTGCCGTCGCTCGTGTCGGCGACGACGTTGCCCATCCAGTTCGCGACGGCGTTGTCGTAGCTCGCCGTGTGCACGAACGCCTCGGCGGCGAGGCGGCGGCGCTCGGTCAGCGTGAAGCCTCCGGCCGTCACGGCCTCCGTGACGCGGGCGTATGCCGTGGGGCTCGTCACGATGGCGACGCTCGCGTGGTTCTTGGCCGAGGCGCGCACCATCGACGGGCCGCCGATGTCGATCTGCTCGACGCACTCGTCCTCGCTCGCACCCGACGCGACGGTCTCGCGGAACGGGTAGAGGTTGACGACGACGAGGTCGAAGGCCTCGACGCCGAGGTCGGCGAGCTGCTGGACGTGGTCCGGGTTGCGCGTGTCGGCCAGGATGCCGGCGTGCACCTTGGGGTGCAGCGTCTTGACCCGGCCGTCGAGGCACTCGGGGAAGCCGGTCAGCTCCTCGACCTGCGTCACGGGCACCCCCGCGGCGGCGATGGTCTTCGCCGTCGAGCCGGTCGAGACGATGGCGACCCCGGCGGCGTCGAGGGCCCGGGCCAGCTCGTCGAGACCGGTCTTGTCGTAGACGGAGACGAGGGCCCGCTTGATCGGGCGGCGGCCGTCGGTGTCGGTGGACGGCGCGGCGGACGGGGCAGCAGTCATGGGGTGCACTCCTGGTTCGGTGACATCGGTCGCGGCGCATCCGGTCGGTCTGACCAGACGGCATCCGTTCTCGCGAGGCACCCAGGCGGTCGATGCTCCCGACGTCACTCCCCGGTGGTGTCCCACCCGCGCCAGTCGTGTGCGACCAGCGTAGCGGTCAGGGCCGCCCGATCCGAACTCGTCGTCCTTCGACGGCGAAGCCCTCACGCGCCAGTCGGCTCACGACGTCGACGAGCAGGTCTCGCTCCTGGACCTTGATCCGCTCGTGCAGGCTCTCCTCCGTGTCGTCGTCCTCGACCGCCACGACCCGCTGCTCGATGATCGGACCGGTGTCGACGCCCGCGTCGACGACGTGACACGTCGTGCCGGTCACCTTGACGCCGTAGGCGAGGGCGTCGCGCACACCGTGGGCGCCGGGGAAGCTCGGCAGCAGGGCGGGGTGGGTGTTGACGACGGGCTGCGCCCCGAGGGTCGCCCGTCCGAGGATCCGCATGAAGCCTGCCGTCACGACGAAACGCGGTCCGGCCGCGGCGACCTGCTCGGCGAGGGCGCCGTCCCAGGCGGCTCGGTCCTCGAAGTCGGCGGGCCGCACGAGGAACGTCGGTATGCCGGCCCGCTCGGCCCGCTCGAGCCCCGTGCACGGGCGGTCGGCCCCCACCGCGGCGATCCGCACGCCGTAGTCCGGGTCGGCCGAGGCGTCGACGAGCGCCTGGAGCAGGGTGCCGGAGCCGGAGACGAGGACGACGACGGGCACCGGGTCACCGGCGGCACCACCGTCAGTCCACGTCGATCGGCGGGCAGCGGCGTTCGTCATGGCGCGAGTCTAGGGGGCCCTACGGAGGCCGATCCCCCCTCACCGGGGTCGCACCGTGAGCGTGGCCGCCCGGCTGGCGGCGACACCTGCCTCGTTGGTGAACACGGCGCGGTACCGGGTTCCCGTGACAGCTGGCGTGACGCCGGCGACGACGAGCCGCCTGGAGTCGGCGCCCGCGATCGTCACCCAGGTGCGGCCGCGGTCCCTCGACCTCTGCCACGTCACAGTGGGTGCGGGTGCCCCGCTCGCCGCGGCCGTGAACGTCGCGGTCGCGCCTGACCTCATGGTGACGTCCTGTGGGTCCGACGTGACGCGCGGCGCCTGGGTCAGCACGGTGAGCACGGCCACACCGGTCACGGCGGAGCCGCCGACGTTGGTGAACTCGGCGCGGTACCGCGTCCCGGACTGGGACGACCGGAGGTCGGTGAGAGTCAGCCGGGCGGTCGTGGCGCCGGCGATCTGCGTCCACGTCACGCCTCCGTCGCCCGAGCTCGACCACTGCACGTTCGGTTGGGGGTCACCGGAAGCCGCAGCCATGAAGGTCGCCGTGCCTCCAGCGAGACCGTTGGTGCTGCTGGGTGAGGTCACGACACGGGGCGCAGCCGGAAGGACCGTCAGCGTGACGATGCCCGAGTTCGCCGTCCCGGTCGCGTTGGTGTACCTGACGACGTACTGCTCACCGTTCTGGGCGTACGTCACTGCCGGCAGCGTGAGGCTCGGGCTGGTGGCATCGGGGATCGCCGTGAAGGTCGGTCCCGCCGTGACGCGGTACCACTGTGCGGTCGGGGCCGGGTTGCCCGTCGCGCTCGAGGCGAAGGTCACCGACTCGCCGGCGGTCACCGTGGTGTTCGCCGGGACGAGGCCCAGGGAGGGCGCCACGGCCGCCTCGACGACCAGGCTCTGCTCGGAGGCGGTCGCCGCGAACACCGCGTTCGGCGTGGTGCGGATGACGAGACGGTACGTGTCGGCCGGGAGACCCTCGAGCGTCCGTGCCACCAGCCCGTCCGCGTTCACTGCCTGGTTGACCACCTGGATGTCCGGCCTATCCGTCTGGTTGGCAGAGCGGAAGAGCTGGAAGTCCACACGGGCCCGGGTGATGTCGCCCGGGTGGCCGTCGTCCACCTGACCCAACGTGGCCGTCATGACGGCGAGCCCGGGCGCGGTCACCGCTCGGGTGGTGCTGGTCAGCGTGGCGTCCTCCGGGGTGACGGTGGTGGCCCCGCTGTAGCCCAGGACGTAGTGGTCGCTCGAGTAGCCGCCGCAGCCGTTCAGCGGGTAGCTGCCCGGCTCCGCCGTGACCTCCCCGGTCGCAGAGACGAGACCGATGAGCCGCTCGCATCCGGAGAGCGTGCCTGTGATCCCGTCGAGGGCGAGGGGTTCAGGGATGAAGGGTGACAGCGAAGGCGCCGGGTCCGAGTACTGCAGTGGTCCGTCGCTCACGGTGATGAGGAACGCGCTCGGCCTGACCTGGAACGCCCTGCTGACCGGGGTCGCCGCCGGGAAGACACCGTCCCCTGCCTGCGAGGCCGTGATGCTGCACGTGCCCACCCCGGTCGCGGTGACGGTGCCGGAGTCGAGCTGGCACACGCTCTGGGAGCCGGGGTCCACGGCGAACGTGACGGGAAGCTGAGACGTCGCCGAGGCACGGATGCCCTGCGTCTCGAAAGGCCGTCCGTAGATGTTGCTCTTGCTGAACTGCATGTCGGCCGGGGGTGCGAACTCGATCGCGTTCGTCGGCTCGGACACCGTGAACGAGCGTGTGTCCGAGGCGATCTGCCCTGCAGCGTTGGTGACCTTGACACCCACGTGGCTGGGCCCGCTCTGCTCGAACGCCAGGACGAGCGTGGGCGAGCCGGGAACGATGCAGAACCCGCCGGGGGCGCCCGGGCACGTGTAGAGCCACTCGTAGGTCAGCGGGCCGGAGTCGTCGAGCACAGACGCGGTGAAGGTGACCGGCACTCCTTGCGGCGCCTCCCACGGCCCATCGAGCCGGACCTGCGGCGGAGCCACCGGGGCTGCGGGGTCCGGCGGTGTGCCGTGGACCATCTCGAGCACGTTGGCGGTGCGCCCCTGACCGTCGACGTACGTGATGTCGTCCCGGAGGCACGACATCCATGACATCCCGCTCGGCGCGATGGCGCCGCCTCCGGGATAGCACGAGGTGTCCAGCGCCGTGTCGCCGACCGGGGCGATGTTGAACAGGTACTTGCCCGTCGCGTTCTGGGTGCGCTCGGCGATGTAGGTCTCACCACCAGGCCCGCGGAACGGGAACCACGTGGACTGCCATTCCGGTGTCACCGTGCCGTCGGGAAGAACCTGCTGCAGGATCCACCAGCCCTCTCCATGCGGTCGGACCCAGAGAGATCCCTCGTCATCGGGCAGGTCCACGGAGATTCTCGGCGTCTGGCCCCAGCTCGTCACGGACCCACCGGACGCGACACCGTTGAGGAACTGCGGCTCCGCCTCGGTCCACGCAGGCGCGTTGCCCTCGCTTCCCGTGGCAGGCGCGTTCGCGCACTCATGCAGCTCGACGCCGACCTGGATGAAACCGCTGCAGCCCCACTCGGGCTCGGGGAAGGTCTCGTTGAGGAAGGTGGCCATCATTCCCGGGTAGGCATCAGCCTGCTTCATCAGTGCAGCCAGATCAGGGGTCCCCTCCGCCTTCGTGAGCAGCTCGGCCAGCTTCTTCGGCGCCTCGAGGTCGCTGTTGATCTGGATCGATGCGACGGTGGTGGTGACCACGATGTCGACGATGGCGCCCACCACCGACGTGATGGCACCGAAGACCTTGATCCCGGCCGTCAGCCGGGCCTCAGCCATCGCAGCCGCCTCAGTAGCGCGAGCCGCTGTCTCCGCATCGGCGATGGCGGTCACGGCCCCAGCCTTGAGGGAGTTGGCAGCCCTGAGCGCCGCGAACGAGCGCAATGCCTGCGCGTCGGCGGCGGCAGCCTCTGCGATCTTGATCGTGGCCTCGGCCCCCTGCAGTGCGGGGCTGGCGACGAACTTCGCCCGGGCCGCGAACGGGAACAGCTTGGTCACGAAGAGGTTGTCCGGTCCCAACGGGACGGCCAATGCCCGCGCGATGGGGATCGCGGCTCCGCTGGCGGCCAAGGAGACACCCATCCCCACAAGTGCGGACACCTGCCCCGCATGAACGGTGAAGTCGTTGTACGTCAGTGGGTTCCACGCGTTCGTGACTCCCTGTGACAGCGCCTCCAGCTGGAGGTACTGCCCGTACTTCACGAACTGGTCATAGGTCGGCCGGGGTGGGGAGAAGACGAGGAAGCTGAAGATCGTGAGCCCTGACTCGGTGCAGATCGTCGTCCCTCGTCCGTTGTACTCGGCCGTGGTGTCGTACCGGCCCGGCGGGTGGTAGTTGCAGTAGCCGTCGGAGCCGTTCCGCGGCTGGGGGGCGTACGTGTCGGTCTTCGTGTACGTGCTCTCGGTGAGTCCTGACCACTTGACGTACTCACCCACGGCAGCCTTCGCAGCGCCGATCTGCGTGCGTCGCACCTTGGCCGAGAACCACGCGTGGACGAGTCCCTCCGTCGCCGTTCTGCTCGCCGCCGGCTTGAGCATGATCACCCCGAGGTCGGCCCAGAGCTGGGTGCGGATGTCGTCGCGGGCGAGCGCCCGGACGCTCAGCTCGTCGCTCGGTGGGAGCGACTTGTTCTGGAGCACCTCGGCGACCGCCTTCGTCTCGAAGGCCGTGAGCGCCGCCTGGGTCTCAGCCGGGTACGGCTGGGGCAGCGGAATGTGCAAGACCGGATCCTGCACCAGGTCGAAGAGCTTGATGATCGGTGGTGGGGCCGGTGGTTCGGCGGCCGCGGCGGAAGGTGAGGGCGTCACCGTGGCGACCGTGAGGCCTGAGGCTGTGACGAGGCCGAACACGGCCACCATTCGCGAGAATCGGCTCATCACGGTTGGGCTCCTCTGCCGAGTGCACCCCCGCCGACTCAGCATGGCAGGCCGCGCACCCGTTCCATCGACGAATCGTCAGATGGGGCAGTGCCAGCGGCTTGGAGAGGGGGTGTGGGCGCTCGGGCGCCGGGGCAGTGCCAGTCCGGACGGCTCCCGCCCTCCTGCGCCCGCTCGCGATGGGCGAGGATGGACCACATGACCGAGCCGCAGCAGGAGCAGGAGATCGCGTTCGCCCGTGAGAAGGCCAAGCGCACCCTGCCCATCGCGCTCCTCGTGCTGCTCGGCCTCGTGGCGATGTACCTCCCGCTGCCGAAGCGCTTCGTCGCCGTGCTGCCGCTCGTGCTCGCGATCGTGCTGACCGTGCGCCTGCTCCGCTTCCTGTCGGCGCGCGGCGGCAAGGAGAAGATCTGGCCCGTCGTGACGCTCGTGATCTCCGGCATGCTGCTGTCGTCCCTGGCGCTCCAGGTCGTCTTCTACGACTCGGTCCAGGCCTACGAGGAGTGCGTCGCCCGGGCGCAGACGAGCATCGCCGAGGGCGACTGCGCGCCGCTGAAGGACGCCGGGATGATCGGCCTCGTCGCCCGCTGAGGCCACCCCGACCGTCCCGCGTCAGCCCACGTCAGTCCCGTCGACACTCCCCGTCAGTCCGCATCGGGGGCTGAGGTCTCCGCGTCCGCACCCGCCTGCGTCGCGACCCCCGACTGGTGCTCGCGCTCACGCTGCTCGGCGCGACGGTCACGGAGCACGAGCACGCCCGTGAAGAGCAGCGCACCCCCGACGACCTCGGCCGTCAGGGCCGCCGCGAACGACCAGAGGTGGGCCCCGACGGCCGAGAGCCGGTCGACGCCGACCGCACCGTTGCCGAGAGCGGTCAGGACGACGACGACCGCGACCGCGACGAGCGCCGCCACGGCCGTGGCCGACAACCGGGCCCGCACGTTGCCGAAGAACTCCAGCTCGGCGTCGACCCGACGACCGAGCCACACGCCGACGAGCACCGGAGCCAGCACGACGGCATACATCGTCGCCGGGTAGTCGCTGGCCTGCGGCAGCGCACCGAGCACGGGCACGAGCGGCAGCAGCCCGGGTTGGGCGGCTCCGGCGGAGATCGTCGAGCCGAGGGCGACCTGGAAGCCCGGGCCCGCGAGGAACGAGAGCGCCCACGTGGCCGCGTTGCCGAGGAGGGCGACCTGGGCGAGCGCGATGATGGCGATCGCCCCGAGGTTGGCGCCGTACTGGTCCTGGATGTCGGCGACGGCCGACCACGACGCGACGAGTCTCACGACGACGACGACGAACCCGAGGGCGAGCAGCACGCCCGCCCCGCGCCAGCCGGTGCGCCACACCGTCGGCAGCCACGTCGGGCCGCGCCGGAACCACGTGCGCACGAACGCCGGCGCGGTCTCGTCGTCGGGCCGGAGCATGACGAAGCCGAGCGCCGCGAGCGGCACGAGCAGCGACCCCACGACCGCGGCGACACCGGGCGTCGCCGGGCCCCCGAGGGTGAAGAGCGCGAAGACCGCGGACACGAGGCCGTAGCCGATGACGAAGCCGGGCACGACGCACTGCGCGACGCGGCTCCAGTCAGTCGCACCGACGCGCAGCCGTTCCGTCGCCGCGAGACGACGGGCGAAGCGGTAGGCGATGAGGACGAAGACGAGCAGGAGCAGCAGCGGCGTCATGGAGATCGCCACGGGGCCGGCACCGACCGACTGTCCGTGGCCGAGGAACCAGACAGAGCTGGCGACCGAGACCGCCGAGAACCACCCGACCGAGCTCTCGGGCGCGGCCACCCAGCCGATGAGCGCGGGCAGGACGACGACCGACCACGTGCCGACGGCGGCGAGGGCGCCGGCGCGCAGGGCGGCCGGCATCGCCGTCGAGGGGCTGGTCGACGAGGTCGCCGACGTGGTCGTCGACGTCGTGGTCGTGCTCGGCGGGGCCAGTGGTCTCACTCCTGCGCTGCGGGTCCTGCGGGCTCGTGCGTGGTCGCTCCCATGGTCACAAGATCCCCGCCACGGAGCGAGCGCCCACGCCGATGGGACCGAGAGCAGCCGGATGTGAGGCACGGATCAGCCCCGAAGCCCCGCGCGGCCGGCCCGGTGGGCGGACGATGGAGATGAAGGGGATGACCCATCATGAACAGCAGAACCCTCCACCTGCTGGCACCCCTGCTGGCAGTGCTCGCCCTCACCGTGGCCGCCGTCGGCCCGACCGCCCCGGCCCCGACCCCGCGCGCCGGCGTCGTCGCCAGCGCGCCGCTCGAGGTCGCCTCTCTGCCCGTCGCCTACGCGGGCACCGTCTACCTCACCTTCGACGACGGTCCCAGCTCCACGTACACGCCGAAGGTCCTCGCCGTCCTGCGAAAGTACGGCGTGCACGCCGTCTTCTTCGAGCTCGGCCAGAACGTCTCGTGGTACCCGTCGATCACCCGCAGCCTGCGCACCTACGGCAACCTCATCGCCAACCACACGTGGAGCCACCCCGACCTCACGACGTTGTCGACGTCGGCCGTCACGTCGCAGCTGAACCGGATGGAGTCGGCCCTCGGCTACCGGCCACGCTGCGTGCGACCGCCCTACGGGGCGACGAGCTCGCGCATCGCGACGATCATCGCGAACCGCGGCCAGCGCCAGATCCTCTGGACCGTCGACCCGCGCGACTGGTCCCGCCCCGGCACCACGACGATCGTGAACCGCGTGCTCGCGAGCGTCCGGGGCGGCTCGCGGATCCTCCTGCACGACGGAGGCGGTGACCGGTCGCAGACGGTCGCCGCCCTCGACCTGCTCATCCCGAGGCTGCGGGCCCGCGGCTTCGTCATCGGCCTGATGGCCTGCTGACCACCGATCGCGTATGCCGTCCCGCCGGGCCACGCGCCCGGGCGCCGGGCTCGACCGGGGCCGGCCACACGGCATACGCCCTCGGGAGACAGCAGAGCGGGCGGCCACCCGGAGGTGACCGCCCGCTCGGAAACGCTGCTGGCGCAGGCTACTTCGCGAGGTTCTTCATGATCTCGCGCATGAGGTCGGCCGTCTCGGACGGCGTCTTGCCGACCTTGACGCCCGCAGCCTCGAGGGCCTCCTTCTTGGCCTGCGCGGTGCCCGAGGAGCCCGAGACGATGGCGCCGGCGTGGCCCATCGTCTTGCCCTCCGGGGCGGTGAAGCCGGCGACGTAGCCGACGACCGGCTTCGTGACGTGCTCCTTGATGTAGGCGGCCGCGCGCTCCTCGGCGTCGCCACCGATCTCGCCGATCATGACGATCGCGTCGGTGTCGGGGTCTTTCTGGAACGCCTCGAGGCAGTCGATGTGCGTCGTGCCGATGATCGGGTCGCCACCGATGCCGACGGCCGAGCTGAAGCCGAAGTCACGCAGCTCGTACATCATCTGGTAGGTCAGCGTTCCCGACTTCGAGACGAGGCCGATGCGGCCGGTGCCGGAGATGTCGGCCGGGATGATGCCGGCGTTGCTGACGCCCGGGGTGATGAGGCCGGGGCAGTTCGGGCCGACGATGCGCGTCGTGCCCTTGTCCTTGGCGTAGTTGTAGAACTCCGCCGTGTCCTTGACCGCGACGCCCTCGGTGATGACGACGGCGAGGGGGATCTCGGCCTCGATCGCCTCGACGGCCGCGGCCTTGGTGAACTGCGCGGGCACGAAGATCACGGACACGTTGGCGCCGGTGGCCTCGATGGCCTCCTTGACCGTGCCGTAGACGGGGACGGAGACGCCGCCCTCGAAGTCGACCGTCGTGCCGGCCTTGCGAGGGTTGACGCCGCCGACGATGTCGGTGCCCGACTTGAGCATGCGCTGGGTGTGCTTCATGCCCTCGGACCCGGTCATGCCCTGGACGATGACCTTCGAGTCGGCGTTGAGGAAGATAGCCATGTTCGCTCGTTCTCTCTTCTGTGGCGAGGGGGTCAGTTGGCGGCGGGCCGGGCGGCGAGCTCGGCGGCGCGGCGCGCGGCGCCGTCCATCGTCGGCTCGATCGTCACGAGCGGGTGGTTGCGCTCCTGGAGGATGCGGCGACCCTCCTCGACGTTGTTGCCGTCGAGGCGCACGACGAGCGGGCGGTCCTCCTCGTCACCGAGCGCGTCGAGCGCACCGACGATGCCGTTGGCCACGGCGTCGCAGGAGGTGATGCCACCGAAGACGTTGACGAAGACGCTCTTGACCTGGGGGTCCGACAGGATGATGTGCAGGCCGTTGGCCATGACCTCGGCGCTGGCGCCACCACCGATGTCGAGGAAGTTGGCCGGCTTCTGGCCGCCGAACTCCTCGCCGGCGTACGCGACGACGTCGAGGGTGCTCATGACGAGACCCGCACCGTTGCCGATGATGCCGACGGATCCGTCGAGCTTGACGTAGTTGAGGTCCTTCTCCTTGGCCGCTGCCTCGAGCGGGTCCGCGTGGGCGGTGTCCTCGAGCGCCTCGTGGTCGGCGTGGCGGAAGCCGGCGTTCTCGTCGAGCGTCACCTTGCCGTCGAGGGCGACGATCTGGCCGTCCTCGGTCTTGACGAGGGGGTTGACCTCGACGAGCGTGGCGTCCTCCTCGCGGTAGACCGTCCACAGCTTCTGGATGACGTCGGCGATGGCCGCCTTGTCGGCCTCGTCGAAGCCCGCGGCGTCGACGATCTCCTGCGCCTTCGCGGCGTCGATGCCCGTGTTGGGGTCGACGGCGACGCGCGCCAGGGCCTCGGGGCGCTCGACGGCGAGCTGCTCGATCTCCATGCCGCCCTCCTTGGAGCACATGGCGAGGTAGGTGCGGTTGGCACGGTCGAGCAGCACCGAGAAGTAGTACTCCTCCGCGATGCGGGCGCCCTGGGCGATCATCACGGTGCCCACGGTGTGGCCCTTGATGTCCATCCCGAGGATGGCCTCGGCAGCGGCCTGCGCCTCGTCGGGGCTCTTCGTCACCTTGACGCCACCGGCCTTGCCGCGGCCGCCGGTCTTCACCTGCGCCTTGACGACGGTGACACCGCCCGACTTCGGTCCGATCTGCTCAGCGGCCGCTCGGGCCTGCTCAGGGGTGGTGGCGATGGCGCCGGCCAGCACGGGCACCCCGTGCTTCTCGAACATGTCGCGGGCTTGGTACTCGAAGAGATCCACGGGTGGGGTCCGTCCTCGTCGTCGATTCGAATCGTCGTCGATCGCGTCGCTGCGGCGTCCCGGGGCCCACGTGCTCACGCTCTCGCGCTCGGACGGGCCCTGCGCCGAGGCGCAACCGAATCAGGCTGTCCCTCGGACTCTAGTGGCTGTGACGTGTGGCGACCCCATCGGGTGCGCCCGACCGGACGAAGATCACACCCGCATCCCACCCCGCCCCGCCCTCCGTTTCGCGCGCTCAGCGCACGAGCGCGCGAGACACGCAGGTGCGCGGGTCCTTTCGCGCGCCCCTTCACCGGATCGCGCGCTCACGCCAGGAGCGCGCGATCCGGGCGTATGCCCGGGGCCGAGCTCTGCGTGCTGGTGGCGGCGCCGGTGGTGTGCGGTCTCAGGCGGCGAGAGCGGCCAGGCGGAGGGCCTCGAGCACGCGGCCGTGGACCAGCTCCGGTCTGGCGAGCTCGGACCACGTGAACCGGACGACCACCCAACCGCAGCGGCGCAGCGCGTCCTCACGACGCTTCTCGTCGAAGAGGACCGCGCCGTCACCCGAGGCGTACTTCACCCTGCCGTCGAACTCGACGAGGACGCGGGTGCCCGTGATGCGGAAGTCGGCGCGGTAGGTCCTGCCCTCCGCCACGACCTCGAACTGCGGCTCGACGTCGTGGCCGAGCCCGCGCAGGACGTATGCCGTCAGCGACTCGCCCGGGGACTCGTGCCTGCCGTCCGCACACCGGAGCGCGGCACGCACCGGACCCACGCCGCGGTGGCCCTCGAAGTCGGCGATGGCCACGGGCAACGACTCGGCTGTCAACAGCCCTCGAGCGAGAGCGGCGTCGGCGGCCACGAGGGCTGCCGTCGGCTCGCCGACGAGTCCGGCGCCGACGGCGGCGTGCCCGACCGGAGCGAGCGGGGCCGGGTGAGTGTGGCCACCCGCGGATGGCGCGCCGACCCAAGCGACTCCCTCCTGCTCGCGGTGGAGCAGGAGCCCGGGGCGACGGCGGGACTGCCCGCTCCAGGGCTGGGGCGCCTGGGCGTCGAGCGGCCGGACGCGGGTCAGGTGCACGACGCCGAGGTCCACGCCGTGCAGTGGCAGCCCGAGCAGGACGAGTGCCGAGGAGTGACTGACCACGGCCGCTCCTTCATAGGCTCGGGAGAGCGCGATCGCACAGAGCCGGTGACGGTCACGCTCGTCCGCGGGGACGCCCACGGCATACCACCCGTGGGTCAGCCTCGTGCAGACGTAGCGATGGCACAGCAGGGCCAGCGCCCGCCCGTCGACACCGGCGCGCAGGGCGTCTCGCGCGCTGAAGACTCCGTGTCTGGCAATGAGCTCGAGGTTCACCCGAGCAGGATCTCGGCCATGCATGGTGGCGCGCCGGTCTGGCCGCGCAGCTGTGGACGGTGCGGCCCGATGGCCGAAGGGTGTGGACAGTCGGGTCCCGCGCGGCCTGGGCGCGCGAAGTATGCACCGGGCGCCCAGAACCTCCCGCGCTCCCTGCTGGTTTCGCGCGCTCGGGCGTGGAGCGCGCGAAACGTGGGCGGGCGAGGGTGACCTGGCGGGGGCTGGTCAGGGCTGGTCAGGGCTGGTCTGGGCTGGTCAGGGCTGGTCAGGCGGCGTGGATGTGCTCGCGGACCCAGCCGACGATCTCCATCGTCGTCGCGCCCGGCGTGAACACCTTGGCCACCCCGAGCTTCTCGAGCTCGGAGATGTCGTCCTCGGGGATGATGCCGCCGCCGAAGACGACGATGTCGCTCGCGTCGCGCTCGGCGAGGAGCTCGACGACGCGCGCGAAGAGGGTCATGTGGGCGCCCGAGAGGACGGAGAGCCCGACGACGTCGGCGTCCTCCTGGATGGCCGCCTCGACGATCTGCTCGGGCGTCTGGTGCAGGCCGGTGTAGATGACCTCCATGCCGGCGTCGCGCAGCGCCCGGGCCACGACCTTGGCGCCCCGGTCGTGCCCGTCCAGACCCGGCTTGGCCACGACCACGCGGATGACGTCGGTCGACGCCGCACCCGCTCCGGTCGCGCTCGCGGTCTCGTCGTCGGTCACGGCGTCGGCGCCCAGGGACTCGCTCATGCCGGGCACTCTAGCCAGCCCCGCGAGACGCGACGCGCAATAGTGATGCATCGCCCACCGGTCGGGGTACGTTCGGGACGTGGCAGTGGCAGCACGGGCGGCGATGACGCCGCGACAGGCCGGCACCCCGAAGGGTGGCGCAGCGGGCCCTCGGGGCTTCGTGGCGACCGTCGGGGAGCTCGCCGGAGCGCTCCTGACCCCCACCGGGATCGCGGGCGCGGCTCTCGAGGCGACGTGGATGGGGCTGCACCTCGGGCTCTACCCGCTCGGGCTGCTCGGCTCGCGCGCCAGCGACCGGCGCCAGGGCTACCGTCTCGGTCACCTGCCACCGAGCCAGCGGGGACTCGCGATCCAGAACGTCGAGGCCGCCGAGACGCCGATCCTCCTCGTGCACGGCATGGTCGACAACCGCTCGATCTTCACCGTCCTGCGGCGCGGCCTCGTGCGTCGCGGCTTCGGGCGCATCGAGACGATCAACTACTCCATCTTCACCGGCGACGTCCGTGCTGCGGCCGCGGCCCTGGGCGCCGAGGTCGAGCGGATCGTCGAGGAGACCGGGTACGAGCGGATCCACGTCATCGGGCACTCGATGGGCGGGCTCATCGCGCGCTACTACGTGACCCGGCTCGGCGGCGACCAGCACGTGCACACGCTCGTCACGCTCGGCACCCCGCACCAGGGCAGCTACCTCGCCTACACGTGGAACAACGGGCTGACCCGTCAGCTGCGTCCGGGCAGCGCCCTCATGGACGAGCTCGCCGCCCCGGTCAAGGAGTGCCAGACCCGGTTCCTCGTCTACTGGTCCGACCTCGACCAGGTCGTCGTGCCCCAGCGCAACGCCGCCCTGCACCACGACGACCTCATGGTCCACAACATCGCCCTGCACGGCGTCGGCCACATGAGCCTGCCGATCACGAGCAGCGTCGTGCACGGGATCTCCACGGCCCTCGCCCACCTCGACACCTCGGGAGCGACCGTCACCCCCGGGGTCAGCTCCCTGGGGAGCCGGCGCACCAGCACGTCGACGACCCGTCGGGGTGGCACCGCGGGTCGTGTGGTGCCCTCGCGCTGACCCGGCCGACCCCTGTCACGAGAGGCTGCGAATTCGCGCAGATCCTCCTGTGTACATCCCGCACCGGGGCCCCGACATGCCCTAGTGTCATGCGCAGTCGCGTCCCTCCACTGCGGCGCCGGGACGTCCAGAAACGTGGCGTGATTTTGGATAACGAAATGGTCACGTTAGGCTGGCGGCTCGCCATCTGTGACCGATAGGTATCTTTTTCGTGCCCAAAACCAGTTACTCCGGCCGGCACAGGCCGGCAGCCAAGCCTTCGCGGGGTCGACAGTTCGTCGTCCCCGTCGCTCTGCTCTCCTCGACCGTCGCCGGTGGCCTCGTCATCCGCGACGCCGGTGCGAGCGAGCTGAGCCCCGAAGCGGCTGCCATGAAGAACGTCTCCAACTCGGTCGCAGGTCTCGGTCTCACCGCGGACCCCGACGTCGTCGCCGCCGCTGCCGCGAGCCGGTCCGGCGCCCGCTCCTCGCGTGACATGGCCCGCGACGCCAAGACGCTCATCGTCAGTGCCACGGCCACTGCCGCGCAGACCGCCACGGAGGCCCAGTCCGCTGCAGACAGGGCCGCGGCCGCCAAGGCCGCCGCGGAGAAGGCGAAGGCCGACGCCGCCGCCAAGGTCAAGGCCGCAGCCCGCGAGCGTGCGATCGCGATGGCCCACCGCTGGGTCTCCCCCGTCGCCGGCTACACCCTGACCTCCGGCTTCGGCTTCCGCTGGGGCAAGATGCACCCCGCGCAGGACCTCGCGTGCCCCACGGGCAGCACGGTCCGGGCCCTCTCGAGCGGCACCGTCGTCTTCGCCGGCTGGTCCACCGAGGGCTACGGCAACATGGTCAAGATCCGCTACTGGGACGGCACCGTCTCGTGGATGGCCCACAACAGCCGCCTGCTCGTCTCCGTCGGCGACGAGGTCTCCCCCGGCCAGCGCGTCGCCTACAGCGGCAGCACCGGCAACTCGACCGGCCCGCACGTGCACCTCGAGATCCACCCCGACGACGGTTCTGCCGTCGCACCTCGCACCTGGCTCGCCAAGCACGGCGTCCACCTCTGACCGAGGCCCTTCAGTGACACGAGGCCCGTCCCCTTCCGGGGACGGGCCTCGTCGCGTTCCCCGTCCCATCGGGGCCGCTACCTCCAGTCGCCTGCCGTATGCCGTATGCCGTATGCCGTATCCCGTTGTGCCACAACGGAGCCCGGCTGACGCCAGGGCTGAGCCACACGGCATACGCCACCGACTGTGACAGCTCCAACCCGCCCCGGACGGCGGTTCAGAGCTTGACGAGCGGGGCGTAGCGCAGGAGCAGGCGCTTCGTGCCGGTGTCGGCTCCGAAGTCGACGTGCGCCATCGACTTGTCGCCGTCGCCCTCGACGCGCACGACGGTGCCGAGGCCGAAGGAGTCGTGGCTGACGCGGTCGCCCGACTGGAGCGCGATGACCGGACGCTTGCCGGCGCTGCGGACGCCCGGCCGGGCCGCGAGCGTCGCCACGGCCGGACGGTCGGAGCCGCGGGCCCCGCTGAACGACGGGCCCAGGCGCTGCCAGTCGAGCAGGTCGCCCGGGATCTCGTCGAGGAAGCGCGACGGCGGGTTGTACTGCGGCGCACCCCAGGCGGACCGGACGGCCGCGCGCGAGAGGTAGAGCCGCTCACGGGCGCGTGTGATGCCGACGTAGGCGAGGCGGCGCTCCTCCTCGAGCTCCTTGGGGTCGCCGAGCGCGCGCATGTGGGGGAACGTGCCGTCCTCCATCCCGGTGAGGAAGACGACGGGGAACTCGAGGCCCTTGGCGGTGTGCAGCGTCATGAGGGTGACGACGCCCTGTGCCTTCGCCTCGGGCTCGTCGGGGATCTCGTCGGCGTCGGCGACGAGCGAGACCTGCTCGAGGAACTCCTCGAGCGCGCCTGCGGGACCGACGTCCTCGGGCTCGACACCTGGCGCCAGCTCGCCACCCGACTCCTCGAGCTCGGTGGCGCGGCGGTCGTCGTACTCCTGCGCGACGGCGACGAGCTCGGCGAGGTTCTCGACGCGGGTCTCGTCCTGCGGGTCGTGGCTCGCGCGCAGCTCGGCGAGGTAGCCGCTCTCCTCGAGCGTCATCTCGAGCAGGGCCGCGATGCTGTCGTCGGCCTCGTAGGAGGTGCGGAGCTTCTCGAGCAGCGCCGTGAAGCCCTGGATCGCCGCGACCGAGCGCGTCGCGATGCCCGGCGCGTCCTCGGCCCGCCCGAGCGCCGCGACGAACGGGATGCGCTCGCGCTCGGCGAGGGCGGCGACGCACGCCTCGGCCCGGTCACCGATGCCACGCTTGGGGGTGTTGAGGATGCGGCGCAGGTTGACGGTGTCGGTGGGGTTGGAGACGACCCGGAGGTAGGCCAGGGCGTCCTTGACCTCGCGTCGCTCGTAGAAGCGCGTGCCGCCGACCACCTTGTAGGGCAGGCCCACCCGCACGAGCACCTCCTCGATGGCGCGGCTCTGCGCGTTGGTGCGGTAGAAGACGGCGACGTCGCCGGGCTTGACGCCCTGGTCGGCGAGGTCGTCGATCTCCTTGGCCACGAAGGCGGCTTCGTCGTGCTCGTTGTCACCGACGTAGCCGGTGATCATCGCGCCGTCGCCGGAGTCGGTCCAGAGGTTCTTGGCGCGGCGCCCCTCGTTGCGCGCGATGACGGAGTTGGCGGCCCGCAGGATGCGCTGGGTCGAGCGGTAGTTCTGCTCGAGCAGGATGGTGCGGGCGTCGGGGTAGTCGTTCTCGAACTCGAGGATGTTGCGGATCGTCGCGCCGCGGAAGGCGTAGATCGACTGGTCGGAGTCGCCGACGACGCACAGCTCGGCGGGCGGCACCGCATACGCGCCCTCGGGGCCCTTGACCTCGCCGACGAGCTCCTTGATGAGCTGGTACTGCGCCTGGTTGGTGTCCTGGTACTCGTCGACGAGCACGTGGCGGAAGCGGCGGCGGTAGTACTCCGCGACGTCGGGGAAGGCCTGGAGCACGTTGACGGTCATCATGATGATGTCGTCGAAGTCGAGGGCGTTGGCCTGGCGCAGCCGGCGTTGGTACTGGGTGTAGGCGTCGGAGACGGTCCGCTCGTAGTGGTTGCCCTCGGTGACCCGGGAGGCGTAGGTCTCCTCGTCGATGAGGTCGTTCTTGAGGTTGCTGACCTGCGCCGAGAAGCCGCGCGGCGGGTAGCGCTTCGGGTCGAGGTCGAGGTCGCGCAGCACGAGGCCCATGAGGCGCTGGCTGTCGGCGGCGTCGTAGATCGAGAAGGTCGACTTCATCCCGACCTTGGCGGCCTCGCGGCGCAGGATGCGCACGCAGGCCGAGTGGAAGGTCATGACCCACATGGCACGGGCGCGCGGGCCGACGAGCGCGGCGACCCGCTCGCGCATCTCCGCCGCGGCCTTGTTGGTGAAGGTGATGGCGAGGATCTGCCCCGGCTGGGCGCCACGCTCGCCGAGCAGCCACGCGATGCGGTGGGTGAGCACACGGGTCTTGCCCGAGCCGGCGCCCGCGACGATGAGCAGCGGCGTGCCCTCGTGGACGACGGCCTCGCGCTGCTGCGGGTTGAGGCCCTCGAGCAGCACCGTGGGGTCGAGGTCGGCACGCCCCTGAGGGGCGGTCTCGACGCCGCCGCGGGCGGCGGCCTCGGCCCACGTGGGGACGCCCTGCTCGGTGACGTCCGCGCCACGCCCGGGGCGCCCGGACCCGCCGGAGGGCGCGCCCTGACCGTGCTCGAAACCGGGGATGGGGAGGTCGTCGAAGAGCGTGCTCATGATCGACCAAGCCTACGTCGAACCACCCACAGCGCCCGACCACGACGCACAGCCACGCGCGTCGGGAGAGGATGGCGGCGTGAGCGACTTCCAGATCCGTGAGGCCTCGGCCGACGACGTCCCCGACCTCATCCGCCTCGTCCAGGGGCTCGCGGCCTACGAGAAGGAGCCCGACTCCGCGACGGCGACACCCGAGCAGTTCCGCGAGGCCCTCTTTCCCGCGCAGGGCGACCCCACGGCATACGCCCTCGTGGGGGTGCGGGAGGGCACGGTCGTCGCCATGGCGATCTGGTTCCGGAGCTTCTCGACGTGGACCGGCCGCGCCGGGATCTGGCTCGAGGACCTCTTCGTCGACCCCGAGCAGCGCGGCCACGGCCTCGGCACGGCCCTGCTCGCCCGGCTCGCCGCCATCTGCGTCGAGCGCGGCTGGACGCGACTCGAGTGGTCGGTGCTCGACTGGAACACCCCCTCCATCGACTTCTACCGCGCCCACGGCGCCCGCTCGCTCGACGACTGGACGACCTTCCGCCTCGACGGTGACGCACTCTCGCGACTGGCGGGCCCGTAGGTGCCGCGCCCGCCGCGCCCGCCACGCCGGATGGGGTCGGCCGACGTCCTCTGGCTCAACATGGACCGCCCGACCAACCTCATGGTCATCGTCTCGGTCGTCCTCCTCGAGTCGGTGCCCGACTGGGACCGCGTGCTCGACGTGGTCCGAGAGCGGATCATCGAGCCGTACCCCGTCTTCAGCCAGCTCGCGAGGCGACCCCGGGGGCTGTCCGGGCACCGCTGGGAGGACGACCCGGACTTCGACCTGGCCCGGCACGTGACCCGGGTGACCCTCTCCGGCGGGGGGACCGCGGCCGAGGCGGACGCCGAGCTGCAGGCCTACGTCGAGGAACACCTGCCGCGGCCCTTCGACCGCACGCGCCCGCTCTGGGAGGTCCACCTCGTCGACGGCCACGGAGCCGGCGCCGCCCTCGTCTTCCGCATCCACCACGCGCTCGCCGACGGCATCGCCCTGACTCGGGTGCTGCTCGGCCTCACGGAGGACGCCGACGGACGGCCCGGCGACCTCGTCGGCCCCCCGGCGACGACCGACCTCGCGACCCTGCCGCTCGCTGCCCCGACCGGCGGCACCGGCGGGGGCGTCGTCGCGTCCGGGCTCCGGCTCGCCCGGGCGACCACGCGCTCGGGTTGGGATCGCCTGCGCTCCAAGGGTGCCCGCGCTGCCGTGACGGATGCCGCCGGGCTCACCCTCCGTACCGGACAGGTCGTCTCCGACCTGCTCCTGACGACGAACCCCAGGAGTGCCGTCGGCGGCGTCCCCGGGCACCGCAAGCGCCTCGTGTGGACCGAGCCGCTGCCCCTTCCCGGGCTCAAGCAGGCCGGGCGGCTCGTCGGCGCGACGCTCAACGACGTGCTGCTGAGCGCCGTCGCCGGCGCCCTGCACACCTACCAGGACGAGCGTGGCCGCGAGCCGGTCGACCTCGTGACGATGGTGCCGGTCAACGTCCGACCGCTCGACGAGCCGCTCCCGCGCGAGCTCGGCAACCGCTTCGCGCTCGTCTTCCTGCGCTTCCCGAGTCGCGACGCGACGCCCCTCGGGCGCCTCGCCCTGTCGAAGGCGCGGATGGACTGGCTCAAGGCGTCGCCCGAGGCAGCGCTCACCTTCGCGCTCATCTCCGTCATCGGCCGCGTCCCCGCAGAGCTGGAGCGCCGGGTCGTCGACTTCTTCGCGGACAAGGCGATCGGCGTGACGACGAACGTCGCCGGCCCGCGGGAGGTCCGCTACCTCGGCGGCGTCCCCGTGACGGGCGTGCTCGGCTGGGTGCCCGGGTCGGGGCGGCACACGCTCGGCTTCTGCATCGTCACGTATGCCGACGCCGTCCGCATCGGGATCATGGCCGACGAGTCCGTCGTCCCCGACCCCGAGTCGCTCCTCGCGGCACTCGAGGACGAGCTGGCCCTGCTCGTGCGCATCGGCGAGGCCGGGTCAGCGGGAACCACCGGCCCGAGGAGGAGGCGGCCGCAGTCGTAGGGTGGCGAGCATGAACCGAGCGACCAGCGTCTTCGTCTCCGAGCCCGGCGACCGCAGCGTCCTGCAGGTCCGCGACCACGAGATCCCCGACCCCATCGACGGCGAGGTCCAGATCGACGTGGCCGCCGCGGGTGTCAACTTCATCGACGTCTACAAGCGCCAGGGCGTCTACCCCGTGCCGACCCCCTTCGTCCTCGGCGAGGAGGGCGCCGGCACCGTGACCGCGGTCGGCGCGGGCGTGACCGGCCTCGCCGTCGGTGACCGGGTGGCCTGGTGCCAGTCGTCCGGGAGCGAGTCCACGCTCGTCAACAAGCCCGCCCACCTCCTCGTCCCCGTCCCCGACGGCGTCGACCTGGAGGTCGCGGCCGCCACCATGCTCCAGGGACTCACGGCCCACTACCTCGTCACGAGCACGTATGCCGTCGGGCCCGGCACCGTCGCCCTCGTGCACGCCGCGGCCGGTGGGGTCGGGCAGCTCCTCGTGCAGATGGTGACGGCCCGCGGCGGCACCGTGGTCGCGACAGCAGGATCCGACGAGAAGCTCGAGATCGCCGAGGCGCTCGGCGCCCAGCACCTCATCAACTACTCGACCGTCGACGACCTGGCGGCCGCGGTGCGCACGGCTGCCGGACGCGGGGTCGACGTGGCCTACGACGGTGTCGGGAAGTCGACGTTCGACGCGTCGCTCGCCTCGCTGCGCCCGCGCGGGACGATGGTCCTCTTCGGTGGGGCGAGCGGGCAGGTGCCCCCCTTCGACATCCAGCGCCTCAACAGCGGCGGGTCCCTCTTCCTGACGCGTCCGACGCTGGCGCACTACGTCGCCGAGCGCGAGGAGTACGAGTGGCGGGCCGGCGAGGTGCTCGGCGCTGTGGCCGACGGCTCGCTGAAGATCGACATCGGCGGGCGCTTCCCGATGACCGAGGCGGCTGCGGCCTACGAGGCCCTCGAGGGTCGACGCACGACGGGCAAGCTCATCCTGGTGCCCACCGCATGAGCCGCACGCTCTTCCGGCACGACCGCATCTGGACCGGTGACGCCGGTGTGCCCTGGACGACGGCGCTGCTCGTCGAGGACGGCCGTGTCGTCGCGGTCGGCGGCGACGCCGTCGAGGCGGCGGGTGCGGGCACCGAGACGGTCGACCTCCCGGGGGCACTCGTCATGCCCGGCCTGCACGACGCCCACATCCACACCGAGTGGCTCGCGCGCGACCTGTCGTCCGTCGACCTGCGCGAGGCCCGGTCGATCGAGGAGACGCTCGAGCTCGTGCGGGCGCACGCCGAGACGCTGCCCGAGGGCGAGGTGCTGCACAGCGGCCGCTGGAACCACAACCGCTGGGCCGTCCCCGAGCAGCCCGACCGGCACGCGCTCGACACGGTCTCGGGCGACCGCGTGGCCGCGCTGTCGAGCGTCGACGGCCACACGATCTGGGCCAACTCCCTTGCGCTGCAACGGGCCGGCATCACGCGCGACACCCCCGACCCGGTCGGCGGCGAGATCGTGCGCGACGCGTCGGGCGAGCCCACCGGGATCCTGCGCGAGTCCGCGCAGGAGCTGCTCGCCGTCATCCCGCACGAGGAGTCGCCGCTGCGTCCCTGGCTCGAGCGGTGCCAGGACTGGCTCCTCTCCGTCGGCCTCACGAGCATCACCGACATCGACGGCGAGGACGCCCGCACCGCCTACGCCGAGCTGCACGCGGACGGCGCCCTGCGGCTGCGGGTCACGAAGTGCACGCGCGACCCCGACCTCGAGCTCGCGATCGCCGAGGGGCGACGCTCGGGCCAGGGTGACGACGTCTTCCGCGTCGGGCCGGTCAAGTTCTTCAGCGACGGCGCACTCGGATCGCACACGGCCCACATGACCGAACCGTTCATCGGCCACGAGGGCTGCGGCATCGCCGCGATGCCCTACGAGCTGCTGCTGGAGCGCACGTTGACCGCCGCCCGGGCCGGCCTCGACGTCGTCACGCACGCCATCGGCGACGAGGCCAACCGCCTCGTCCTCAGCACCTTCGAGGCCGTGCGGGCCGAAGGGCTGGAGCGGCTCCTGCGCATCGAGCACGCCCAGCACGTGCTGCCCGTCGACATCCCGCGCTTCCGCGCGCTCGACGTCGTGGCCTCGATGCAGCCCAGCCACTGCACGGCCGACCTCGAGCTCGCGGACGAGATCATCGGCCCGCGTCGGCTCGCGTCGTACGCGTGGCGCAGCTTCCTCGACGCCGGGGTGCGCGTGGCGTTCGGATCGGACGCGCCGGTCGAGGACCCGAACCCGTTCTACGGTCTGCACGCCGCCGTCACCAGGCAACGGGCCGACGGACAGCCGCTCGGCGGCTGGCGCCCCGAGGAGCGGATCACCCTGACCGAGGCCGTGCACGCCTTCACGGTCGCCGCTCACGAGTCGGTCGGCCGCAGCGACGTTGGCCGCCTCATGCCGGGCCAGCTCGCCGACCTCGTCGCCGTCGACCGCGACCTGTGGGCGCTCGAGGAGTCCTCGCCCGCCGACATCCGTGACACGGTGGTGCTGCAGACCCGGCTCGGGGGCGAGCTGGTCCACGAGCGTCGCTGACACCCCGCGGCAGGCGGCTGACCGCGGTTCGAGGCACCGCCTCAGCGGGCGGTCCCTGTCGCGGGAGTCGCCCTGCGTCCATCCTTGGAGGAGGAGGACGAGGAGGAGGAGGACGCATGCGCGAGACCGACGCCGACTTCGCCGCCTGGGCACGAGCACGGCAGCTGCGACTGCTCCGCGCCACCTTCCTCGTCAGCGGCGACCCGAAGCGGGCCGAGCGCCTCGTCCTCTCGGCCCTCACGAGCCTGGCCCTGCACTGGCACCACGTCCGTCAGGGCGACCCCGACGCGTACGTCCGGACGCGTGTGCAGCACTCAGCCGTGGCCGCGGCCGAGGGCGACCTGCACGCCGACCGCATCCCGAGCGAGCTGCCGCAGCACCTGCGTGACCTGACGCCGCGCGAACGGGCCGTTCTCGTGCTGCGCTGGTACGAGGGCCGGTCGGTGGACGACACCGCGGAGGTCGTCGGACGCTCGCCGGAGAGGGTGCGCCGGGCCGAGCGTCGGGCGCGAGCGGCTCTCGCGCCGGGGGCACAGCGTCCGCTGACGGACGACGGGGTCACCGCGGCCCTGGAGGCCGCGGTCGCCGGCGTCCGCGAGGTCGACCTGGCAGAGCGCGCCTGGCACGACGCGCTGCTGCACCGGGCGACGACGCGGCGCCGTGCCGCCACGGCCGTCGCCGCGGCCGCGCTCGTCATCGGGGGCGCCACCCTGGCCGGCCGCGACCCCGTCATCACCGCTGCCTCGGCACCGTCGCCCGTCAGTCTCACGCGGGTGCCACTGCTCCAGCAGGCCGTGTGGCACACCACCTCCGGCGGTCTGAGATACGTCGTCGCCCCGACGGCCGGCGCTGAGGCCGACCAGCCGGTCCTCGACGTGGGGATGCCCGCCGTCATCGACCCCGGGCGGCCGCATCACCTGGCCAGCGGACCGCGACCCACCGGCCTGGGCGCCTTCGGCGACGCCGTCTACCTCGAGCGGCGCGCACCCGGGCGCTGGGTGCCCGTGCTCCTCTACGGCGACGGAGAGCTGCTCACCCTCGACACCGTCGTGCTGACGGACGTCCGCACTGCCTCAGGGCAGATCCACCCGCCGCTCGGCATCTGGGCCTTCTCGGGCGACAAGACGGCGCTCGCCTTCGCCCAGCCCGGCAAGGTCGTCGTCTTCGACGTGGGCACCCGCCAGGTGCACACCGTGGCCGTCCCGTCCCGCACGCTCGAGTGGGCGGCCTGGCGGGGCAACCACCTGCTGGCCGGGTCGGCCGTGGGGCTGTGGTCGCCCGGCGTCGCGCCGAGCCGGCCCGGGCCAGAGCCGCCGCGACGGCCGGGCGCGCGTGAGTTCCGGGTCGAGGGCGGCCGCACCGTCCTCGACGAGCACGCCCCCGACGTGGGCACGCGCCCGCAAACCGTCGGCTGGCCGAGGATCACACCGGCGGGCGAGACCGTCTCCGACGCAAGGCAGTTCGCATCCGCGTTCAGACTCGCCGCAGGCGGTCCGAGCGACGTGGAGGCCGTGAGGCCTCGACAGGTCATCGTCGCGACGAACAGCCTCGGCCGCGACCGCATGCTCGTCTTCGGCGAGGAGCAGCCGCGAGCGGCGGACTGCTGCTCCGTGTTGGGCTGGACCGTGCGCGGCGACCTCGTCTACGTGTCGGACGCTCCCAGCGGGACGTGGATCATGGCGTGGAACGTCGAGACCGGCGTCGTGCGCCGGGTGTCGCACTTCCTCACCTCGCACGAGGTGCCACCGGTCATCGCCCTCGGCGCACGTTTCACCGTTGGCTAGGAGGCCGCGAGCCCGTGCGGGCGCTCAGGCGCCACCGGGCACGACGGCCAGCAGCAGGGTGGCGAACCACGTCAAGCCACCGACGGCGAGCAGGAACCAACCGATCACGGCCATGTTGCCTGCGCCCTCGGCCCGGGACGCGCGGGCGCGTCGGCGCCCGACGACCACCAGCACGAGGCCCACCGTCAGCCAGACCAAGCCGATGAGCAGACCAGCGAGAACGCCTGCGCTCCAACGCATCTCAGCAACCCTCCGGGTGCGGAGCCCTGGTCACCAGAGGGCGGCGACGAGCACGTTGACGACCGCAGCGCCGCCCGCGATGTCGAGCAGTTTGCCGGTGTCCTGGCCCTTGCGGCCGCGGGCGGCGCCGATCTCGGCGGCGACGAGCACGACGAGGGCGATGACGAGCTTGACGGCGATCTTCGTGTTGTTGACCGTGTGGTCGTCGTCCTTGATCGCCGAGGCGATGCCGACGAGCGCGAGGCCGGTGACGAGCTGTGCGCGGGCGCCCCAGACGATCGGGGCGATGACGGTGCGGCCGCTGCGGACGGCGATCCAGCCTCCGACGACCGCGGCCATGCCGAGCAGGTGGAGGGCGACGAGGAGGTTGTAGACGAGGTCCATGGCCGACATCCTACGGAGCGTCGTACGTCGCGCGAGCCGGCCCCTCCCCGGCTAGGACCCCGGCTCACCCGCCAGCTCGTGCAGGGCGGCCAGCAATCGCCACGAGGACGTCAGGCGGTAGTCGGCGATCCGGTCGTACGGCACCCATCGTGCGTCGGACGTCGTGCCCCCGATGTCGTGGATGACGATGTCCGTGGGCTCGGGACACGTTGCGGCGTAGACGATCCGGACCGCGTGGAAGTCCTCGAGCACACCCGACGGCGCATGCCCCACCCAGTGCTGCGACTGGACCGTGAGCAGCGCGCCGAGCTCGATGCGCTGCCCCGTCTCCTCCCACACCTCACGGTGGACCCCCTCGACGGGCGACTCCCCGTCGTCGAGGCCACCGCCGGGCAGCCCCCAGTCCCCCGACACGTGGGTCTGGGCGTTGAACTGCGTCAGCAGCAGGCCGCGTCCGCTCGTCACGACGGCGTACGCCGCGACCCGCTGGTAGGGCTCGCCCACCTCGTCGTCGCCGACCCCCGCGTCCCGGCGCACCGCCTCGGCCCGAGGGCGTATGCCGTCCAGCTCGCGCACGCGGTAGCCGACCTCGAGCGCCCCGTCGTCCGCCACCGTCGCGAAGACCGGGTCCTCGACGAGCCAGCCGGCCGCGCCGAGCACGACATCGGGGTGCTCGCCGTGGCCCAGTCGCGCCTCGGCCACACGCGTGCCATCGCCCCGGACCCCGACGACGCGAAGGCCGCCCGGCACGTTGGTCCTCATCGCCGCACCAGCCCGACGGCCCGCTCGTACTCCGACACGGCGAGCGCCGCGACGCGCGCCCACTCCTGCTCGGGCGGGTGCGTTACGTTCCACCGTCGCAGGCGGTCGACCTCGCCGACGTCCTTGGCCAGTCGGGCGATCGCACCAGACATCTCCGAGTCACTCGACACGACGAGGCCGTTCACCCCGTCGGTGACGAACTCGCCCACCCCGGAACCGGATCGCCCGATGACCGGCAGGCCCACCGTCCGCGCCTCGAGGGCTGCGATCCCGAACGACTCGAGACGGGCCGGCGACAGGTAGACGTCCGCGGCGGCATACCTCTCGCGCAGCTCGTCGCGCGACACGCGCCCCGGCAGCGACACCCAGTCGAGCCCACGGTCTCGCACGAGGGCCTCGACCTTGCGCCGGTCGGGCCCCTCCCCCAGCACCGTCAGCGACACCGAGCCCGGACCGGCCACCCGCTCGGCCTCCGCGACGAGCTCGACGAGCGCCGCGGGACGCTTGCGGGCTGCGAGGCGCATCGCGGTCACGAGACGCAGCGGGCCCGGCTCGCGCGTGACGGGACCGACGGCCCAGCGCGCCACGTCGATGCCGTTCGGCAGCACTCCCACCGTCGCCTCCGGTCCGACGAGCCGACGCAGCGGCTCGGCGGCCACGTCGGACACGGCCGACATCGCGACCCCGCGCGCGGCCCAGCGCCGCACGAAGCGGGCCGCGTCGAAGACCGGCGCCATCCCGGCGAGCATGCAGTGCCACGTCATCGCGGTCGGCAGTCCCAGGCCCACGGTGACCCGGGTGCAGTCCCACGCGAAGGGCGAGACGACGCCGGTCTGCACGTGGGCCACGTCGAAACCCCCGGCCACGAGCCGTCGGCGCAGCTCGGCCGGGGCGAACGGGTTGATCGGCAGCTCCCACGGCATCCGGGCCGCGAGCCGGTGCACCGGCACACCGTCGACGACCGTGACTGCGCCGTGCATCTCCCCGTCGGCGCCACGGGTCGCCGTGAAGACCTCGACCTCGTGCCCGGCCGCCTGCAGGTGCTGCGCGAGGTCGTGCGTCTGGACCTCGATCCCGCCCAGTCGGGGCAGGTAACAGTCGGACAGGAGCGCCACCTTCACGGAAGACACTGTGCCATGGGCCAAGATGGGTGACTGTGCCGCACACGCTCCTCGCCTTCCACGCGCACCCCGACGACGAGGCCCTGCTGACCTCGGGGACGATGGCGCGCGCCGCCGCGGAGGGCCACCGGGTCGTCGTCGTCGTCGCGACGGACGGCGAGCTCGGCCTGGCCTCCACCGACTTCACCGGCGAGGGGACGCTCGCCGCCACCCGGATGGACGAGCTGCGCGCGAGCGCCCAGGCCCTCGGCGTCGCCCGCGTCGAGCACCTCGGCTACGCCGACAGCGGCCTCGGCCCCGAGGTGGCACCGGACCCGCCGGGCGCGACGCGCTTCGTCCGCGCCGACGTCGAGGAGGCGGCCCAGCGCCTCGCCGCGATCCTCCGCGAGGAGCGCGTCGACGTCCTGCTCCACTACGAGCCCAACGGCGGCTACGGACACCCGGACCACCAGCAGGTCCACGTCGTCGGCACGCGCGCCGCCGAGCTCGCAGGCACCCGGAAGGTGCTCGAGGCGACGGTCCCGCGCGACACGATCTGCCGCGCCATCGACCTCGCGGCGAAGGTCTACCGCTTCCCGCCGGAGTTCGACCGGTCGAGCTTCGACCGCGCCTTCTCGGCGCGCAGCGAGATCACCCACCGGATCAGCGTCCGCCGGCACATCGCGGCCAAGCGTGCCTCGATGCGCGCCCACGCCTCGCAGGCCAGTGCCGACGGCGGCGCCGACCGCACCCTGGCCGCCTTCCTGCGGATCCCCCGCCCTCTCTACGACCTCGTCTTCGGCCGCGAGTGGTTCGTCGACCGCTCCGCGCGCCCCGGCGATCCGATCCGCCGTGACGTCTTCGACGGGCTCGCCTGACCCGGTTCGTGGCCTCTCGACGCGGCCGCACCCGCAGAACATGGCCCCTCGACGCGGGCGCACCCGCAGAACGTGGCCTCTCGACGGTGTGATGCCTGTCCCGAACGCGGTCTGCGCGGTCGCGGGCGGCGGATCATGGAGGTGTGACCTGGTGGCGCGGCCGCTCCCCGGCGGTCTTCTTCGTCGCGTCGGCCGCCTTGCTGGCCGGCGGCGCGCTCGCCGCCCTGTCGGGGAGGGAGGAGCTGTCCGGCGCCCTCTGGGTGGCGGCCACCGTGCTCGGACTCGCGCTCTCGGTCCTCTGGACGGTGCGGTCCGTCGCCGAGCGCCGCGCCACGGTCGACGTCATCGCCGTCCTGGCCCTGGCGGGTGCGCTCTGGGTCGGTGAGGAGTTCGCGGGCGCCATGGTCACCCTGATGCTCGCGAGCGGTCGCCTGCTCGAGGCCCGGGCCGCCGCACGGGCCGACCGGGAGCTGCGCCTGCTCGTCGAGCGCACGCCGCGGACGGCCCGGCGGCGCACGGATGCCCGCGTGGACCGCATACCGGTTGAGGAGGTGTCCCCGGGTGACGTGCTCGTCGTCGGGACGGGCGAGGTCGTGCCGGTCGACGGCCGGCTGCTCGCGGCCGGCACGTTCGACGAGTCGGCGCTGACGGGCGAGCCGATGCCCGTCGAGCGCCCGAACGGGGACGACGTGCGCAGCGGGGTCGTCAACGCCGGCCCTCCGGTCGACGTCGTGGCCACCTCGTCGGCCTCCGAGTCGACCTACGCGAACGTCGTGCGACTCGTCGAGCAGGCGCAGGCGACCTCGGCCCCCTTCGTCCGGACGGCCGACCGTTTCGCGGTGCTCTTCGTCCCGTTGACGCTCGCGCTGGCCGGTGCCGCCTGGGCCCTGGCCGGGTCCCCGCTGCGGGCCGTCGCGGTGCTCGTCGTGGCAACCCCGTGCCCGTTGCTGCTCGCCGCTCCGGTGGCGATCATGTCGGGCCTGTCCCGGGCCTCGCGGATCGGCGTCGTCGTCAAGGGCGGCGCCGCCCTGGAGGCTCTCGCGGCCGGTGAGGTCGTGCTCTTCGACAAGACCGGCACCCTCACCCACGGTCGGCCCGAGCTCACGGCCGTCGTCGTCGCCCCGGGCGCCCCGCCCGCCGCGGAGGTGCTGCGCCTCGCGGCCTCGCTCGACCAGGTCTCGCCCCACCCGCTCGCGAGCGCCCTCGTCGGTGCTGCTCGGACCCGCGGCCTCGACCTCGTGCTCCCGACGGCCGTCCACGAGGTGCACGGCTACGGCCTCGAGGGTCGGGTCGGCACGACGGTGGTCCGTCTCGGCAAGGCCCGGTGGATCGTCGGTGACGATCCGGCGTGGCTGCGCCAGGTGCGCCGCCGGGCCGCGCTCGACGGGTGCCTCACGGTCTTCGTCGCCGTCGACGGCGCCCCGGCCGGCGCGTTCCTGCTCGAGGACCCGGTGCGGGCGGATGCGCCCCGGATGGTCTCGGCCCTGCGCGAGGTCGGGATCCGGCGGACCGTCCTGCTCTCCGGCGACCGTGCCGACATCGCCGAGACGGTCGGCCGGATCGTCGGCGTCGACGCCGTTCTCGCCGACCGCGACCCCGCCGACAAGCTCGCGGCCATCCGCGACGAGTCGGCCACCGCGCGCACCATCATGGTCGGGGACGGCGTCAACGACGCGCCCGCCCTCGCGGCCGCCGGGGTCGGGGTCGCCCTCGCCGCCCGTGGCGCGACGGCGTCGTCGGAGGCTGCTGACGTCGTGCTGACGGTCGACCGGGTCGACGCCGTCGCCGACGCCATCCTCATCGCGCGCCGGTCCCGCCGGGTCGCGTTGGAGGCCGTCGTGGTCGGGATGGGTCTCTCGCTCGTGGCCATGGTCGCCGCAGCGGCCGGCCTGCTGCCGCCGGCGGCGGGTGCGGTGCTCCAGGAGGGCATCGACGTCCTCGCGATCGGCATCGCCCTGCGTGCCCTGCTCCCGACCCCGCTGCACAGCGTCCCCATGTCCGCCGAGGACGTCGCCACGGCGCGTCGCCTGCGCGAGGGCCACGACGTCGCCATCGCCGCTGTCGAGCAGGTCCGGGCCGTCGCCGACGGCCTGCACACCCACGCCTGCGACCTCGCTCCCGTGCGCGCGCTCCTCGACCGGCTCGAGGCCGAGCTGCTCCCCCACGAGCGGGACGACGAGGCAGAGCTCATGCCCCTCGTGGCCCGGGCTCTCGGCGGCTCGGCCACGACGACCATGCGGCGGACGCACGCGGAGATCGAGCACCAGGTGTCGCGGCTGCGCCGCCTGCTCGACGGGATCGAGCCCGGCTCCGTCACCCCCGAGGACGTCACCGAGCTGAGGCGGCTGCTCTACGGCCTCTACGCCGTCTGCCGCCTCCACAACAGCCAGGAGGAGGAGGGCGCCTTCGCGCTCGTCCCAGCAGGCCCTCTCGTCACCGCACCTGCCCGACGGGGCGGTCGGCACCGGGCACCCGGCTGACGGGGGTGGGCTCCCCCTGACCCTGCCGTCGGCGTATGCCGTGTGCCCGGGACGGGCCCGTCCGTGCAGTCCCGCCGCCCACGCCATACTGGTCGTGCCGCACTGCGCGGCAGCACCACCGGAGCGGAGGCTCGAATGACGGCGGGACTGGAGCACACGTGGGTCGCCCACTACGCCAAGGGTGTTCCGGCCGAGATCGAGCCACCTGACTCCTCACTCGTCGACCTGCTGACCGGAGCCGTGACCACCTACGGCGACCGTCCGGCGCTCGAGTTCTTCGGCGCCGAGCTGTCCTACTCCGAGCTCGGGCGCCAGGTCGACGTGGCGGCCGAGGGCCTGCGCCGGCTCGGCGTCCGTCCGGGCGACCGGGTGGCGCTCGTCCTGCCGAACTGCCCCGAGCACATCGTCGCGTTCTACGCCGTGCTCCGGCTCGGAGCCGTCGTCGTCGAGCACAACCCCCTCTACACCCCGACCGAGGTGGCCCACCAGTTCGGTGACCACGGTGCGACCGTCGCCATCGCGTGGGACCGGATGGCCACGACGATCACCGCACTCCCCGGTGTCGAGCACGTCGTCGCCGTCGACATCACCGCGTCGATGCCCTGGACGAAGCGCCTCGCCCTGCGGCTGCCGGTCGCCCGGGCCCGGGCGCTGCGCGCGCAGCTCACGGGACCGGCTCCGGGCACGACCCCGTGGTCCGACGTCGTGAGGCACGGCCCGCTCGCCCCGTCGACCCCAGGGCCGACCGTGGACGACCTCGCCGCGATCCAGTACACGAGCGGCACGACCGGCGTCCCCAAGGGCGCGATGCTCAGCCACGGCAATCTCATGGCCAACGCCGCGCAGGGACGTGCCTGGGTGCCCGGCCTCACGCCAGGTCAGGAGGTCGTCTATGCCGTGCTGCCGATGTTCCATGCCTACGGGCTCACCTTGTGCCTCACCTTTGCGATGAGCATGGGGGCTCGCCTCGTGCTCTTCCCTCGGTTCGACGTCGACCTCGTGCTCACCGCCGCGAAGAAGCACCCACCGACGTTCCTGCCTGCTGTGCCACCCATCTACGAGCGCCTCGCCACCGCCGCCCGAGAGTGCGGGATCGACCTGACGGCAACGCGGTTCGCGATCTCCGGCGCCATGGCGCTGCCCCGCGAGACGCTCGAGCTGTGGGAGGACGTGACGGGCGGGCTGCTCGTCGAGGGCTACGGCCTCACCGAGACCTCGCCCGTGGCGCTCGGCAACCCCATCGGCAGCGACCGCCGGCCCGGCGCGGTGGGCGTGCCCTTCCCGAGCACCGACATCCGCGTCGTCGACCCCGAGGACCCGACCCGGGACCGCGCGCCCGGAGAGCGCGGCGAGCTGCTCATCCGCGGGCCGCAGGTCTTCGGCGGCTACTGGGGCCGGCCGGAGGAGACCGCAGCGGCCCTGCTCGACGGCGGCTGGTTCCGCACCGGTGACATCGTCGTCGTCGACCCCGACGGCTTCGTCTCGGTCGTCGACCGCATCAAGGAGATCATCATCACCGGCGGCTTCAACGTCATGCCGTCGGAGGTCGAGGCCGTGCTCCGAACGGTCCCCGGCATCACCGATGCCGCGGTCGTCGGGCTGCCCAAGCACGACGGCAGCGAGGACGTCGTGGCGGCCGTGACGACCGAGCCGGGCGTCGAGCTCGTCGTCGAGGACGTGCGCGCCCGCTGCCGGGCGGACCTCGCCGCCTACAAGGTGCCGCGCCGCGTCGTCGTCGTCGACGATCTGCCCCGCTCGCAGATCGGCAAGGTCCTCCGCAAGCAGGTGCGCGACTCGCTCATCGAGAGCTGACGCTCGGCACCCAAGCCACCGGGCGGCATACGCCCGAAAGGTCTTCAGGGAGAAGGCGCCTCGAAGACGATGGCCATCGGCGTCTGCTCGGATCCCTGTCCCAGCGGGTTGTCGGCGAACATCAGCTCGTAGCGCTCCTTGGGTCCCGGCGCGTCCTTGCCGAGGACGTTGCGGCCGATGTCGTTGGCGTCCATGACGACCGTGCCACCGAACGTGTCGCGGTAGGCCTCGGGTACCCGCGCGCGGATGGCCGCCGAGAGGTGTGCGGCCACGTCGTCAGGGTCCTTGGGACCGAGCTTGGCCGACACGTTGGCCGGGTAGACGGAGTACTCGGTCGGACCGTCGATGGCACGGATGTCACCGCCGACGAGGTCGTAGAACAGGCCCCGCTTGCCGAGCACCTTGCCGACGGCACCGCCCGCGGAGGCGAAGAGCACCCGCGGCAGGCCAGCCTCCTCGATGGCGAGCTGCATGGTGAAGGGTGAGCCGAGGCCGATGCCGGCCGGGGTGCGCGTGACATAGCGGCTGAGCAACCGCGCCGGGCGGCCGACCTTGATGTCCCAGATGAAGTACGAGCGACCCTGGGTGATGGCGACGATCTTCTCGGAGATGAAGAAGTACCACCGCCCGCTGGTGGCGGACGCGTGCTCGGGGCCGACGTCGGGCAGGCCGGAGAAGAAGCGCTCGACGTAACCGAGCGTCTTGGCCTCGAGGTCGTCCTCGCGGGCGTAGAGCTCGGTGCGCAACGGGTAGCGGCGGACCGCGGTGCCGTCCTCCGTGACGAGGTCGAGCTGCTTGCGGGCGTTCGGCTCGTAGTCGGTCTTGACGTGCTCGGCCTGACCGGGGTCCTCCGGCTCGCGCTCGTCGAAGAACTCCTGGAGCCAGAGCTCGAGGTTGAGCATGCGCCAGACGGTCATCGAGTCGATCGAGTTCGTGCCCTTGATCCAGCCCTCGAAGGCGTGCAGCACCGCCGTCTGGTCGAAGTAGGGCCGGTTGGCGAAGGACTCGGAGAGGAACTCGCCGTAGATGTGGTTCTTGAGGCGCATGAACCACTCGCCCTGCGGCGTCGTCGCGCCGACCTTGTCGCGACGGTCGAGGACGGAGTCCGGCAGCAGTCCCCGCATCGCGTCGCGGAGCACACGCTTGCCGACGCCGTCCTTGACGAGGGCGTCGTCGGCGAGGCCGAAGACGAACCGCACGAGGTCGCGGTCGACGAACGGCATCCGCACGGCGACCCCGAAGGCTCGGGCGTTCTTGTCGGTGTAGCGCAGTCGGGCCGGCAGCGAACCGGTGAAGACGTCGTCGACGAGACGGGCCCGCAGGTCGGCCTTCTCGACGTCATAGCCCTCGGCAGCGTGGGCGCGCGCGAAGTCCGCGTCGAGCAACGAGGCCACCGGCACGTCCTTGCGGCCGTGCAGCCGGTCGCCGATGAGCGGCCGGCCCCGCCGGTAGAGCACGTCGAGCGAGCGCCCGAGCTCCGAGGCGGCGCCCACCGCGCTGAGGTGACGCAGCTCGCGCAGGTGGATCAGGTGGTGCGGACCGAAGCCGGCCAGGGTCTCGTCGCCGCCGTGTCCGTCGAGGACCACGCTGTCGGTCTCGGACGCCTCGCGCAGCACGCGGTACTGCGTGTAGGCACCGGTCGAGACGAGCGGCTCCTCCTGGGTGCGCACGAGGTCGCGGAGGTCCTGCTTGAACTCGGTCGGCGTCGGTTCGATGCGGTGCTCCTGCACCCGCCCGTCCAGCGCTGCCACGACGGCGTCGACGTGCTCGACCTCGTCGTTGCGCGAACCGGGGTAGATGGCGGACCACGTGTCCTGGACGGCATCGGCGGCCGAGCGACCGGACTCGTGCTCGACGACGTCGAGCAGCGCCGCGATGGCGGCCGAGTCGAGGCCACCGGACAGGGCCGTCCCGACCCGCCCCGACGACGTGGCGCGGCGCCGTACGGCCGCCGTCAGCAGGGTGCGGAACTCGGCGGCGACCGCCGGGGAGTATGCCCGGGGGGCCTTCCCCAGCGCGGCCAGCTCCTCGCGGAGCCGCGTGTAGGGACGACGCTCGAGCCCTCCCGGCACGTCGGCGCCCAGGGTGACGACCTCGCCCGCGCCGACGCGCTCGATCCCGGCGAAGAACGTGGACCGGCCGTCGTCGTGGACGCGGAAGCGCAGGTAGCGGTAGATGGTGCGGTCATCGGGACGACGCTCGTGCAGGCCGCTCTCGAGGATGCCGCGGATCTCGCTCGCGACGAGCCACCCGTCACCGGCCCGGGCGAGGTAGAGCGGACGCACGCCGAAGTGGTCTCGCGCCAGCGTCATCCGCCGGGTGTCACGGTCCCAGACCGCGAGCGCGAAGGCGCCGTCGAGCCGGTCGAGGCCGTCGGTGCCCCACTCGGTGAAGGCTGCGAGGACGACCTCCGCGTCGCTGCCCACGCCGAAGTCGTGACCGAGGGTCTCGAGGTCGGCGCGCAGCTCGGCGCGGTTGTAGAGCTCGCCGTCGAGGGCGAGGGTGAACCGTCCACCGCGGGCCACCGCGAGCCTCGCGACGCCCTGCCCGTCGTCGTCCTCGGTGGTCACGCCCGGGCGCGCCTCCCGCACCCCGACGCCGGCGTCACCGTCCCGCGCGGTCGCCGCATCGCCCGAGCCCGGATGCGTCGCGAGCAGTCGGTCGAGCAGTCGGTCGAGCTGGGCCTCGTCGGCGTGGACACCCAGGTGTCCGGCGATTCCGCACATGAGGTCAACCCTAGACGGGCGGGGACCGGCCCCGCCCACCCACCGCCGGCGGCGACGCGCGGCTTTCCGAGCAGTTCTCTTGTGAAGTGAACCGGATCACGTCGGGTGAGCGTCGTCCAGAAAGGGAGCACCCAAGGCACCTCAACCACAAGGAGCACGACATGCACGGACCGACCCGCACCGCCACCCTCGTCGCCGGCGCCGTCCTCGGCATCTCCGCGCTCGTGGCACCCGCCGCATCCGCGAGCGACGGCCACTCGAGCAGCTCAGGCCACACGATCCTGCACTCTGACCTGATGGGCAGCATGCCCGACGGTCCGACGATCGCGATGGTTCCCCCGGCCCCGTTCGCCTGGGTCGTCGACGAGGGCTTCGCCCGCGTTCGTGAGGACGGCCGAGTCCGCGTCCGTGTCGAGGGCCTCGTCATCCCTGGCGTCGGCACCGGCACGGTGACCTCGATCAGCGCCTCCGTGGTCTGCAACGACATGGTCGTCGGCACGACGGGGACCGCGACCCTGGACATGGAAGGTGACGCCCGACTGGACGGCATGGTCATGCTTCCGAAGTACTGCCACATGCCGAGGGTCCTGGTGAACCCCAACGGGAACACGGCCCGCTACATCGCCGCCACCGGCCTCTGATCTCCGGCACGAGCTTTCACCGATCCTCACGGCCGACGGCCGACCCGGTGCCACCGCGCACCGGGCCGGCCGTCGCTGACCGTCAGTCCTCGACGCTGAACGGCGTCGTCGGCACGGTGAGGCTGCCGCCGGCGCTGCTACGGATCGTCACCCACCCCGGGTCGCTGCGCTCGTAGGCGAAGACGGTGCCGCCGTAGCGCTGCCCGCGGCCGTTGCCGACGTCCCCGATGAGCGAGCCGTCCGGCCGGTAGGCGCGCAGGTGCGCGGCCGGGTCCGAGCTCCTCGCGCTGATGAGCAGCTGTCCACCCTGGCTCTTCGTCGCATTGGTCCAGCACTTGCCGACCTCGATCCGGTCGACGTGGCCGCCACGGGTCGAGGACGTGGCGTCCCGGGCCGGGGCCTGCGAGGCGGTGGCCGTGGCCGGTGCGGGCCCGGCGTCCACGGGACCTGCCACGCGACCTGCCACGCGACCTGTCACGGAGGACAGCCCCGCCGCGGAGCTCGCCGCGGGGGCGGCGCCGTGCGCGTCGGGCCCGGCCCCACACCCCGAGAGGACTCCGCCCGCGAGCAGGACCGCGACGCCTGCCCCGACGAGCCGAAGGGTCCGAGTGGGCATCGGTCGACGTGACATCGGGTCCTCCTCGTCGTGAACGGGGCCCGGTGGGCCGCCTCTCCGGGGAGATGGAGGCGGCCCACCGGGTTCGCCGCCGGGGCCGGAGGTGCGGGTCCGACCCCGGCGGTACCTGCGGTGAGCTGTCGGTGTCGGGGGGTGCGACCCCGACAGCCACCGTTGACGGCGCCCTACTGCCGGATCTTGTCGAGCCTCGACGGGGCGCTGGTGCCGATCACCGCTCCTGCGGTGTTGAGCGACTTCACCGTCAGGGGCGCCTGTGCACACGGAGTGGCGTACACGCCACCCAGGTTGCAGGCCGGGGCGGGTGCCCCGACGGCCGTGACGGTGAACGAGCCGGGCGCGACGAGCGAGACCGTGAGGTTCGCAGCACCCAGGGTGGCGGGGTCGAACATCGTGCCCGACTCCGTGAGGTACGGCAGGAGCACCATGCTGCTGACCGTCGTGTCCGTCGACGTCGCGGTCACGATCAGCCGCTGCTTGGACGTCCGGTACTCGACCGGGGTCAGCGTGACGTTCGTCGGCACCGAGGCCGTGACGGTCACCGTGACCGACGTGGCCGGCGAGGACCCGTTGGCGTTCGTCGCCGTGACGCCGAAGGTGTACGTCCCCGCGACGGTGGACGTGAACTTCAGCTGCGACGTGCCCGTGGCCGTTGCCGCCGACGGCGTCTGGCTCAGGGCCGGGTTGGCCGGGCCCGACGTCTGGCTCCACACCCAGGTGGGCGCCGGCAGCGAGCTGCTCGAGGCCGTCAGGGTCACGAGGTTGCCCGCCGTCACCGTCTGGTTCTGGATGGGGGCGATGGTCGGCTTCGGCGCGGCCTGGACGACGATCGTCGTGGCGGCCGAGGCGACGCCGCAGGCGTTCGAGACGGTGAACGTCAGGTGGTAGGTGCCGGCCGCGAGTCCCGTCGCGTTGAACGTCGGGGTCGTGGTGCCGGCACCGGTGAGCGCACCGCCCAGGTTCGTGCCTCCGGCCGAGGTCCCGGCCGTCCACCGGAGCGTGACCGGGGTGGAGGCACCGGCGGTGACGCTGCCGGACAGCGGGATGGTCCCACCGTTGGCGACGGAGTACGGAGCACCGTTGATCGTCGGCACGGCACACACGACGGCCGGTGCCGCCACGCTGCTCGGCCACGGGCTCAGGACGCCTGCCTGGACGCCGGTGAGCGACGAGTACCCGCCGTACGCGAGGAACGGGATCGAGTTGAAGTTGTTCTCCGGCACCGGGGAGCCGGGGACGTTCTCCGGGAAGATGTACTCACCGATCGGGGCGTGGTACTGGCCGTAGTAGATCCCGTTGGCCGCGGTCTTGGCACTCGTGGTGCCGGGGACCTGGCTGCGGGGGTTCGCGTCCAGGGTGCCCGGGACGAACTCGGACAGCCCGTCGACGACGGCGCGGACCTCACGCGTGGGCGGGATGAACTGCCCGGCCGGAGGAGGCGTGCAGGCCTTCTGGGTGGGGACCGTCGCGGTGCACGGCGGCCGGAACCGCCAGCGTCCTCGCACCGCTCCGCCGGGAGGACCGGGGTCGGGCATGATCGTGCCCCACTCACGGTCGCTCGTGGCGCCGGTGGCCGGGTTGACGTCGATGCCGTAGAGACGGACCATCCGGCTCTCGTCCGTGGTCATGCCCTCGAACCTCGTTCGCACGGCTGCCTCACCGGCACCGAAGATCGTCAGGCCACCGGTGCCGAGGATCGACACGTCGACGGACACGTAGGCGGGGTCGACACCCGGCTGGGTGTAGATGCCCAGGCTGGCCACGATGGTGTGGGCGGAGATGTACTGGCCACCGTTGGCGCCACCGTCCTGCACGAGGTTGCCGGCGAACGTCACGTAGTCACCGATCTCGAACGGCGCCTGCTTGCGCGGGTCGGCGCACGTTCCGCGGGCGCACGTGTTGGCGTCGACGTCGGACGGCGCGTCCATCCGGAACATCGTGTATGCCGCGCCCACCGCAGGCAGCGCCGGCTGGGGGGTGATGCCCGAGGTGTCGGTCCCGGTGTAGACGGGCCGGTTGGTCTGCGGGCACTCGGCGTCGTCGTTCGTCGTCGTCGGCGCGGTGCGCGGGATGCACATCGGGAACCCGGTCTCGGCGAGGATCGTCGGGTTGTCCTGGTCGACCTGGAAGCGGTCGTCCGGCGACATCGCACGTCCATAGCGTCCGGACGTCGTCGACCCGGCGATGGCCGGGTCGTTGATCCGCACGCGCGTGCCGGTGCCGGCGACGCCCGGCGTGCCACCGACCTCCATCTCGCCGGTGGAGTAGTTGAGGTAGTTCACGTAGCCGGCCCCGTTGTTGAGGTCCTGCTCGGAGATGTCGACCATGCCGGCGATGTAGCGGTCACCGCTGCCGTTGATGACGCGGTTGCCGACGACGTGCACCTCGTACGTCGTGAGCGGCTTCGGGCTGTCGCCCAGGGCCATGCCGGTCTGCGTGGGGCCGTACGGCGCCGGTGCGTGGGTGAAGAGCTCCTGCCACGTCAGAGCGCTGGCCGGGAGGATGACGATCGTCTCCTTGGGGACGACGACCGTGTGACCGTTCAGCGTCAGCGTGCCACCCGAGTGCGGGTCGGCCGCCGAGTCGAGGGTCGCGGACTGCAGGAAGCCAGTGATGTCGAACTGCGTGCTCGAGGCCACCACGGGGTTGATCGCCGGAGCGACCAGCGGGGTGGCGGCGCCGTGCGCGGCGTTGCTCGCGACCGGGGCCAGGCCCGCCGCGAGTGCGATGGCGGCCGCGGCCGAGAGCAGTCGGCGCCGTCGGACACCGCCTCCCGGGTCGGGTCCGCCGACGTGGCGCTTCGAGAGCGCACCCCCCAGTTGACTAGACATCTCCGTCCTCCATCCATCTCCTGCTGCGTTGACTGGCATTGACATGGGGTGACCGGCCCTGGTCAGGGCTCCGCGACCGATCCCACGGGTCGGGGCGGCACGGTGCCCGGGTGTCGGCTCCCGGGTCCGGGGTGCGCGTGGCGGCGGCATCGCGCCGGCGGGGTCCGTGGACGTCGGTGACGGTCAAGCCGGTCGGGCCAGCACAGCGGCGAGCGGTCGCCGGTCGATCCGTTGCCGGACGAGCGTCACATCGACTCATCACGATCCCCCCTCAAGGACTTGCGTCCATCGTGGGAGCGTCGACACCGAGGGGCATGCGCCACGGTGGGGGGTGACACTCCCCGAGAATTGGGGGGCGACGGTCTGGGGTTATCCCGACGGGCGACACCCGGAAGTGCTACGCGCGACGCCGGGCGAGGTCACGGTCCGGGATGCGACGAGGGCGGCTCCGACCGTCAGGTCGGGGCCGCCCTCGTCGGGTCGTCCGGTCTCAGCGGGTCACTCCCACTCGATGGTGCCCGGCGGCTTGCTCGTGACGTCGAGGACGACGCGGTTGACCTCTTCGACCTCGTTGGTGATGCGGGTCGAGATCGTCGCGAGCACGTCGTAGGGCACCCGGGCCCAGTCGGCCGTCATGGCGTCCTCCGACGCCACGGGGCGCAGCACGACGGGGTGGCCGTAGGTACGGCCGTCACCCTGGACGCCGACCGAACGGACGTCGGCGAGGAGCACGACCGGGCACTGCCAGATGTCGCGGTCGAGGCCCGCCCGCGTCAGCTCCTCGCGGGCGATGGCGTCGGCGCGGCGCAGGATCGCGAGGCGCTCGGCGTCGACGGCGCCGATGATCCGGATGCCGAGGCCGGGGCCGGGGAACGGCTGGCGCCACACGATGACCTCGGGCACGCCCAGCTCGAGACCGACCTGCCGCACCTCGTCCTTGAAGAGGGTGCGGAGCGGCTCGATGAGCGAGAACTGGAGGTCGTCGGGCAGGCCGCCGACGTTGTGGTGGCTCTTGATGTTGGCCGCCCCCTCGCCGCCGCCGGACTCGACGACGTCGGGGTAGAGCGTGCCCTGGACGAGCCACTTGACGGGGTGCTCCTCGTCGCCGCGGTCGTGCACGACGTCGCGCGCGGCCTGCTCGAAGACGCGGATGAACTGCTCGCCGATGATCTTGCGCTTCGTCTCGGGGTCGGTGACCCCGGCGAGCGCCTCGAGGAAGCGCTCACGGGCGTCGACGACGACGAGGTCGACACCGGTGGCCTGGACGAAGTCCTGCTCGACCTGCTCGGCCTCGCCCTCACGGAGGAGCCCGTGGTCGACGAAGACGCAGGTCAGCTGGTCGCCGACGGCCTTCTGCACCAAGGCTGCCGCGACGGAGGAGTCGACTCCGCCGGACAGGGCGCAGAGGACGCGGTCCTCGCCGACCTGCTCGCGGATCGTCGACACGAGGTCGTCGACGACGTGACCGGGCGTCCAGTCGGGTGCGATGCCCGCGCCCTTCCAGAGGAAGTTCTCGAGGACGCGCTGGCCCTGCTCGGAGTGGAGCACCTCGGGGTGCCACTGGACGCCGTAGAGGCGTCGGTCGTCGTCCTCGAAGGCGGCGACCGGCGTGCCCGCGGTCGTGGCCGTGACCGCGAAACCCTCGGGAGCGGCGCTGACGGAGTCACCGTGCGACATCCAGACGGTCTGGCTCGGCGGCTGGCCGGCGAAGAGCGTCGACTCGACGTCGCTGATCGCGGCGTCGGTCTTGCCGTACTCACGCGCTCCGGTGCGGGCCACGGTGCCGCCGAGAGCCTGGGCCATCGACTGGAAGCCGTAGCACATGCCGAAGACCGGGACACCGGCCTCGAGCAGCGCCGGGTCGAGGCGCGGGGCGCCGTCCTCGTAGACCGAGCTCGGGCCGCCGGACAGGATGATCGCGGCCGGCTCCTTGGCGAGCAGGTCGGCCACGGCCATCGAGTGGGGCACGACCTCGCTGTAGACCTGCGCCTCACGGACGCGCCGCGCGATCAGCTGGGCGTACTGGGCGCCGAAGTCGACGACGAGGACGGGGTGGCTCTGGAGGTCGGTCGGCTCGTTCGGCACGGCGTCAGTCACGCGCCAAGACTATCGGCCCGCTGAGGGCTCCTCCGACGACGTCCCGTCGCCCGCGACGTAGGCGCGCGCGAGCAGCGCCTCGGTCTGGACGGTGTTGCGCCGCTCGGCGATCCACGGGACCACCGGAACGAAGCCGGCGAGGAGGTTCTTGACGATGCGCACCGGGCCCCACGCGGCCTTGAGGCCGAGGTTGGCGACCGACACGGCATACGCGAAGTAGATGATCCCGTGGATCGGGCTCCAGTACTCCGTGAGGACGTTCGTCTGCTTGAAGACGTACTTCATGACCATCTCGAGGATGAGCACGAAGAGGGCGATGCCGGCGACCGTCGCGAGGACCCGGTAGATCGACAGCGCCGACCGGATCTGTTGCGGCTTGGCCAGGGTCTGGGGGTACGTGCTCACGTGGTCGCGCCTTCTCTCCGTGCAGCGACGGGCTCGTCCGCCTGCTGCTCTGCTCGGAACATCTTCCACCACATCCAGATCGCGAAGATCCCGAAGACCCACCACTGGACCGCGTAGGCCGCGTTGCGCAGGTTGAGCGGGGCATCGAGCGGGGGCGGCGGGACGCGGCTCAGACCGGCGGCCGCGAGCGGGGTGCCCACCGTGCGCCCGGCGGACTCCGCCGACGCCAGCACGACGACGTTGTAGAGGTCGCCGGGCCACTCGTTGACGAGCGAGGCGAGGTCGACCGAGCGCACCTGCGGCGCGGGCAGCGGGGCGCCGTCGCGAGGCGACTCCCCCGGGCCCAGCGTGCCCGTCACCGTGACGACACCGGTGGGGGGCGCCGGCACGGACGCCGGCGTGCCGTCGACGAAGCCGCGCAGCACCGGGACGGTGCCGGCCGCGGTCTCGAGCGGCGTCACGACCCACGAGCCGACCCGGCCGTCGAGCCGACGGTCGACGACGAGCAGGCTGCGCCCAGCGGCATACGTCCCCGTCACGGTGACGGCGCGGTTGGAGTAGTCGCTCTTGAAGTCGCTGTGCGGCGCGGTCACCTGCTCGAGGGGCGCACGCTCGAGCGTCGACGCTGCGGCCACGGCGTCCTGGCGACCGGAGTCGCGGGCCACGCCGAGCTGCCACAGGCCGAGCAGGACGCAGGCGGCGACGACGACGGCCAGGGCGGCGAGCATGCCGACCCAGCGAGGGGTGAGCAGGCGCCGGAACACGCCCCAAGGGTAGGTCACCTTCCCGGCTCGGACCTGACCCGGGGCGTCCATCCGTGCCAGACTCCTGCGCCATGTCCTCGTTGCGCCGACGCCGAGCAGGTATGCCGGGAGTCGCGGTCGTCGTCCCCGCCATCCTCGCCGTGGCGTCCCTGCTCGCCTCGTGCGGCGCCACCGACATCCCGACGCCGCGACGCACGGTCACCGTCACCGTCGACGCGCCGAGCACGGCGCCGGCCGGCACGCCGGCAGCGACGACGACCCAGGTGGCGACCAGCGCGCCGACGTCGACGGATGTCCCGACGGCCCTCGCGGTCGGCAGGCTGCGCGGCGCACCCAGGTCGTTCGACGAGGCCAAGGCGCGCCTCGACGCCGCCCGCCCCGCGGCCTCCGTGAGCGACCGCTTCCGCAGCCCGAGCGGCAACATCGTGTGCCGCCGCAGCACCGACTCCGGCCTGGCCGCGTGCGAGGTGGAGAAGGGTCGGATCGACCCACCGCTGCCCTCGATCTGCCCGGCCGGTGGACCGTCGGACATCGGCCGCATCGAGCTCGGACCGAAGGGCGCGCTGCCGGTGTGCAACTCCGACACGATCCGCACGGGCGGCGAGCCCGAGCTCGGCTACGGCTCACGCACCCCACCGTCAGGGACGACCGCCTGTCTCAGCGAGAGCTTCGGCGTGACGTGCATCGACGAGTCGAGCCGGCACGGCTTCTTCCTGGCCCGCGACACGTTCACCACCTTCTGAGGCGCCGACGCCCAGAAGGCACAAGCGGGCGCAGACGTCGACGAACGCGTACCGACCTCACGAACGGACGTCACGACGGGACGTCCCGGCGACGCGGTTCGGAGCGGTCCTGATCCGCAGCTGACGGGGAGGGCCCCGCCGACCAGTGGTCGGCGGGGTCCTTCGCTGCACCTAGGATTGGGTCACGACCGACGCAGAACTGGACCGAGCTCGACACACCCGACGACCGAGGGGCCGCCGTGGCGCAACTGTTGCTCCTGCACCTGCTCGCCGCCGCCCTCGCGCCGTGGCTGGCCAAGGCCCTGCGCACGAAGGCCTTCCCCGTCCTCGCGCTCGCCCCCGCCGTGTCGTTCGTCTGGCTCGTCTCCGTCTCGAACGACGTCCGCGCGGGCAACCTTCCGACCCAACGGATCTCGTGGGTCCCCGGTCTCGGGATCGATCTCGACTTCCGGGTCACGACGCTCTCGTGGGTGCTCGGCCTTCTCGTCACCGGCGTCGGCGCGCTCGTCCTGCTCTACTGCACGTGGTACTTCACGGACCGCGATCCGACGCTGTGGCGCTTCACCTCGGTGTTCACGGCCTTTGCCGGCGCCATGCTCGGCCTCGTCCTCACCGACAACCTTCTCGTGCTCTACGTGTTCTGGGAGCTGACGACGGTCTTCTCCTACCTGCTCATCGGCCACAACCCGGCGAGCTCGACCAACCGGCGCGCGGCGATGCAGGCGCTCATCGTCACGACGTTCGGCGGCCTCGCGATGCTCGTCGGCATCATCATCCTCGGGGTCCACCACACCTACTCGATCTCGGCGCTGATCGCCGACCCACCGCCTCTCGACACCCTCACCGTGACCGCCGTCGTGCTGCTGCTCGTCGGCGCCCTGTCGAAGTCGGCGCTCGTGCCATTCCACTTCTGGCTGCCCGGCGCGATGGCCGCACCCACTCCGGTCAGCGCCTACCTCCACGCAGCCGCGATGGTCAAGGCCGGCATCTACCTCGTCGCCCTGCTCGCCCCGGCCTTCGCCGGCGCCCCCGCCTGGCACGCCCTGACCGTGGGCCTCGGCCTCTTCACGATGCTCGTCGGCGGGTGGCGTGCCCTGCGCCAGCACGACATCAAGCTGCTCCTCGCCTACGGCACCGTGAGCCAGCTCGGCTTCATCGTCGCCATCGCCGGTCTCGGCACCAAGGCGTCCGCGCTCTCGGCGCTGGCCCTCGTCATCGCGCACGCCCTCTTCAAGTCGACGCTCTTCCTCACCGTCGGGGTCGTCGACAAGTGCACCGGCACCCGCGACCTGCGCGAGCTGTCCGGCGTCGGGCGTCGGCTGCTCCCGGTCGCCGTGCCGGCGACGTTCGCCGGTCTCTCGATGGCCGGCATCGTGCCGCTGGCCGGGTTCGTGTCCAAGGAGAGCGCGCTCGAGTCGCTATGGGAGGACGTCCAGACCTCCGCGCCGCTCCCGGCTCCGTGGAGCTGGCTGACGATCATCGGGGTCGTCGCCGGGTCGGCGCTGACCGTCGCCTACACGGCGCGCTTCCTCTGGGGCACCTTCGCCACCAAGCCCGGCGTCGCCCCGACGCCCGTCAAGGCCGCCCACCCCGGCTTCGTCCTCGCACCGGTGCTGCTCGGCGTGGCGTGCCTGCTCGTCGGCCTCCTGTCGCCACTCGAGTCCCCGTGGCTGCTCCCGTATGCCGTGGGCTTCCCCGTCGGGGCCGAGCCGCAGTCGCTCGCCCTGTGGCACGGCCTGACGGTGCCGCTGATGCTCTCGCTCGTGTCGGTGGCCGTCGGCCTCGTCCTCTTCGCCCAGCGCGACCTCGTCGCCCGGGTGCAGTCCGGCGTTCCGTCGCTCGTCGACGGCGAGCGCGGCTTCGCCCGCACGCTGCGGTGGGTCGACCGCGGGGCGGTCGAGACGACCGCCGTGACCCAACGCGGCTCGCTCCCGATCTACCTCGCCGGCATCCTCATCGTCTTCGTCGCCCTGCCGGGTCTCGCGGCCGTGACCCGCGGCACGGTCCCGGACGTCCGGCTCTGGGACAACCCCGGGCAGGCCGTGGTCGGGGTCGTCGTCGTGACCGCCGCGGTGCTCGTGCTCGTGACCCGCCGCCGGCTCACGGCGGTCATGCTCGTCGGCGCGACCGGCTACGGCGTCTCGCTGCTCTTCATCCTCCACGGGGCTCCCGACCTCGCGATCACCCAGATGCTCGTCGAGACGGTGGCGCTCGTCGTCTTCGTTCTCGCGCTGCGCCGCCTGCCGACGAAGTTCACCCGCCACCCCCACTCGCCTTCGCGCACGTGGCGCATCGCGCTCGGTGTGGCCGTCGGAGCCTCCGTCGGAGCCATCGCGCTGGTGGCCTCCGGGGGCCGCACCGCCGTGCCCGTGTCGGCCGGGTTCCCCACGGAGGCCTATGCGTTCGGCCACGGCAAGAACATCGTCAACGTCACGCTCGTCGACATCCGCGCCTGGGACACCCTCGGCGAGGTGTCGGTCCTCGTGGCCGCCGCGACCGGCATCGCCAGCCTCATCTTCGTCCGCACCCGCAACACCCGGCTCTCCCGGGCGACCTCGAAGTCGTTGCCGTCGACCAATGCCAGCCGCGGCACGTGGCTGCACGGGGGGCGGACGATGCGCAAGGAGAAGCGCTCGGTCATCTTCGAGGTCGTGACGAGGCTCGTCTTCCACATCATGCTCGCGGCCTCGCTCTTCCTCCTCTTCGCCGGCCACAACCAGCCCGGTGGCGGTTTCGCCGGAGGGCTCGTCGCGGGACTCGCGCTCGTCGTGCGCTACCTCGCGGGTGGCCGCTACGAGCTCGACGAGGCCGCGCCGTTCGACGCCGGACTGCTCGTCGGCCTGGGCCTGCTCGTCGCGGTCGGCTCCGCGCTCGCCCCGCTCGCGTTCGGCGGGACGATCCTCGAGACGACGGCCGTCGACTTCACGCTCCCGCCGTGGGGCGAGGTGCACCTCGTGACGTCGCTCGTCTTCGACATCGGCGTCTACCTCATCGTCGTCGGCATGATGCTCGACATCGTCCGCAGCCTCGGCACCGGCATCGACCGTCAGATCGCCGAGGAGGAGGCCGCGGAGACCGAGGAGACGGATGCCTCCGCGGGCGGCCAGGCGGAGGTGGCCCGCCCATGACGACGCTCGCTCCCGCACTCATCGAGTCGACGCTCCAGCCCAACATCACGCTCGTCCTCGTCACCGTCGGGCTCGTCGCCGCCGGCACGGCACTCGCGCTCGACCGCAGCCTCGTGCGCGTCCTGCTCGGCATGGTGCTCATCGGCAACGGCATCGCCGTGCTCTACCTCGTCATCAGCGGACGCGCCGGGCGCGCACCGTTCGTCGGCGAGGACCCCGCGGCGATCAGCGACCCGCTGCCACAGGCCATGGTGCTGACGGCGATCGTCATCTCCCTCGCGACCATCGGCTTCCTGCTCGCCCTGTCCTACCGGCTGTGGCAGATCTCGGGCACCGACGACGTGCCCGACGACGCCGAGGACGCCCGCATCCAGCGCCTCGCCCTCGAGGACCAGACGTCGTCGACCTACGACCCGTCCGAGGAGTCGACGACGACGTCGGACGAGCTCGCGGACGGCGACGGGAGCCCCCGCCCATGAACCTCACCGACATCGCCGTGCCCAACCTCGTGCCGCTGCCCGTGCTGCTCCCGCTCCTCGGCGCGGCCCTGACCCTCGCCTTCCGCCGGTCCCCGCGCCTGCAGCGGAGCGTCAGCATCGCCGTGCTCGCCGCCGTCGTCGCGGTCGCCGGCGTCCTCGTGTGGCAGACCGACGCCAACGGCCCGCAGGTGCTGTGGCTCGGCGCTTGGCAGGAGCCCCTCGGCATCTCGCTCGTCGCAGACCGCCTCAGCGCCCTCATGCTCCTCGTCTCGGGCATCGTCACGCTGCTCGTGCTCGTCTTCGCCATCGGGCAGGGCCAGGCCGACAGCGACGACGAGAGGGAGAGCGAGACCCCGCTCACGATCTTCCACCCGACCTACCTCGTGCTCTCGGCCGGCGTCGCCAACGCGTTCCTCGCCGGAGACCTCTTCAACCTCTTCGTCGGCTTCGAGATCCTCCTCTTCAGCTCGTACGTCCTCATCACGCTCGGCGGCTCGGCCGCGCGCATCCACGCGGGCACGACGTACGTCGTCGTCAGCCTGCTCAGCTCCGCGCTCTTCCTCGTCGCCATCGCCGCCGCGTATGCCGCGACCGGCACCGTCAACCTCGCCCAGCTGGCGATCCGCATCGGCGACCTCGCCCCCGGCGTCGCGCTCGTGCTCCAGCTCTCGCTGCTCACGGCGTTCGCCATCAAGGCCGCCGTCTTCCCGATGTCGGCGTGGCTGCCCGACAGCTACCCGACCGCGCCGGCGCCGGTCACGGCCGTCTTCGCCGGCCTGCTGACGAAGGTCGGCGTCTACGCGATCATCCGCACCCAGACGCTGCTCTTCCCGGACTCGCCGTTGCAGGGACTGCTCATGTGGGCCGCGCTGCTCACCATGGTCATCGGCATCCTCGGCGCCGTGTCCCAGTCGGGCCTCAAGAGGATCCTGTCGTTCACGCTCGTCAGCCACATCGGCTACATGATCTTCGGCATCGCGCTGGCGACGCCCGAGGGCACCGCCGGTGCGATCTTCTACGTCGCGCACCACATCACGATCCAGACGGCGCTCTTCCTCATCACCGGCCTCGTCGAACGTCTCGCCGGCACGACGTCGCTCGACCGTCTCGGCGGCCTCGCCGTCGCTTCCCCCGTGCTCGCGACCCTCTTCTTCGTCTCGGCGATGAACCTCTCGGGCATCCCGCCGCTCTCCGGCTTCCTCGCCAAGGTCGGGCTGCTCAACGCCGGGATCGAGCTCGGCACCCCGCTCGCCTGGTTGCTCGTCGTCGGCGGCGTCGTCACGAGCCTGCTCACCCTCTACGCCCTGACCAAGGTCTGGAGCCAGGCGTTCTGGCGCACGCTCGCCGACGCCCCGCGCTCGACCGAGACGGCAGCCACCATCGAGGCGGGCACCCGCGACGTCGAGCCGGGCGCCGACCCCGCCGGCACCGTCCTCGTCGACACCGTCCGCGTCGACACCGGCCCCCGAGCGCTGCCCCGCACCATGCTCGGAGCCACCGCCGCCATGACGGTCGTCGGGCTGCTCATCACCGTCGTCGCCGGACCGCTCTTCGCCTACACCCAGCGTGCGGCCACCGACCTCATGAGCCGCGAGCCCTACATCACGAGCGTCCTTCCCGTGGAGGTCCGCCGATGACCGACATCAGGACGGCCACGGCCCCGCGCGAGCCCGAGTCGCCGCGCCGTCGGCGGCGGGTGCTGCAACCGCGTGCCGTTGCGACGATCGCCCTCGCCTGGGTGCTGCTGTGGGACCGCCTCACGTGGGGCAACGTCGTCAACGGCGTCCTCGTCGGCCTGCTCGTGACGTATGCGTTCCCACTCCCCTCGATCGAGTTCCAGGGGCGGCTGCGACCGCACCGCGTGCTCCTGCTCATCGCGCACTTCCTCGTCGACCTCGTCGGCGCCTCGTGGCAGGTCATGCGGCTCGCCTTCGGGCGTCGGCGCCTGCGCAACGCCGTCATCGAGGTGCAGCTGCGCTCGCGATCGGACTTCTACCTCACCCTGACCGCCGAGCTCGTGGCCCTCGTGCCCGGCTCGGTCGTCGTCGACGCCCGGCGCTCGACGTCGGTGCTCTACCTGCACCTGCTCGACGTCAGGGGCGAAAGCGCCATCGAGGCACAGCGGGCCCACGTCCTCGCGATCGAGCGGCGCGTCGTCCGAGCCCTCGGGTCCCGTGAGGAGATCGCGGCGCTCGAGGCGGGCGGTCCGCGGCCGGTGGCAACCGGCTCGGCGAGCGCCCCTCGGGGTGCAGGCGACCACCTCGACGCCACCGAGGGCCCGGACCTCGACGACACCAGCCCCCGCGACGGGGAGGAGCGCCCGTGACCATCGTCCTCGGCATCTCGCTCGCCATGCTCGGCGCCGCGGCGGCGCTCGTCCTCGTGCGCCTCTTCCGTGGCCCGAGCAACCTCGACCGCATCATCGCCGCCGAGATCCTCCTCGTCATCGTCATCGCCGGTGTCGCGCTCGAGTCGGCCCGCCAGCGGACCACGACCTACCTGCCGCTGCTCATGATCCTCGGCCTCGTCGGCTTCGTCGGCGGCGTCGCCGTCACCCGCTTCATGTCCCGTGACTCCGACGAGCACGACGCCGTCGAGGTGGACCACCCGGAGCCACGACAGCAGCCCGAGGGGTGGGAGCAGTCATGACGTGGTCGTCCGCCCTCGACGTCGCCGGAGCCGTGTGCCTCCTGCTCGGCTCGTTCCTCTGCATGGCCGGGGCCGTCGGCCTCATCCGCTTCCCCGACACGCTCTCCCGCCTGCACGCGGCGACGAAGCCGCAGACCCTCGGCCTCATCCTCATCCTCGCCGGGCTCGCCCTGACGCTACGCACGTGGGCGGCGGTCACGACGCTCGTCCTGCTCGCCGCGACGCAGTTCTTCACCTCCCCGGTGTCCGCACACCTCGTCGCCCGGGCGGCCTACCGCAACCGCCTCGTCGACCCCGAGACCCTCGAGGTCGACGAGCTGTCCGAGGCCCTTGACCGCTCGGGTCAGGACCCCGCGCCCTGACCTCGAGGCGGCCACACGGCATACGCCCTCGTGGTTGACCTCAAGCATGCTTGAGCTCCTACGGTCGGCCCCGTGACCGTGACGAAAAATGGCATGAGGCATACCCGCGCCGAACGTACGATGAACCAAGTGATCTCGCTGCCCCACGCCGACCCCGGCACTCCCGACCTGACCAGCCCGACGGCCTACCTCCGCTGGGTCGGCAAGGGCCAGTGGCGCACCCTCGTCGTCGCCATCGCCTTCGGCATCGTGTGGCTCGTCAGCCAGGCACTCTTCCCCGCCGCGATGGGCAAGGCCATCGACGAGGGCATCATCGGTGGCGACCCAGGCTCACTCCTGCAGTGGTGCGGCATCCTCATCGGTCTCGTGACCATCAGCGCCCTGTCCGGCGCGATGCGGCACAAGTACGCCGTCGCCAACTGGATGCAGGGCGCCTTCCGCTCGGCCCAGCTCATCGGTCACAAGGCGGCTGACACCGGTGAGGCCCTGTCGCGCTCGGTCCCGACCGGCGACGTCGTCGCGACGGTCAGCTCCGACGCGATGCGCATCGGTGGGCTCTACGACGTGTCAGCCCGATTCGCCGGCGCCGTCGTGTCCTACGTCGTCGTCGCGCTCATCCTGCTCGGCGCCTCGACCCCACTCGGCCTCGTCGTCCTCATCGGCGTCCCGGTGCTCGTCGCCTGCCTCACCTTCATCGTCCGCCCGCTCCAGGCGCGCCAGCTCGCCCAGCGCGAGGAGTCCGGCAAGCTCATCGGGCTCGGCGCCGACACCGTCGCCGGGCTGCGGGTGCTGCGCGGCATCGGCGGCGAGCACACGTTCCTGAGCAGGTATGCCGTCCAGTCGCAGTCCGTGCGCCAGGTGGGCAACCGGGTGGCCGGCTACCAGGCAGCGCTCGACGCCGCACAGGTGCTGCTGCCCGGGCTCTTCGTCCTCGTCGTCGTGTGGCTCGGGGCACGCTTCGCCATCGCCGGCGAGATCACGGCCGGGCAGCTCGTCGCCTTCTACGGCTACACCGCCTTCCTCGTCATCCCGCTCCGCACGGCGACCGAGATGGTCGACCGGGCGACCCGCGCCCACATCGGTGCCCGCAAGCTGACGAAGATCCTGCGCATCCAGCCCGACCACGTCGAGACGCCGGACGCCCAGCCGCTGCCCACCGGGCCCGCCCGCCTCTACGACCCGCGCAGCGGCGTCACCATCGAGCCCGGCCGGTTCACCGTCGTGGTGTCTGCGCGCCCGGAGGAGTCCGCGGCCCTCGCCGACCGACTCGGCCGCTTCGGTGTCGGAGAGACGGACGTTCGGCTCGACGGCACGCGCCTCGCCGACGCCTCGCTGGCCGAGGTGCGCCGCCGGGTCGTCGTGTCCGAGACCGACCCCCGCCTCTTCACCGGCACGCTGCGCGACGAGCTCGACCCGTGGGGTGACCACGACGACGCCTCGATCCTCGACGCCCTGTCGGTGGCGAGCGGCGACGACGTGCTCGAGGCGCTGCCCGGCGGCCTCGACAACGAGGTCGAGGAGCGCGGCCGGGCCTTCTCCGGCGGCCAGCGCCAGCGGCTCGCCCTGACCCGCGCCCTCCTCACCCAGGCCGACACCCTCGTGCTCGTCGAGCCGACGAGCGCCGTCGACGCCCACACCGAGGCCCGCATCGCCGGTCGCCTCACCGCGGCGCGCGCCGGACGCACGACGGTCGTCATGTCGGCCAGCCCGCTCATCCTCGACCAGGCCGACCACGTCGTCTTCCTGCGCGAGGGCAAGGTCGCCGCATCCGGCACCCACGGTCGTCTCATGGCCGACGAACCCGCCTACCGACGCACCGTCGTCCGAGGAGAGGAGGACTGATGTCGCTGACACCAGCGCCGTCCACGCGCACCCTTCCCGTGGCCGACATGGACTCGGTCAAGGACCACACCCGCGGCCTGCTCCGCCGCCACCGCGGCAGCCTGCTCACGGTCATCGGCCTGCATGCCGTCGCCGCGTGCGCCGCCCTCGTGGCGCCCCGCGTCATCGGCCTGCTCGTCGACGAGATCAGCCACGGCCGGTCGCTCGAGGTCGTCAACCGGCTCGCCCTCTGGATCGCCGGCGCTGTCGTCGTCCAGACCGTCGTCACGTGGTTCGCCCGGCGCGCCTCGTTCGTCATGGGCGAGACGATCTTCGCCGAGCTGCGCGAGCAGTTCATGGGGCGCGTCGTCGAGCTCCCCCTGTCGACCGTCGAGCGCGCCGGCACCGGCGACCTCGTCTCGCGCACGACGAACGACGTCGAGGCACTCTCGCACGTCATCCGCTTCGGCATCCCGTCGATCTTCGTCGGCGCCGTCACGACGACGATCACGGTCGTCGCGGCCTTCCTCACCGGCTGGCAGGTGGCGCTCGCCATCGTCGTCGGCGTGCCGATCCTCGTGCTCTCGACGCGCCGCTACCTGCGGTACGCGCCCGACGGCTACCTGCGCGAGCGCGCGACGTACGCCGTGCTCAACGGTGTCGTCACCGAGTCGGCCGACGGCGCCCGCACCGTCGACGCCCTCGGCCTGCGCAGCCGCCGGCGGCAGCGCATGGACGACGCCCTGCACGACTGCTATGACGCCGAGCTCTACACGCTGAAGCTGCGGATGCGGTGGTTCCCCTCCGTCGAGTTCGCCTTCTTCGCTCCCGTCGCCGTCACCCTCCTCTGGGGCGGCTACCTCATCTCGCGCGACGTCGCGACGGCCGGCACCGTCACGGCGGTGGCCCTCTACGTCCAGCAGATGGCCGGGCCGCTCGACGAGCTCATCTCGTGGCTCGACGAGATTCAGGTCGGTGCGACCTCGCTCGCCCGCGTCATCGGCATCGCCGACGTCCCGGCCGACCGCGCCGCGACGGGCGAGGAGCCGGAGGACGACCACCTCGAGGTCGAGGACGTCCACTACTCCTACCGCGCGGGTCGTGACGTGCTGCGTGGCGTCTCGCTCGACCTCCAGCCCGGCGAGCGCCTCGCCATCGTCGGTCCCTCCGGAGCAGGCAAGTCGACGCTCGGGCGGCTCATGGCCGGGATCGACGGCCCGCGCCAGGGCCGCGTCGACGTCGGCGGGGTCCGCCTCGTCGACCTCGAGCTCGCCCAGCTGCGCGGCCAGGTCGCGCTCGTGACGCAGGAGCACCACGTCTTCGTCGGCTCGCTCGAGGACAACCTGCGTCTCGCCCGCCCCGAGGCCTCGCGCGAGCAGCTGCTCGAGGCCCTCGCGGCCGTCGACGCGCGCAGCTGGGCGCTCGAGCTGCCCGACGGGCTCGACACCGTCGTCGGCTCCGGTGGCCACCGGCTCACCGAACCGCAGGCGCAGCAGCTCGCCCTCGCACGGCTCGTCCTCGCCGACCCCCACACACTGGTCCTCGACGAGGCGACCTCGCTGCTCGACCCGCGTGCAGCCCGCCACCTCGAACGATCGCTCGCCGCGGTCGTCGACGGCCGCACCGTGGTCGCCATCGCGCACCGGCTCATGACCGCGCACGACGCCGACCGCGTGTGCGTCGTCGAGGACGGACGGATCAGCGAGATCGGCTCGCACGACGAGCTGCTCGAGGCCGACGGGGCGTATGCCGCCCTGTGGCGCTCATGGCGCGACGAGCCGCAGCCCGCCCGCTGACAGCCGCTGGGACGAGCCGGCACCAGACCGCACCAGGCGGCACCGCATGACGACGGGGCCACTCGACGACCACGTCGAGTGGCCCCGTCGTCACTGCGTCCGGGAAGCGGTCTCGACAACTTCCGCAAATAAACGACAGAAGCCGTAACCCCCCTCGGCCTGCGTCGTTGTCAGCGCGGTGCCGGGCTGTTTCTCGACCGGTTGCTAGCCCGCACCGTCGGGTGGGGCCGTCTCTGAGGGGTGACGGCCTCACCCTCCCTCATCTCCCGGCCGGGTGCGCCCGACCCGACCGGTCAGGGGCACCACAGGCTCCCGGTGACGGCCGAGAAGAGCAGGAGCGGCACTCGCTGGGGTCGTCCGGTCGTGTGTGCACCTGCGGGGGTCAGGGCACCGTCGACCGCACCCAGCAGGGTCGCGGCCCGTCAGCAGGGTCGCGGCCCGACAGCCCGGACGCGCTCAGGCGTCGACGAGTCGGTAGGCCTCGCCCTGGGCCGGGCGCCGGTCGGCCTCGCCGCGCACGGGCCACAGCGACACGGCCCGCTCGGCCTGCGCCGTGATGGTCAGGCTCGGGTTGACCCCGAGGTTCGCCGAGACGGCCGATCCGTCGAGCACGTGCAGGCCGGGGTAGCCCCACACCCGCTGGTACGGGTCGACGACCCCGTGCTCCGGCGAGTCCGAGATGACCGCCCCGCCGAGGAAGTGCGCCGTCATCGGGATGTCGAGGACCTCGCCGACCGACGACCCGGGCCAGGCCCGCTCCCCCGTCGTGCGCTCGAGCCGCGCCGCCATGGCGCGCACGGCCTCGTTGCCCTCGGGGATGTAGGTTGGGTTGGGTTCGCCGTGGCCCTGCGTCGAGGTCAGGTGCCACCCGAGGAGGCCGCGCCGGCGGCGCACCTTGATCGAGTTGTCGCTGCTCTGCATGACGAGGGCGATGACGGTGCGCTCGCTCCAGCGCCGGCTCGACAGCGACCGGGCGAAGACCCACGGATGGCGCGCGACGGTGCCGGCGAAACGCACCCAGCGGGGGACGCGTCCGCCGCCGTCGACCTGCATGACGGCGAGCGCTCCCATGAGGTTGGACCCCTTGCCGTAGCGGCAGTTCTCGACGTGCGTCGTGTCGTTGACGTGGAAGCTCGACGTGATCGCCACGCCTCGCGTCAGGTCGACGCCGTCGGGCACCCGCGCCGTCATCGCCCCACCCAGGGCCTCCGAGTTCGTGCGGGTCAGCTCCCCGAGCGTGTCCGACAGGCGCGGCAGCCCCCGCCCCTCGGGCTCGGCCTTCATGGCCTGGAGCAGCTGGGCCGTGCCCCACGCCCCTGCCGCGACGACGACCTGGCCGGCCGTGACGGTGCGCTCCCCCGCCCGACGCCGACCCCACGACCCGCTGCGGACGGTCGTGACGGCATACCCCTGCTCCGGCGCGGCCGGGTCGAGCGGCCGCACCCGGGTCACCGTGCGCAGCGGCTCGATGCTGACACCGCGTCGCTCGGCGAGCGCGAGGTAGTTCTTGACGAGGGTGTTCTTGGCACCGACGCGGCACCCGACCATGCAGTTGCCGCACTCCGTGCACCCGGTGCGGGCCGGCCCCTCACCGCCGAAGTAGGGGTCGGGGACGCGCTTGCCCGGCTCGCCGAAGAAGACGCCGACCGGGGTCTTGCGGAACGTCTCGCCGACACCGAGGTCGGTGGCCGTGTCGCGCATCAACTGCTCGACCGGGCCGTGGCACGGGTTGACGGTCACCCCGAGCATGCGCTGGGCCGTCGCGTAGTGCGGCGCGAGCTCGGCCTGCCAGTCGGTGATGTGCCCCCACTGGCGGTCGCGGAAGAACGGCGCCGGCGGCACGTAGAGGGTGTTGGCGTAGTTGAGCGACCCACCACCGACGCCGGCGCCCGCGAGGACGAGGCAGTCGGGCAGTCGGTGGATGCGCTGGACCCCGAAGAGGCCGAGGCGCGGTGCCCAGAGGTAGCGGCGCACGTCCCAGCTCGTCCGGGCGAAGTCGTCGTCCTCGAAGCGGCGGCCCGCCTCGTAGACGTGGACGCCGTAGCCCTTCTCGGCGAGACGCAGCGCGGCCACGGACCCGCCGAAGCCGGACCCGATGACGACGACGTCGTGGTCGTGGTCGTGGTCGTGGACGGTCTTCATGGACGTCAGGCTAACGGTCCGAACACCCTAGGCTACCGAGAGTAAGTTCCTTGCGACGGCTTGGCGAGTGTCCGGGCCCGTGGTCGGCCGCGTGTAGAGTGGCCTCCCGTGGAGGGGAGAACTGAGTCGTCGGACCGCGCCGTGGAACTGTCCATCGTGGTCCCCTGCTACAACGAGGAGGCGACCCTCGAAGCCCTCTACTCGGCCCTCGTCAACGAGTTGTCCGACCGGGTCGGCTCCTGGGAGATCCTGCTCGTCGACGACGGCAGCCGCGACGACACGCGCCTGCTCGCGGGATCGATGGCGACCTCGGACCCACGGGTGCGAGCGTTGGGCCTGAGCCGCAACTTCGGCAAGGAAGCGGCTATGTACGCCGGGTTGCAGGCGGCGCGCGGACGGTTCGTCATCATCATGGACGCCGACCTCCAGCATCCGCCGGAGCTCATCCCGGCGATGCTCGACTACGGACGTCGGGGCTGGGACCAAGTCGTCGCCCGACGCACGCGAGGCCAGGAGAAGGTCGTCCGCAAGAGCGTGTCCCGCCTCTACTACCGCCTGGTCAACGGCCTCATGGAGGTCCGCCTGACCGACGGCGCCGGGGACTTCCGTCTCATCAGCCGCCGCTGCGTGGACGCCCTGCTCCAGCTCGGTGAGGTGCACCGCTTCTCCAAGGGCATGTTCGCGTGGGTGGGCTTCTCCCAGATGGAGATCAAGTACGACGACGTCGCGAGCTCTCGTGACGGGTCGACGTGGACCATGCGCTCGCTGTTCAACTACGCGATCGAAGGTGTGCTGTCGTTCAACAGCAGACCGCTCCGTCTGGCCATCTGGATGGGCGTGATCGTCATCTGCATCACCGTCGCATACTCGATGTGGATTCTCCTGGCGGCCCTCATCAACGGCGTCGACACCCCAGGTTACGTGACGACCATCGCGATCAGCTCTCTCATGGGCGGGGTCCAGCTGCTGACGCTCGGGATCATCGGAGAGTATGTCGGCCGGATCTTCAACGAGACCAAACGACGCCCGATCTTCCTGCTCTCCTACGACAGCCAAGGGTCCATGGCGAGCCCCCAGATCGCGCCACACGCGTTCGACGGGTCGCTCGATGAGGAGCCCGAGGTCGTCGACCTGGCCGAGACCGGCCACACGTCGACATGAGGGCGATGATCGACGAGCACTTCCGTCCCCTGATGCGGTTCGCGCTGGTCGGAGTGCTCAACACGGGGGTCTACTACGGCATCTACCTGCTCCTCGTCCAGGTCGCCCCATACCTCGTCGCCCACGTCGTGGGCTGGTTCGTCTCCATCAGTTTCTCCTTCCTCATGAACTGTCGATTCACCTACCACGTCAGGCCGACGTGGAAGAGATACCTGCTCTTCCCGCTCTCCAACCTCCCGAACATCCTCTTCACCTCGGTGGGGGTCGTGGGGCTCGTCGAGCTGCTTCACGTCAACGTGCGGCTCGCGCCTCTGATCGCGGGGATCTGCGCCATCCCGTTCTCGTACCTGCTAGGAAGCCATCTCATGCGTGACCGCGACCCGTTCAGTGACGTCGAAGCGTCGGCGGACGGCGCCGTGGTCGGAACGACCAGGTGAACCCGATCGTCTGGCGCGGGCCGGCGGAGCGGCTGCCGCGGCTGCTCGAGGTCGCGGTCCTGGCCGTCATCGTCGTGACCTTCGGCGTGCTGGCCGACCTGTTCCCCTACAGCGGGGACGACTGGGCCTGGGGCTCGCAGATCGGCGTCGACCGGCTGTCGACCTTCTTCGCCGACTACAACGGCCGCTACGCCGGCAACCTCGCCGTCCTCGTCCTCACGAGGTCGAGTGCCGCGATGGCGGTGACGATGGCCCTGGCGGTGGCAGCGGCCGCCTTCCTCGTCCTGCACCTCGCTCGTTTCCGGACGCTCACCGGATACGTGCTCGTCTATGCGCTCCTGCTCGCGACCCCTGTCGACGTCTGGCGCCAGGGCATCGTCTGGACCTCGGGTTTCAGCAACTACATGCTCGCGACGCTTTCCATGCTGGGCGTCATGGTGGCCCTCCGGTCTGCGCTGACGCGGACCTCCAACCGCCCCACTCACCCCGTCCTGCGGGGTGTCGCGCTCTTCCTGCTCGCCTTCGTCGGCCAGCTCTTCATCGAGCACGTGACGATCCTCGTCGTCGCCGTCACGGGTGGGTGCGTCCTCTGGTCGGTCGTCACGCGTCGAGGCGTCGGGGCGTCCCTGTGGTGCCTCTTCGTGGGCGCGGTGCTCGGGGCCGCCGCCATGTTCTCGAACGGCGCGTATCGTCGCGCCTTCTCAGGCGCGGATGGCTACCAGAAGATCGGGTCGCAGGGCGGGAGCCGAACGGAGCAGATGCTCACCTCGCTCGACACGATCATCGGGACATACGGCGTCGCTCTCAACACCGCACTCAACGTCGTCCTGTTGGGTCTGCTGGGCCTGGTGGCGGCACGCCGAGCGACTCACGCGAGCCGGGCCACCGCCCGACTCTTCTTCGGCGCCATCGGCGTGGTCGCCCTCTTGGCCGCTGTCCTCGTCGTGTGGTGGGTGCCACACGACGCGTCCGCTCTTACGTCGGGAGGAATCGCCAGTCTGGTGCTCGTGCTCGTGACGATGGCGTGTGCCATGGTCACCGTGGAGGACCACGAGGACCGGCGGCTCCTGCTGTTCGTCACCATTGGCTTCGTCCTCCTCATCGCGCCGCTCCTGGTGGTGAAGCCGCTCGGGCCCAGGTGCTTCGTTCCCTCGTACGTCCTTCTCCTCGTGGCGGTCGCCGTGCTCGCACGCGTCGGCCTGCGACACCTGGGCCGCGTCCCCGCTCGGGCCTCGGCCTACATCCTCGTCGCCGCTGCGGCGGTCATCGGGGTCACGGCCTTCGTCGTCCGCTACGAGATCTACCACCGCATCGACGAAGCCTCCGCGGCGCGACAGGCGACCGCTCGGACGGCCGTGGCGGATGGCGCGTCGCGCGTCGTGCTCAGGCACCTACCGTACGGCGGGCGGTGGGTCCATGCCCCCGACCCCGACTTCGAGCCGTGGGAGACGCGCTACAAGCTCTTCTACGACCTGCCGGCGTCCCTGGCGATCACCGTCAAGTAGTCGCCAGGGCGTGCACACCGTGCATGTCGGCCGCCGCTCAGGCGTTCCTCCTGGGGTCAGGGACGCAATGCCCTCGTCACCGCTGAGGCCACCTCGGGGTAGAGCGTCATGGAGTACTGCGTCGTCATGTGCCCGTGATCGAAGTACGTGATCAGACCCCCGACGACGGCGGGACACCTGCCGGACTTGCACAGCAGGCTGGTGGCATCCAGGGTGCTCACCGCTCCTGCTGGAAACCCACCCTGGAGTGCTGCTGAGGTCAGAGGGTCGGGTTCGAGGCCCTTGTCCACGTCGATTCCGCACCGCGTGAGGTCGTCCGCGTAGCGGGCCACGCAGTCCGGCACATTTCCTCCCGCGTCGGGGGTGTCGCGAATGACGAGCACCCGCAGGCCTTGGCGAACGAAGCCCTCGAGCACACGTCGGTAGGCCTGCTGCGCCACCACCGTCTTACGGTTGGCGGGCACACCGACCAGCGGTTGGAGCGTACGGTCCGACATGACCACGAGGTCGTAGCCGCCCGAGTTGATGCGCTGACGAGTCCAGTCGTTCCACGCTTGGCAGTTCGCCCCGATCTCGGGCGGGTTGAAGGAGATGGGCACGTCTACCGAGTAGCACTCGGAGGTGAGGTAGGTGTCGATCCGCCATCCGCGTTCGCGGGCCAGGCTGTGCAGCGGGGGAAACCAGGCACCCGCGTGCGAGTTGCCGTACAGGGCGATCCGCACGGGGGTCGAGCGTGGGCCGTAGCCGCACACCTTTCGTCGGGTGAACGGGCGTTCGTTCCAGCAGCCGTCGGAGTAGACCTCGGGTTTGTCCTTGGCAGCCGCGACCGGCGAGGTCAGCAATGGCATGTCGCGGGTGGCGCAGGCAGCGGTGCGGAAGAAGTCTGCACCCACGCACCTCGCCGAAGGGTCGACGACGACGGTCGCGGCAGACTCAGTGACCCGCTGGGCGTGCCACAGGGCGAGGCCCGCGAGGCCGGCCGAGAGCGCGAGGCAGGCCCCGAGCAGCACGAAGGAGCGCCTGACGCTCTGAGTCAGCTTCGGCGCGAGGCGGAACGGCTCCTCGACCCAGCGTTTCGACAGGCCCGACAGGCAGAGCACACCGGCGATCAGGACGCACTTTTGCCACGCCCGCATGTCGTCCTCGTCGAGCACGAACGGCGCGATCACGATCGCGGGCCAGTGCCACAGGTAGACCGAGTACGAGACGTCGCCGAGCCACTGGACGTGACGCCCGGACCAGAGCCGCCGTGGACCAGTTCGGAGGTCGTCGGACCTTGCCGCGATGACTGCCGCAGCTCCCAACGTGGGCACCAGTGCCGCGACACCCGGAAAGGAGGTCTCAACGGTGAACGCCACGGCGGACCACAGAATGGCGGCCAGGCCTCCCCAGACGAGCAGGGAGCGGACGACGGCGCCCCGGGCGCGAAGGCCGGCGTGGACCGCCGCAGCGACCGCCGCCCCGACCCCGAGCTCCCACACCCGGGTCGTGGTGACGAAGTAGGCCTGACCGGCATCCTCGCGGGTGAACCAGGCCGAGAAGGCAAGGGACACGAGGCTGACGACGCCGATCACCAGCAGCGGTGGGAAGCGGAACGAGAGCCCGCGGCGACGGCATACGAGCAGGGCCAGGCCGATGAGCACTGGCCAGACGATGTAGAACTGCTCCTCCACCGACAGCGACCAGTAGTGCTGGGTCGGCGACTGCAGCTGGTCGGTCGCGAGATAGTCGGTCGAGGTCAGGGCGAGCAACCAGTTCTCGACGTAGAACGCCGAGGCGAGGACCTCCTTCGCCACCCGCTCATGGACCGTCTGGGGAAGCCAGACGATGCTCGCCGCGAGCGTCGTCACGAGCACGAGGGTGGCCGCTGGGATGAGCCGTCGGATGCGACGAGACCAGAAGGAGAAGAGATCTTCGGCGCTACGGATCGGACGTTCGAGGAGGTGGAGCGTGATGAGGAAGCCGGAGATCACGAGGAAGACGTCGACCCCGACGTAGCCTCCGGTGAGGCGCTGCGGCCAGGAGTGGTAGACCACGACGAGCGCGACTGCGACGGCGCGCAGCGCCTGGATGTCCCTGCGCGGTTGCGCGACCTGAGCGAGGATCTCTCGGGGGCTGGTGACGACGTCCTCGGCGTCGCCGACGATCGCCACACTCGGTCTTTCGGGCAGTGCCAAGGGATCTACTCCGGATTGCTGGTACTCCTGTGCGGGCTGTGCCCCTGCCCACCGCGAAATGACCCAGACAAACTAACGCACGAACCTGCCGGAGACCGATTCGCCGGGCTCGTGGGGCGCTCGCGAGCACAGGCTCCGCTCAGACAACGGCCCATAGGATGGGCCGACCCTCCTCGACCGGAAGAGAACCTGCGTGCCCTCCGCCGCTCCCCTGCTGACCGTCATCTGCAATGTCCACAACGACGCCGCACGGCTCCCGAGGGCCGTCGGGTCGGCCCTCGCCGCGTGCGAGGGACCCGACGTCGAGGTCCTCGTCGTCGACGACGGCTCGACCGACGACACCGGCGCCGTCGCCGACCGGCTGGCCGCCGAGGACGATCGCGTACGCGTCGTGCACCGTGGCGTCAACGACGGCGCCCCGGGGGCGCCGCGCAACCTCGGCCTCGACGAGGCCCGCGGGGACTGGGTGGCCTTCGTCGACAGTGACGACACGTACGTCGCGGGTTCCCTGCGCCGGCTCCTCGAGGCCGCGGTCGCCCAGGACGCCGACGTCGCGGCCGGCGCCGTGGCCCGCTACAACGAGCGGACCGACCGCGTCACACCGCTTCCGGCGACCGGCTACACCACGGGGCCGGTCGACCCGCTGTCGCCCGGCTCACCCCTGTGGCAGGACACCATCGCCGTCGCGAAGGTCATGCGGCGGGCGCTGCTCGACGAGGAGGCGATCCGCTTCCCGGAGGGCATCCTCTACGAGGACCAGCCCTTCACCGTGGCGCTCTGGTCGACGGCGCGACGGGTCGCGACCCTCGACGAGGTCGTCTACCACTGGTACGTCAACAACGTCGCGGGCGAGGAGTCGATCACCGCGCGACGCCACGAGATCGCCAACGTCCACGACCGCCTCGCCGCCAACCGGGCCATCGACGTCCAGTTGACCGGCCGGCCGGACCTCGCGTCGGCCAAGCTCGACAAGTTCGTCCGACACGACCTGTCGCTCTACGGCAAGGACCTGGACTCCCGGGACGCCGACTACCGGACGGCCTTCCTCGCAGCGGTGCGGGACTACCTCACCGAGCTGCCCACCGAGCTGCGTGAGGGTCTCGACCAGCCCTACCGCCTCGCGGTCCGCGAGCTCGTCGACGGCAGCTCCGAGAGCGCCGTGGCCGCCTGCCTCTTCGCCTACCGCCGCCTCCACGTCGACCGCCCGCTCGCGTTGCGCGCCGACCGGTGGTGGTGGCCGTACCGACCCGCGGGCGAAGCGTCTGCCGACCACGACCTGACGTCGGTCGTCGCGACGGAGCATGCCCGGCGAGGCCGCATCTGGACGGCCACCTGTCGCGAGGTGCACGTGGTGCAGGGCGCCCTGCACCTCTCCGGCACGGTCGTCGACGGGGACGGCGCCATCGGTGCGCACGCGCGTCTCGCCGTCTCGCTCGTCGATCGTGACAGCAGCGCACGCCTGTCCTCGGCCGTCGCACGGCTGCGCCGCGACGGCGCCTTCGACGCGGTCCTCGAGCTGCCGTCACGCGGCGCGGCCGCGACACCTGCCACTGCATGGGACGTCAGGGTCGACGTCGTGGGTGCGCTGCGCAGCCGGCTCCCGGTGCGGACCCGCAAGCCACACCCCGTCGAGCTGCCCACGACCGTCGGACTCCCGTCGCTCGACGGCATCGAGGCCTACCGCACGCGCAACGGCAACCTGTCGCTCCGGCCGTCCAGCGACCGTGCGGGCCCGGCCGGCGACGCCGGCTGAGCCCGCGGCCGTCAGCGGCTCACAGCCGCGGGCTGGTCCTTCTTCGGGCGGCCAGGCTCACCCTGGCGGGCCTTGTCGAGCTCCTCGATGGCCGCAGTGACGCGGGCGCAGCACTGGCCGTCACGCATCGGGAACGTCGCGTCGATGCGGCTCTGGAAGTCCGGGCGGGCGGCATACCCGTTGTCGGCGATGTCGACGACGGCCGCGACAGCGGCCTCGACGTCCTCGACGACCGGCCCGAAACCGTCACGGGGGTACTGGAAGTAGCCGGCCCGGCCGACGTGCCCGCCGGCCATGACCCGCTGCGCGTCGAACTGGAAGTAGACGACGGGGCGGTCCATGTAGGCGGCGTTGAACGCCATCGACGAGTAGTCGGTGACGAGCACGGCGGACCGCGCGAAGTACTCCTGCACGTCAGCGCCGTCGAAGGACAGGCGCAGCACCGAGTCGGGCAGGTCCATCTTGGCCAGGACCGGCTGGATGTTCGGGTGCGGCAGGAACGCCACGGTGCGCCCGGTGCGGGCGGCGAGCTCGGTCAGCTCGGGGCTGCGCAGGAAGGCCGTCCACGCCTTGGCGTACTCGGTCTCGAAGAAGTGCGAGTCGATGACGCGACGCTGGCTGCCCGGCTTGAGGGGCGGGACGAGCCAGTTGCGCCAGGTCGGTGCGACGAGGATGAGGTCGCACGCGTCGCCCTGGATCCGCTGCGCCTTGGCGTGCAGGCGGTCGAAGCGCGGCAGACCGGTGAGGGCCACCTCCTTGGCCGTGAAGACGTAGGGCGAGCCGTCACCCGCGATCGACTCGTACTCCCCCGGCGTCGACGTGACGAAGATGTCCATCTGCTTCGGGTTGAGCCAGCGGGACAGGTCGTCCTTGATGACGCCGTGCTGGAGGAAGGTGAACTTCCAGCGCGGGTCGATGTGCTTGAGGATGGCCGGCGGCCTCTGCACGGGCGCGTCGATGTGCGAGGAGATGAGGTGCCCGGCGTTGATCATGAGCAGCTTCCACCGCAGCGTGCCGTGGGCGACGAGGCGCGAGCCGTAGCCCTCGGCCTTGAGCCGCTTCCAGTCCGGGGTGTCCTTCTCGAGGACGAACCACGCGTTGACGTCCTCACGGTTGTCGCGCAGCCACCGGAAGAGGATCTCGCCCGAGTCGTTGGCGTCGTGGATGCGGTCCATGAGCACCCAGGCGCCCTCGAACTGCTTGCGCACCTGGGCCCGGGAGGCGAGCACGCGCACCGGGTCGACCTTGAGCCGGTCGAGAGCCTCGCGACGCCGCCGACCCGGACGACGGAAGCGGTTGGCGATCGCCCGGGCGCCCAGGGCACGCGTGCGGACGCCCTTCCAGGCCCCGAGCAGCTCGACTCGCGAGCCGTCGAGACGCAGCTCGAGGGTGCCCCGGGCATCGACCCAGAGGACGCGCTCCCACATGAGCGTGTCACCGAAGAACTCGATGGCGCGCGTCTTGGCGTAGCGCGGGGCCTTGAGCTCACCGCGCGAGTAGACCGCCTCCTCGGGCGGTTCGCCGATGTAGCGGTAGAGCACGCGCACCATGCGCTTGGTGCGGTCGTACTTGTCCGTCACGGCGTACGAGGTGTGCCAGTCCCGGCCGCGGAGGCCGTGCAGCAGGATGTCGCGCCAGTGCGGCTGGAACTTGCGGATCGTGAAGGAGTCGACGACGTCAGGCGCGAGCAGCTCGGCGATCTCGCCGAGGGTCTCGCGGAACGTCGCCGCGAGGTCACCACTGATGGCGGACGCCGAGTTGGCCATGGCGTCCTCGGACGAGAAGTACCAGGACAGCTCGTAGAGGATGACGTGCTGGACCCACATCGGGACGGCGCCGTGGCGGCGACGCGCCTCGCGGAGCAGCTCGAGGTAGCCGTCGCGGGGGACGGTCGAGTAGCGGCCCGTCGCGGAGATGCCGGTCTGCAGCGTCGAGCTCTGATCGGCACGCTTGCGGTAGTAGTAGCACGCCGACCCGACGAAGCCGGTCTGCCGGCTGGGCGCCGCGAGCAGGTAGCGCACGGCGAAGTCGCCGTCCTCGAAGTTCGGGCGCAGCCCCGCGTTGAAGCGCAGGTCGCCGATGACGTCGCGGCGCATCAACGAGGTGGTCGAGCTACCCGGGATGTAGGAGGTCGCGACGTCGAGGTCGACGAGGCGGTCCTCGGCGTACATCTTCCAGCGCGGGTGCTTGCCGAGCTCGCCCGTGCCCTCGTTGCGCAGCACGACGTTGGCCGAGAGGAACTGGACCTCCGGGTGCGCGGCGGCGAAGGCGGCCATCGAGGCGAAGAACGTCGCGTTGACGGTGTCGTCGGGGTCGATGAAGGTGATCCACTCACCGGTGGCGCGCTCGAGGCCGGCATTGCGGGCTGCGGCCTGCCCGGCGTTCTCCTGGTGCAGCACGACGACCTCGCAGCGGGCGCGGGTGGCCCACTCCTCGAGGACGGCCCGCGAGTCGTCGGTCGAGCCGTCGTCGACGAGGACGAGTTGGAGTCGCGCGAGGTCGAAGGTCTGCGCCTCGATCGAGGCGATGTACTCCTCGAGGTAGCGCGAGACGTTGTAGACGGCCGAGACCACCGAGAAGAGTGGCCTGCCCGGACTCGGCAGGGTCACGTGCTCGGGAGTCGCCTCGGTCATGTCTGGTGCCTTTCCCGCACGGGGCGGCCTCGTGGCTCCCGTGCTCCGGTGGATCTGGTCTCGCGGCGGGAGTCCCCTGACACCATCCCGGCCGCGCCACCCCGCTCGGGGCGATTGCCGCACAAATACTATCTGTCCCGAACGGGGGCCGTTCGGGACGCCGTAGCCGCCCCCGAGGGGACGGCTGGGCGCTCAGTTGCCGAGGTAGGGCGAGACGACGACCTCGACGCGCTGGAACTCCTTGACGTCGGAGTAGCCGGTCGTGGCCATGGCCCGCTTCAGGGCTCCGATGACGTTGGTGGCGCCGTCGGCCTGTCGGCCCGGGCCGAAGAGGATCTCCTCGAGGGAGGCCTGGGTGCCGAGCGCGATGCGCTCTCCGCGCGGCAGCTGCTGGTGGTGGGCCTCCGGGCCCCAGTGGTAGCCGCCGCCGGGGGCGTCGGTGGCCCGGGCGAGGGCCGCCCCGAGCATGACCGCGTCGGCGCCGCAGGCGACGGCCTTGACGATGTCGCCGGACGTACCGACGCCGCCATCGGCGATGACGTGGACGTAGCGGCCACCCGACTCGTCGAGGTAGTCGCGGCGCGCGGCTGCGACGTCGGCGACGGCCGAGGCCATCGGGGCGTGGATGCCGAGGGCCGTGCGAGTCGTGTGCGCCGCGCCACCACCGAAGCCGACGAGGACACCGGCCGCGCCCGTGCGCATGAGGTGCAGGGCCGCCGTGTAGGACGCGGCGCCGCCAACGATGACGGGCACGTCGAGCTCGTAGATGAAGCGCTTGAGGTTGAGCGGCTCCGCGCGACCGGAGACGTGCTCGGCCGACACCGTCGTGCCACGGATGACGAAGAGGTCGACGCCGGCATCGACGACGGTCTTCCAGTGCTGCTGCGTGCGCTGCGGCGACAGGGCGCCGGCGACCGTGACCCCCGCCTCGCGCAGCTGGCGCAGCCGCTCGGTGATGAGCTCGGGCTTGATCGGCTCGGCGTAGATCTGCTGCATGCGCGCCGTGGCGGCCTCCGGCTCGATCTCGGCGATCTCACGCAGCTGCGCGGTCGGGTCCTCGTAGCGGGTCCACAGGCCCTCGAGGTCGAGCACCGGCAGGGCACCGAGCTTGCCGAGCACCGTCGCGCTCTCGGGCGAGACGACGGAGTCCATCGGCGCCGCCATGACCGGGATGTCGAAGTGGTAGGCGTCGATCTGCCACGACACCGAGACCTCCTCGGGGTCGCGCGTGCGCCGCGAGGGCACGACGGCGATGTCGTCGAAGGAGTAGGCGCGCCGTCCGCGCTTGCCTCGGCCAATCTCGATCTCGGTCACCGGCCGATCCTACCGACCCGGTCACGAGCGGACGTATGCCGTCCCGCGGGCTCCGCGGGACGGCATACGTCATCGGGTGGTGCGCCGGGTGGCCCGGAGCGCGGTGTCAGGCGATCGAGTAGTTGGGCGCCTCGACGATGCCCTGGATGTCGTGCGGGTGGCTCTCCTTGAGCGAGGCCGACGTGATGCGCACGAACTGGCCCTTGTCCTGCAGCTCGGGGATCGTGCGCGCGCCGACGTAGAACATCGACTGGCGCAGGCCACCGAGCATCTGGTGGGCGACGGCCGCGAGCGGACCACGGTAGGCCACGCGGCCCTCGATGCCCTCGGGCACGATCTTGTCGTCGGAGTCGACCTCGGCCTGGAAGTAGCGGTCCTTGGAGTAGGACTTCTTGCCCCGGCTGCTCATCGCGCCGAGCGAGCCCATGCCCCGGTAGGCCTTGAACTGCTTGCCGTTGACGAAGATCAGCTCTCCCGGGCTCTCCTCGCAGCCGGCGAGGAGCGAGCCGACCATGACCGAGTCGGCCCCGGCGACGATGGCCTTGGCGATGTCGCCGGAGTACTGGAGGCCGCCGTCGGCGATCACCGGCACACCGGCCGGCTTGCACGCCTGGGCGGCGGCGTGGACCGCGGTGACCTGCGGGGCACCCACCCCGGTGACGATGCGCGTCGTGCAGATCGAGCCCGGACCCACGCCGACCTTGACGGCGTCGGCGCCGGCGTCGACGAACGCCTGGGCGCCCTCGCGGGTAGCGACGTTGCCGCCGATGACCTGGACGTGGCGGGTCGCGGGGTCGCTCTTGAGGCGCGCGACCATCTCGATGAGCAGGCGCACGTGGCCGTGGGCGGTGTCGGCCACGAGCACGTCGACCCCGGCCTCGATGAGCGTGGTGGCGCGCTCCCACGCGTCGCCGAAGTAGCCGATGGCCGCACCGACCATGAGGCGGCCGTCGGCGTCGTTGCTCGCATCGGGGAACTGCTCGCCCTTGACGAAGTCCTTGACCGTGATGAGCCCGGCGAGGTGGCCCTCGGAGTCGACGATCGGCAGGCGCTCGCGCTTGTGCTGGCGCAGCAGTGCCGTCGCCTCGTCGCGCCCGATGCCCACCGGGCCGGTGATGAGCGGCATCGGGGTCATGACGTCGCTCACGAGCGTCGTGGCCCACTCGGCGACGGGCGTGAAGCGCAGGTCGCGGTTGGTCACCATGCCGATGAGCTTCTTGTCGTCGCCGATGACCGGCAGACCCGAGACGCGGTACTCGCCGCAGATCGTGTCGAGCTCCTCGAGGGTGCGGTCGGGACCGATGGTGATCGGGTTGGAGATCATCCCGGTCTGGGTCCGCTTGACGAGGTCGACCTGGTAGGCCTGGTCCTGGATCGAGAGGTTGCGGTGGAGGACACCGAGACCACCCTGGCGGGCCATCGCGATGGCCATCCGGGCCTCGGTGACGGTGTCCATCGCCGCCGAGATGAGCGGGGACCGGATCGACAGCTCGCGCGTCAGGCGCGTCGTCGTGTCGATGTCGTTGGGGGCGAGGTCGCTGTAGCCCGGCAGGAGCAGGACGTCGTCGTACGTCAGCCCCATCGAGGCGAAAGCAGCGGGCACGTCAGACGATCCGAGGCTCATTGCCCGATTCTACGGGCTGCCGGGGGTGCGACCGAACGTGCCTCAGAGGGTGGGCACGACGGGCAGCGTGAGGGCGCCGACGACGTTCGCCGTCGTCGAGGCGGCGCCGTCGAGCGTGCCCGACAGGGTGTCGGTGAGGCCCTCGGTGCCGCTGGTGCCGCTGGTGCCGCTGGTGCCGCCGGTGCCGCCGGTGCCGCCGCTCGTGCTGCCGGAGGTGCCGGACGATCCCGATTCGCTCGAGCCGCCCGTGGTTCCGGTCGGGCGCGGACGGACGGGTCCCGTCGGGCGCGTCTTGGACGCCGGGGCCGTGGGGGTGCTCGTGGCGAGCGTGGCCTGCGGGACGACCTCGGACGTGCCCGTCGGGGTGGGAGTCGGCGTGGCCGTCGGCGTCGCGGTCGCCTTCTTCCCGCCCTTGGTGCCGGCGGCAGGCTTCTTGCCGTTGTTCGTCGCCCGCGGCGTGCCGGTCTGGCCCCCGCCGGCCGCGGTGCCGCCCTGCGGGTTGCCGACCTGGCCCTTGCCGACCTGGCCCTTGCCGACCTGACCGTTGCCGACCTGGCCCTTGCCGACCTGACCGTTCGCGACCGGACGACCGCCCGCCGCACCGGCGACGGCTCCGGGCATGCCGTTGATCCCCGCAGCAGCCGCGCGGCCCTGGGCGACGACCACCGCGGCGGGCAGCAGCACGATCGTGCCGTCCTCGGCGCGCGCGAGGACGAGTCCCTTGGCCTCGGTGGTGCCCGAGGTCTGCGGGAGGCCGAGTCGCGCGAGCAGCGCGCTGGGGCTGTCGCTCCGGGCGCTCTCGTCCATCTTCCTGACGATGCGGGCGCGGTCGGCCTGGCTCGGACCGTTGGTCGGGAGCGTGACGGCCGCCGCGACCCCGGCGCCGGACGCTGCGACCGCGAGGGCGGCGAAGGCCCCGAGGTAGCGGTGCTTGTTGGCGATCCGTCGGCGCCCGGTGCGCGAGGGCAGCGGGGTGTCGGCGTGGGCCGCGAGGGCACCGAGCAACGTGGCGACCGGCTCGGACCCGGCGTCCACGCGGCCGGCGAGGCGGTCGAGCAGCAGGTCGTCGGCGATGAGGTCGCTCAGGGGAGACAGGTCGTTCACGCGACGTCACCCGCCCCGGCCTCGGCGACCATCGCGCGTAGCCTCGTCAGAGCCCGGTGCTGGGCGACGCGGATCGCGCCGGCGGACATGCCGAGCGCGGCCGCGGTCTCGTCGGTGCTCATGCCGACGGCGACGCGCAGCGTGAGGATCTCGCGCTGCGCGCTGGGCAGCTGCTGCATGAGGGCCATCGCCGTGGCGGCGTCGTCGCGCATGACGGCGACGGACTCGGGCGACGGACCGTCGTCGGGTCCGTCGGGGACGTCGGCGACGGGTGAGGGTCCGCGCATCGCGGCACGCTGGGCGTCGGCGAGCTTGCGGGAGGTGATGGTGTAGACGAACGCCTCGAAGGGCAGCCCGCGCTCCTGGTAGGTCGGCAGGGCGGTCACGACGGCCATGCACACCTCCTGAGCGACGTCCTGGGCTGTGTCCTCGGCGCCGAAGCGGCCGAGGCGGACGCGGGAGTACCGCAGGGCCATGTCCCTGACGCGCGCCAGCAGCACGTCGCGCGCGTTGTCGTCACGCGCGGCGAGGGCCACGAGCTCACGAAGCGATGGAGCGTCCATCCGCTCCATCGCACCAACGCCGCCGGGTGTTACGCCGGCGTGCGTGGACCAACCAAGACCCATGTGAGTCCTCGTCCCCCCGAACTGTTGTCTGTGCAGGCGACGCCTTCGTCTGCGCCGCCGTCGGTGCTCGCCCAGAGCGGGGCCATGGTAGTGCGAACGGACCCCTCGGGACGAGTTCGGATGGTCGGATCCGCCTCCTTGGACGAGCATGCCATCCAGATGGCAATTCTTGAACAAGTCCTTAAGATTCCGCTCTTTATCCGTGATCGCGTGCCCGGTTAGCGTCGATTCCGCGGCCCCGCGACCCACCACACGCACCGAGCGGGCCGGTACGACACGGCGGGCACCCCCGCCCGACCGAGAGACGAGTTCATGGCCGAGATCACCCGCCTGCCCGGACCGGTAGCCGACCTCTGGGACTGGCAGCTGGACGGGGCCTGCCGAGGCGTCAGCCCCGAGGTCTTCTTCCACCCCGAGGGCGAGCGCGGACCACGCCGTCGCAACCGGGACGCCCAGGCCAAGGCCGTGTGCGCCGCCTGTCCCGTCGTGGCCCAGTGCCGCTCGCACGCCCTCGAGGTCCGCGAGCCGTACGGCGTCTGGGGCGGGCTGACCGAGGCCGAGCGCGAGGTCCTCTACGACGGCATCCAGGAGGCCTCCTGACCGTCTGACGGTCGCCGGCACACGCCGCCGACGACCGACGCAGCCGCTCGACCGGACCGCGAGACACGACGGGGTCGCGGAGGTCGAGACGCAGCGAGGGCCGCTCCCCGTCGGGGAGCGGCCCTCGCTGTCGTGCCGGGGCGTGGGACCAGGGCCCGTGAAGGACCCCGGTCGTATGCCGTGTCGCGCGGTCGGTCAGTGACCGTGACCGTGGCCGTGACCGCCGGCCGCCGGCTCCTCGTCCTCGGGCTTGTCGACGACGAGCGTGTCGGTCGTGAGGATCATCGACGCGATGGACTCGGCGTTGCGCAGCGCGGAACGGGTGACCTTGACCGGGTCGATGACGCCCGCGGCGATGAGGTCGCCGTACTCGCCCGTCGCCGCGTTGAGGCCCTGGCCGATGGGCAGCTCGGCCACCTTGGAGGTGACGACGTAGCCCTGGAGGCCGGCGTTCTCGGCGATCCAGCGCAGCGGCTCGGCGACGGCCTTGCGCACGATGGACGCGCCAGTGGCCTCGTCACCGGTCAGCTCGAGGGCGTCGATGGCCGACGCGGCGTGGATGAGGGCGGTGCCGCCACCGGCGACGATGCCCTCCTCGATGGCCGCGCGGGTCGCCGAGATGGCGTCCTCGATGCGGTGCTTCTTCTCCTTGAGCTCGACCTCGGTGTGCGCGCCGACCTTGATGACGCAGACGCCACCGGCAAGCTTGGCGAGGCGCTCCTGGAGCTTCTCGCGGTCCCAGTCGGAGTCGGTGCGCTCGATCTCGGCCTTGATCTGGTGGACGCGGCCGGAGACCTCGCCCTCCTCGCCGTTGCCGTCGATGATCGTCGTGTTGTCCTTGGTCAGGACGACGCGGCGGGCCTGGCCGAGGACGGTCAGGTCGGCCTGGTCGAGGCTGAGGCCGACCTCGGGCGCGATGACCTGGCCACCGGTGAGGATGGCGATGTCCTGGAGCATGGCCTTGCGGCGGTCGCCGAAGCCGGGGGCCTTGACGGCCGCGACGTTGAAGGTGCCGCGGATCTTGTTGACGACGAGCGTCGAGAGGGCCTCGCCGTCGACGTCCTCGGCGATGATGAGCAGCGGCTTGCCGGACTGCACGACCTTCTCGAGGACCGGGAGCACCTCGGCGACCGAGGAGATCTTGCCCTGGTTGATGAGCACGTAGGCGTCCTCGAGGACGGTCTCCATGCGCTCGGTGTCGGTGACGAAGTACGCCGAGAGGTAGCCCTTGTCGAACTGCATGCCCTCGGTGAACTCGAGCTCGGTCGCCGTCGTCGAGGACTCCTCGACGGTGATGACGCCGTCCTTGCCGACCTTGTCGAACGCCTCGCCGATGAGGCCACCGAGGGTGGCGTCCTGGGCGGAGAGCGTGGCCACGGAGGCGATCTCGTCCTTGCCGTCGACCTCGCGGGCGTTCTCGAGGAGGCGGTCGTTGACCGCGGTCACGGCCTTGTCCATGCCGCGCTTGAGCGCGGCCGGGGCGGCACCCGCGGCGACGTTGCGCAGGCCCTCCTTGACCATGGCCTGGGCGAGCACGGTCGCGGTCGTCGTGCCGTCACCGGCGACGTCGTTGGTCTTGGTCGCGACCTCCTTGGCGAGCTGGGCGCCGAGGTTCTCGTAGGGGTCCTCGAGCTCGATCTCGCGGGCGATGGTCACGCCGTCGTTCGTGATCGTGGGGGCGCCCCACTTCTTGTCGATGACGACGTTGCGGCCCTTCGGGCCGAGCGTCACCTTGACGGCGTTGGCGAGCGCGTCAACGCCGCGCTCGAGCGACTTGCGGGCGGAGTCGTCGAACTCCAGCTGCTTGGCCATGGTGTTCCTTTGGCTCGGGTTGCTTTGTGGTTCTTGGGAATCCGGGCATCTGCGAGCATGCCCGGTCAAACGAGACGCACCCCGGGGAGACCCCAGCGGGGCTCACCGGGGTGCGATCACGGCATACGGCTGGGTCAGCCGACGATGGCGAGGACGTCGCGGGCCGAGAGGATCAGGAACTCCTCGCCGCCGTACTTGACCTCGGTGCCGCCGTACTTGCTGTAGATGACCTTGTCGCCGACCTTGACGTCGAGCGGGACGCGCTCGGTGCCGGTGTCGTTGAAGCGGCCGGGGCCGACAGCGAGGACCTCGCCCTCCTGGGGCTTCTCCTTGGCCGTGTCCGGGATGACGAGGCCGGAAGCAGTGGTCTGCTCGGCCTCGAGGGACTTGACGACGATGCGGTCTTCGAGCGGCTTGATGGAAACCGACACGGTGGTGACCTTCCCTTCGGGACAGTCGGAAAACTGACTACGGACTGTGGGCTCTTCGAGGCTGGCCGCCGTCGCGGGGGTCGACCTCCCTCGATGAGGGTGCTGGCACTTTCAGGTCGAGAGTGCCAACAAGATGAAATCTAGGTTTGTCATTAGCACTCGGTCAAGTCGAGTGCCAGATTCGTCGGCGCGCCGCGTCCCGGACGGGGGCACCCACCGGCGCTGGCAGGATGAGGCCATGGATGCCGCCATGGTCGATCGCCTCTCCGCAGGTGAGGGCTGGGCCCTGCTCCAGTCGCTGCCTCCCTACGACGAGGACGGCTCGCTGCACCTGCAGGGCCGGCTGCGCGAGGCGGGCTTCGCGGCCGACCTCGTCGCGGCCGCGATGACCCAGTCGCGGCTGCGCTCGCGGGGGACCGAGAAGTTCGGCGACTTCGCCGCCGGCATGCTCTTCACCTCCGACGGGCTCGAGCAGTCGACGCGCCTCGCCATCGCCGCACGGCACGCGCACCGGTATGCCGCCGCCGGGGTCCGCGACGTCTACGACCTCGGGTGCGGGCTGGGCGCCGACGCCATGGCGTTCGCCGGGTTGGACCTGACAGTTCACGCCGTCGACGCCGACGACACGACCGCCCGCGTCGCCGCGGTCAACCTGCGCCACTGGCCGTCAGCCCGGGTGACGCACGGGCTCGCCGAGGACGTACGCCTGCCGCAGGGCGAGGGGCGACGTCACCTCGGGCTGTGGCTCGACCCGGCCCGCCGCGTCACCGGCGTGGCCGACATCAGCGGGCGCACGAAGCGCGTCTTCTCGCTCGACGCGATCTCGCCGTCGTGGTCACAGGTGCTCGACTTCGCGGCGCAGGTGCCGGCGACGGGGGCCAAGCTCTCCCCCGCGTTCCCGCACGGCTCGGTCCCGTCGGGGGCGGAGGCGCAGTGGACGTCGTGGCACGGCGAGGTGCTCGAGTGCGCAGTCTGGTGGGGACCGCTCGTCGCGACCGCCGGACGGACCGCCGCCGTGTGCACCGAGACCTCGACCTCCGTCGTCACGGATCAGGATGCGGTCGACGGCGGCCAGAGGCCCGGCCTCGGTTCGGTGACCGACATCGGCGAGTGGCTCTACGAGCCGGACCGGGCCGTCATCCGGGCCGGGCTCACGGGGGCGCTCGTGGCGGCCGTCGACGGCGCCGAGCTCGCGACGGGCGTCGGCTACGTCTCGAGCGGCGTCGCGCGCGAGCTGCCGTGGGCGCGGCGCTTCCGGGTCGTCGAGGCGATGCCCCTGTCGACGAAGCGCCTCGCCCGCTGGCTGCGCGATCACGGCCACGACCGGGTCACCATCAAGAAGCGCGGCGTGACCCTCGACGCCGACCTGCTGCGCCGGCAGCTGAAGATGACCGGCCGGGGCAAGGGTGGCTCCGAGGCGACGCTCGTCCTGACACGCGTCGGCGGCGGCCAGGTCGCCCTCGTCGTCACCCCCGCCTGACCGGCAGCCCCGGCTGACCGGCGCCCAGGCTGCCAAAGCGACCGCCACCGCTCGCGGCGGGAGCGTCGGCGGGCGTCCGTCTCCGACGTGGCGTTCCAGCGTCAGCGGCCCGCCGCCGATGCCGCTCCCGGCAACGGACGCCTCGTCGCTCCTCGACCGAGCGCGACGGCCGTCACGGGCTTCAGGCGATGGCGGCGTAGAGCGCGTGCAGGGCGCTCCACGTGGCGTCCCAGTCCGCCATCGCAGCATCCGCGACGTCCGACTCCAGGCGACGCACGTAGGTGTCCCAGCCCGCGGCATACCCCGCTGCCTGGGCGCCGCTGAGCCGCTCGTGCCGCAGGTGCAGACGGGCGCCCTCCCCGTCGGCGATGACCTCGGCGGTGACGACCGACCGCACGTCGCCGATCGGCCACTCCCAGACGAGCCGGCTCGGCGCCTCGCACACCACCACGCGGCACACCGGGGTGTCGGCGTCGTCGAAGTGGATGGTGAAGTCGCCACCGGGTCGCAGCTCCCCCTGGACGGGGGCGAACCAACGCGCGAGGCGGCCGGGCTCGGTGCACGCCCGCCAGAGGTCGTCGGGCGACGTCGCGTAGTGCCGGTCGAAGACGACCGCCACCTCCTCGCCGTCGCGCTCGATCCGGCCCAGCACCTGCGTCAGCTCGCTCATCGGTGTCCCTGTCCCTGTCGTCGGGCCCGCGCGCCGCGGGCGATCTCGGTGTCGAGGGCGTCGAGGCGCTGCCCCCAGAACGAGCGGACCTCGCGGCACCACTGCTCGACCTCGTCGAGGGCGCCCGGCGGGAGCCGGTAGACCCGCCGTTGCCCGACGGACTCGGCCTCGACGACGCCGGCCTCCCGCAGCACCCGCAGGTGCCTCGAGATCCCGGGCCGCGAGGCATCGAAGAGCGCCGCGACCTCGCCGGCCGTCAGCTCCTCACGGGCGAGGTGCTCGACGATGGTCCGCCGCGTCGGGTCGGTCAGTGCTTCCCAGGTCCCGCTCACGAGCACAGAGCAACTCGCTCGTTACGTAACACACAAGGTACGCCTTGCGGCTCAGAGCGCGGCGTCCGGCTGTGCCCCGACCCAGCGCACGGCGGCCGCGCCGGCCGCGTTGGCCGCCTCGAGGGCGGCCTGACGGTCCGCTCCCACGGCGAGCGCCGCCGCGAGCGCCCCGCAGAACGCGTCCCCGGCACCGACCGTGTCACCGAGGTCGCGCTTCGCCACGGGTATGCCGTCCACGCCGTCCATCCCCCAGCGCGCGCCCGCTGCCCCGAAGGTCACGAGCAACGACTCCGGCACGAGGTCGGAGTCGGACAGGTCGCGCATCTCCGACTCGTTGACGACGACCGGGTCGGCGAGCGCGATGACGTCGGGCGGGAGGGCGGCATACGGCGCGAGGTTGAGGACGACCCGGGCTCCTGCGGCGTGGGCCGCGCGAGCGGCGTCGGCCACCGTCGCGAGGTCGACCTCGAGCGAGCAGAGCAGCACGTCGTCGGGTCCGAGCCCTCCGGCCTGCTCGACGAGCGCCCGGTCACACTCACCGTTGGCGCCGGCCACGACGATGATCGAGTTCTCGCCCTGCTCGTCGACGGTGATGAAGGCCGTGCCGGTCGGGGCGCTTCCGCTCGTCGACACCGCTGCGGTGTCGATGCCGAGACCGGTGAGGCGGTCGAGGTAGGCCCGGCCGGGTCCGTCGTCGCCGACCCGGGCGAGCATCGAGACGGCGGCCCCGGCCCGAGCGGCAGCCGCGGCCTGGTTGCCACCCTTGCCACCGGCATATGTGCCCCCTGCCTCACCGAGGAGGGTCTCCCCGGGCACCGGGTGCCGCTCGACGAGGATGACGACGTCGACGTTGAGCGAGCCGAGGACCGCGACGCGGCCCATCAGCGCTCGCCCGCCCGACCGAGCACGGTGTCGGCCCAGAGCCGTGCGTAGCGGGGACCGTCGACCTCGAGCGCCACGTCGACGCGCACCGGCGCCTCGCCGTGCGGGTCGTGGGCCATGTCGCCGCTCCAGTCACGCCGGTCGACGATGGTGCGTCCCCGTGACCACGTGCCGGCGAGCTCGACGCGCAGCGGCAGCGGTTCGGTCCGGATCCCGGCCCGGTCGATGACGACGCAGACGGCGCCGGCGTCACCGATGGTCGACGCCGCCCGGTCGAAGCGGGCGTTCTGGAAGCGGATCAGGCTGCCCGCGAGCTCGGCAGGGCCACGCCCACCCACGGCGACCAGCTGGTCGGCCAGCTCGCCCGACACGACCGGCTCGTAGAAGACGTCGAGGCCGTACATCGTCACCGGGATGCCGAGGTCGGCCGCGGCGTCGAGGGCGATCGCCGCCGCCTCGGGGTCGTGGAAGACGTTGAACTCCGCCGACGCCGTCGCGTTGCCGACGTTGGCGGCGCCGCCCATGAAGACGATCTCGGAGATGCCCGACACGACGTCCGGATAGGTCCGCAGCAGCAGGGCGATGTTCGTCAGCGGCGCCAGGGGCACGAGCGTGATCGGCCGGTCCTCCGCCGCGGCCTCACGGCAGACGTCCCGGAGCAGCTCCACGGCGTGGCGCGGGTCGGCCTTCATGGCGGCGGGCGGCCAGTGCAGGTCGCCCATGCCGTCGTCCCCGTGCACGTGGCGGGCGTCGACGGGCGGCTCCAGCAGGGGGCGCTCGGCACCACGGGCCACCGGGACGTCGGTGCGTCCTGCGGTCTCGAGGACGAGCAGCGTGTTGCGCACGACGTCGTCGACGGGGGCGTTGCCCCCGACGCACGACACGGCGCGCAGGTCGAGGGCCGGGTGCAGGGCGGCGAGGAGCAGGGCGCACGCGTCGTCGACTCCGGTGTCGACGTCGAGCACGATGGGGGTGGGTTCGGTCGTCACAGCGGCAACGTACCGGTCGGGTGGCCGCCGCGGCCCCGCTGGGGACGACCGGCGTCCGACGATAGGCTCGAACGATGCGCCCGAGCCACAGCCGACGCCGCCCGTCCATCGCCCGGGGGGCCGTCCTCGCGGTCGCCGTGACGTCCCTCGTGACCGCCTGCTCCTCCGCCCCGCCGGCAGCCGGGCCCACCGCGACGGGCACCACGACCGTCCCCTCCACCTCGGCATCGAGCGCGCCCACGACGGTACCGCCGACGAGCGCCACCCCGTCGACGACGACCACTCCCGCCGCCACGACCAGCACACCGTCGACGCCCTCCTCGTGCGCACCGGCGATCGTCGCCGGCATGGACGACGACGAACGCGCGGGGCAGCTGCTCATGGTCGGCCTCGACAACGGGGCGAGCCGCACGAGCCTCGACGCTCTCGTGGCCCGGCGCCACCTCGGCGGGGTCATCCTGCTCGGCGGCTGGGACGGCGGCACCGAACGCGTCCGCGCGACGACCCGACACCTCGCGGCGCTCGCCTCGAAGGAGGACACCGCGGGCCTCGGCCTGCTCGTCGCCGCCGACCAGGAGGGCGGGGCCGTGCAGCAGCTGCGTGGCGACGGCTTCAGCCGCATGCCGTCCGCCCGCGTCCAGGACCAGGGCTCGGCCAGCGCCCTCACCGCCGACGCCACCCGGTGGGCCGACCAGCTGCGCACCGCGGGCATCAACGTCAACCTCGCGCCGGTCGCCGACACGGTGCCGACGTCGATCGGGCGCGACAACGGGCCGATCGGTCAGTACGACCGTCAGTTCTCGAGCGACCCAGAGCGCAACGCGCGCATGGTCGGTGCCTTCATCGCCGGCATGCGCGCGGGTGGCATCGCCTCGACCGTCAAGCACTTCCCCGGCCTCGGCCGCATCACCGGCAACACCGACGTCACGTCACGCGGCATCACCGACCGCACGACGACCGTCGACGACCCCTACCTCGAGCCGTTCCGCACCGGCATCCAGGACGGCGTCGAGCTCGTCATGGTCGGCTCGGCCATCTACAGCCGCATCGACCCGGGCACCAACGCCGTCTTCTCGAGGCCGATCGTCACCGACCTGCTCCGCGACCGGCTCTCCTACGACGGGGTCGTCATCACCGACGACGTCGGCGCTGCGAAGGCCGTCGCCGACGTGCCCGTCGGAGCGCGCGCCACCCGCTTCATCGAGGCCGGTGGTGACATCACCCTGACCGCCCGCCCGGCCACGGTGCCCGCCATGCACGACGCCATCACGAAGAAGATGAACGCGAGCCCCGCCTTCGCGAAGCAGGTCCAGACCGCCGCGACGAGAGTCGTCGACCTCAAGCTCAGGATGGGCCTGGCCCGCTGCCCGTAGGCCCAGACAGCAACACCCAGACCGCGGCCCCGACCCAGTCACCAGCCCCACCGAACCCCACCCTCCCAGGCGTGAGCCGACGACCAAGGGTGGGTGCAGATCAGCTGCAGCCGGTCACACCCCGCCAGCACGAGAGGGCCTCGGGCGGGTCCAGGAGGCGCACGCAGGGTGCGCAGTACAACAGGCCGGGAGGTGGGCAGCCGTTCGTCCGCGCGGCATCGAAGGCGGCACCGTGTCCCTGCAAGGCCACGTGCCCGCATACGCCGCCTTCGCTCCACGCCGCGCGGGCGAGCGGGTGCCCGCCGACACCACGTCGCGGGCGCAGCGCCCACGACCCAGCCACGCGGGCCGGGACGTCACCTACGCCTGGACGAGGGTGACCGGCATCGACGAGTCGGTGGGAAGTCCGAGGTCGCTGGGCTCGCGCCCCTTCGCCACCATCTGCGCCCCGAGAGCCGCGACCATAGCCCCGTTGTCGGTGCAGAGTCCGGGGCGCGGGACGCGAAGTGTGACGCCGGCCTTGGCGCACCGCTCCTCGGCGAGCGCGCGCAGGCGCGAGTTCGCCGCGACCCCGCCGCCGATGAGCAGGTGGTCGACGTCGTGCTCCTTGCAGGCGAGCAGGGCCTTGCGGGTGAGGACGTCGACGACGGCCTCCTGGAAGCTGGCGGCGACGTCCTCGACCGGCACGGCCTCGCCGGCGCGCTGTCGCGTCTCGACCCACCGCGCGACGGCGGTCTTGAGCCCCGAGAAGGAGAAGTCGAAGCGGTGCCGCTCCATGTCGCGCCCGGTGGTGAGCCCTCGTGGGAAGTCGATGGCGATCCGGTTGCCTTCTCGCGCAGCGCGATCCACGTGCGGCCCTCCGGGGAAGGGCAGTCCGAGCACGCGCGCGACCTTGTCGAAGGCCTCACCGGCGGCGTCGTCCATCGTCGAGCCGAGCGAGCGGACGTCGTTGGTGACGTCGGGCACGAGGAGCAGCGAGGAGTGCCCGCCGGAGACGAGCATCGCCATCGTCGGCTCGGGCAGCGGCCCGTGCTCGACGATGTCGACGGCGACGTGCGAGGCGAGGTGGTTGACGCCGTAGATCGGCTTGCCGAGGGCGAGCGCCAGGGCCTTGGCCGAGGCGACGCCGACGAGCAGCGCACCCGCGAGACCGGGACCCGAGGTCACCGAGATGGCGTCGAGGTCACGGAGCTGGACGCCCGCCTCACGACACGCGCGCTCGATCGTCGGCACCATGGCCTCGAGGTGGGCGCGGCTCGCGACCTCGGGCACGACGCCACCGAAGCGGGCGTGCTCCTCGACGCTGCTCGCGACGGTGTCGACGAGGAGCGTCTGGCCGCGCACGATGCCGACACCGGTCTCGTCGCAGGACGTCTCGATGCCGAGGACGAGGGGCTCGTCGCTCATGCGTCTCCCTTCGTGACGAGGAGGCGCATGACGAGCGCGTCCACGTTGCCTGGTTGGTAGTAGCGGCTGCGCACCGAGATGACCTCGAAGCCGGCGCGGTCGTAGAGGCGCCGCGCCGCGTCGTTGTCGGCGCGCACCTCGAGCAGCACCGCGTCCACCCCTCGCAGCGTCGCCCGGCGGACGAGCTCGTCGAGCAGGAGCCGCCCCGTGCCACGGCCCTGGTGGCCGGGGCTGGTGGCGATGGTCATGACGTCGGCGACGTCCCCCGCGACGTCGAGGCCGGCATACCCGGCGATCGTGCCGTCGGGCGTCGTGGCGACGACGTAGTCGCGACGCGGGCGCCCGGCGAGCTCGCTCCACCACGTGGCCTCGGACCACGCGTCGTCGGCGAAGAGCTGCTGCTCGAGCGTCGCGAGGTGGGCGAGGTCGGTCCACTGGAGGTCGCGCAGCACGACCTCCTCGCCGGGGTTCGTGTGCGGCTGCGCCACGGTCATCCGAGGGTCGACTTCGTCGAGGGCGGCGCGGGTGCCGCGTCGGGTCGACGCAGGTAGAGCGGCTCGAGCCCGTCGAAGCCGTGGCCGGGATCGACCCCCTGCAGCTCACCGGAGGCCGGTGCGGTCTCGCCCAGTCGGCGCACCGCGAGGTCGGCGAGCGCTCCCCCGCTGACGTCGAGCGGTGCCACGGCGCGCGGGAGCGCCTCTGCGTAGAGGGAGGGACCACGACCTGCGGTCGGCAGGGCGCGGGTCGCAGCCGGCAGGTCGGCCGCGCGGGACACTGCGGGCTCGGTCACGCGGTCGGCGCGGTGGTCCCCGAGGACGTACGCGGCGGCATACACCTCCTTGCGGCGGGCGTCGGTCGCGACGAGCAGGTCACCGCGCCGGCCCCCCAGCCACGCCTCGTGCGCGATGGCGTCGAGACTCGTCAGGCCGCGCACGGGAAGGCCGAGCGCGAAGGCGAAGGTGCGACCGGTGACGATTCCGACACGCAGGCCGGTGAACGGGCCCGGGCCGATGCCGACGACGACGTCGGTGACGTCGCCGGGCTCTGCGCCGGCCGAGGCGAGCGCGTCGCGGATGTTGGGGGCGAGGTGCTCGGCGTGCGCCCGGGCGTCGAGCGTCGAGACCTCCGCAACGACCGAGGTGCCGTCGTGCAGGCCGACGGCGATGGCGGTCGTGGAGGTGTCGATCGCGAGCAGGAGCACGTCGGTCAGGCTATCCGAGCACCCGCCGGGTCCCCGAACCCGCACGCGCTTGCCGTCCGCCCGGCTCACGCGGACGGGTCAGGTCAGGTCGGGTCGGGTCGCCGGCGCCACGGCCTCGAGGACGTCGTCCCACCGTTCGCCCACTCCCACCAGCCGCGCCGTGCGCACGTCGTCACCGGTGACCGTCAGCTCGAGCCGCGTGTCGCTCAGCTGCTCGGCGAGACCTGCGCCCCACTCGACGACCGTGACACTCGCGTCGAGGTCGGCGTCGAGGTCGAGGTCGTCGAGCTCGAGGGCGCTGCCGAGGCGGTAGGCGTCGACGTGGACGAGCAGCGGGCCGCCGACGAGCGACGGGTGCACCCGCGCGATGACGAAGGTCGGCGACGTGATCGGCCCGCGCACCCCGAGCCCCTCGGCGATGCCCTGGGTCAGCGTCGTCTTGCCGGCACCGAGGTCGCCGGTGAGGACGAGGACGTCGCCACCGCGCAGCAGGGCGCCGAGCCGTCGGCCGAAGTCCTGGGTGTCGTCAGTGGTGGCCCAGCGCACCTGGCGCTCCACCTGGTCACGCCCCCTTGGTGCGCGCCTGCTTGCCGCGGCCGGACCGGACGAGCTCGGCGGCCTCCTTCTCGAGGCGGCGCTGGCGGCGGTTCTTGGCGACGTCGGTGACGATGCGGCGCACCCGCGGCTGCTGGGCGACGTCGATCTGCTCGGCTCGCGCCCGCGCCGACTGGTCGACGAGCTGGACGAGGTGCGCGTTGAGCAGGTCGGGGTGCTCGAGCATGATGACGTGCCCGGCGTCGTTGACGACGATGTGCTCTGCGCCCGGGATGCCCTCGACGATGAGCTCGCTGTGCGACGGCGGCGTGAGGATGTCGTCGCGCCCGTTGAAGACGAGGACGACGGCGTGCCGGAACTCGAGCAGCGCGGGCCGCTTGTCGAAGCCGTCGAACGTCTGGAGGTAGTCGTTGACGACGTCGAGGGGCGTGCTGAGGAGGATGTCGCTCGTGTAGCGCACGACAGAGCGCGGCACCGGCGAGGCGAACGAGTTCTGCTCGACCATGAAGTGCTCGATGTCTCGGCCGACGCGTCGGATCCGGGTGAAGAGCTCGGGCCGGTGGCTCAGCGGGCCGAGCACGCCCGGTCCGAGGCGCTCGAGCATGAGGCGGCCGAGGGTCGCGGTGCGCCCGCCGTTGGCGAGCATGATGCCCCCCGGGCTCGTCGCGACGAAGGCGGCGCCGACGACCCGGTCGACGACCAGGCGCGGGTGATGCTCGCCGAGCGCGAGCATCGTCATGCCGCCCATCGAGTGGCCGACGAGGACGATGTCGCCCTCGGGCACGAGCTCTCTGATGACGGTGTGGAGGTCCTGACCGAGCCGGTCGATCGTGTAGCTGTCCTTCTCGCCGCGTCCCGAGCGGCCGTGGCCGCGCTGGTCCCAGCTGACGACGCGGTAGCCAGCCTCCTTGAGGGCCCGGCGTTGGTAGACCCAGCAGCGCAGGCTGAGGCAGTAGCCGTGGGTCAGCACGATGGTGGGCAGCTCGTCGGGACGGCCGTGGCGGGTGGTGCCGTCGGCGGCCGCGGCGGCTGCGGCCGCGGCCGGGAGGTCGATCTCGACGTGGAGCGGGACGCCGTCGTCGGTGAGGACGACGTGCTCCTCGTCGGGGGTGATCTCGAGCAGCTCTGGGGTCTCGAGAGCGGCCATCGCCGCGCGGTGCTTGCCCGCACGGTCGGCGGCGATGCCGGCCGCCACACCCGCGGCGACACCGAGGGTCGCGGCGGCGATGCCGATGACGGGGTTGCGACGCGGGCTCATGCGTCGGCCTCCGAGCCGCCGACGTAGAGCCTCGGCACGCGGGCCCCGAGCCGCGTCACGATCTCGTAGCTGATGGTGTCGGTCGCGTCGGCCCACTCCTGAGCCGTCGGCTCGCCCGGGGCGCCACCGAAGAGCGTGACGACGTCACCGGCCTGCGCCGTGGACCCCGGTCCGAGGTCGACGACGAACTGGTCCATGCAGACGCGCCCGGCGATGGTGGTGCGCCGGCCGTCGACGAGGAGCGGCCCGACGTTGGTCGCGTTGCGGGGGACGCCGTCGGCGTAGCCGGCGGGCACGAGCCCGACGACGGTGTCGACGTCCGGGACGTACGCGTGGCCGTAGCTGATCCCCTGTCCCGCGGGGAGCGCCTTGACGAGGGCGAGGCGCGCACGGAGGGTCATGACCGGACGCAGCCCGAAGTCGTCGTCGACCTGGGGCACCGGCGTCAGGCCGTACATCGCGATCCCGGGGCGCACGAGATCGGCGTGCGCCGACGGGTGCACGAGCGTCGCGGCTGAGTTCGCGAGGTGGCGCAGCTCGGGTCGCAGGCCGGCCTGCTCGGCCTCGGTGACGGCCTCGAAGAAGCGCTCCTGCTGCGCGAGGACCGTGGGGTGCTCGGGCGAGTCGGCGTGGGCGAAGTGGGTCCACACGCCGACGACCGAGACGGCACCCTCCTCCTCGAGGTGACGCGCGTGCTGCACGAGCGTGGTCCAGTCCCCGCCGTAGGCTCCCCCGCGCCCGAGGCCGGTGTCGACCTTGAGGTGCACACGGGCGACGCTCCCGAGCGCGGACGCGGCGGCCGCGATCTCGTCGAGGACCCACGGCGCCGAGGCCGAGAGGTCGATGTCGCGTCGGATGGCGCCGCCGACGTCCGATCCGGGCACCGTGAGCCACGTCAGCAGCGGCGTCGTGAGGCCCGCGTCGCGCAGCGCGAACGCCTCGGCGAGCTGGGCCGCGCCGAGCCAGGTGGCGCCGCCGCGCACCGCTGCACGCGCGACGGGCAGCAGGCCGTGCCCGTAGGCGTCCGCCTTGACGACGGCCATGAACTGGGAGCCGGGAGCGAGGGCGCGCAGCGTGCGCACGTTGGCCTCGAGCGCGCCGAGGTCGATCTCGGCCCACACCGTCAGGCCGTGGGTCTCCGGCGCCGCGGGGCGTGCGGCCGCCGTGGGCGTCGCGGTCCGCTCGGCGTCGGAGGCGTCGATCTGGCTCATCGGTTCAGTCTCGCAGTTCGTGTGGGAGGTCCGGGTGCAGGGCCACGCGTGCAGGGCGCGCGGGCCGGCTCAGCCGGGCGCGGACCGTCCCCGGGCCAGCAGGTCGCGCACCGTCGGTCGTATGCCGTGGGCCACCGCGAGCGCCCGCAACGGGCCGCCGCCGGAGACCCGGTCGGCGGTGACGCCGTGGACGAGCGCGCCGAGCGAGGCCGCGTCGAGCGGGGACAGCCCCGCCGCGAGCAGGGCCCCGATGACGCCGGAGAGCACGTCACCGGCTCCGGCCGTGGCGAGCCACGGCGGCGCATCGGCCTGGGAACGCACGGGCAGGTCGCCGTGGCTGACGACGAGCGTCGTGGCTCCCTTGAGCAGCACGGTGCCGCCGATGAGCCCGGCGAGGTCCCGGGCGGAGCGCAGTGGCTCGGCCTGGACGTCGGCGGCGGTGATCTCGAGCTCGCCTGGCTCGGCGCCGGGCCGGACCATCCGTGCCAGCAGGCGGCCGAGCTCTCCCGCGTGCGGTGTGACCACGGTCGGCGCGTCGCGCCAGCCCTCGATGAGGTCGAGCCCGCCCGCGTCGATGACGACGGGCAGGTCGGAGGCAAGGGCGGCCCGGGCCACCGCCACCTGGGCCTGCGCCTCCGGGTCGGTGCTCTCGACGTCGAGGCCCGGGCCGATGACCCAGGCCTGGACCCGACCGTCGCCCATGACCGCCTCGGGCACGGCCTGGTGCACGAGACCCACCGGGGTCGGCGTGCCGACGTAGCGGAGCATCCCGACGCCGGCCTCGGCAGCCGACGTCGCGCACAGCACGGCTGCGCCGGGGTAGGCCTCGCTCCCTGCCACGACGCCGAGGACGCCGCGGGAGTACTTGTCGTCACCCCGTCCGGGGACGGGCCACAGCTCGGCGACGTCGTCCCAGGTCAGGCGCTCGACGGCCGCAGGCACCTCGTCGACGTCGATCCCGATGTCGACGACCGTGAGCCGGCCGGTCGCGGCCTCTCCCGCCGGGAGCAGGTGCACGGGCTTCGGGGTGCCGAAGGTGACGGTCTCGTCGGCCCAGACGGCGTCGTCCTCGCCGGACTCACCCGCGGGGTCGAGCCCGCTGGCGAGGTCGACGGCGAGCACCCACGCGTCGTCGTCCACCGCGTCCACGAGGTGAGCGGCCTCGGGCCGGAGGCCGGGGCGACCACCGATGCCGACGATGCCGTCGAGCACGAGGTCGGCCTCGGCGACGACGTCGGCGGCAGCGGCCGGGTCGTCGGCGGCGACGTGGACCATGACACCGGCTGCCTCGGCGACCTCGAGGCCTCCCGGGTGGACGCCCGCACGGCCCGAGGCCGGCACGAGCACCACGGCGCAGGCGAAACCCGACTCCGCGAGGTGGGCGACGGCATACAACGTGTCGCCGCCGTTGTCGCCGGCGCCGATCAGCCCGACGACGGTCGTGCCCTCGACGTCGGCGAGGCGGGCCACCGCGACCTCGGCGAGCCCGAGTGCCGCCCGGGACATGAGCTCACCCTCGGGGAGCTGCGCCTGGGCGGCGGCCTCGGCGGTGCGGACCGCGTCGACGGAGTGCGCGCGGATCATCAGCCCTCCGCGATGACGACGGCCGACGCCACGCCGGCGTCGTGCGACAGGGACACGTGGAAGGAGTCGACGCCGAGGTCGGTGGCCCGCGCGAGAACGGTGCCGCCGATCTCGAGCGTGGGGCGGCCGTCGTCGTTCGTCACGACCCGGGCATCGGTCCAGTGCAGGCCCACGGGCGCACCGAGCGACTTGGCGAGCGCCTCCTTCGCGGCGAACCGCGCCGCGAGCGAGGCGATGCCGAGGTGGCGCTCCTCGAGCGTGAAGAGCCGCTCGCGCAGCGCCGGGGTGCGCTCGAGGGTGGACTCGAAACGCGCGATGTCGACGACGTCGATCCCGACCCCGACGATCACGTCACTCGACCGTGACCGACTTGGCGAGGTTGCGCGGCTGGTCGACGTCGAGGCCCTTGGCCGTCGAGAGCCACAGCGCGAAGACCTGGAGCGGCACGACGGTGAGCAGCGGCGCGAGCAGTGACGACGTCGCGGGCACCCGGATGACCTCGTCGGCGAAGGGCTCGACGGAGTCGTCGCCCTCCTCGGCGATCACGAGGGTGCGGGCGCCGCGCGCGCGGACCTCCTGGATGTTGCTGACGACCTTGCCGTGCAGGCCGTGCTCGCTCGTCGGCGACGGCACGACGACGAAGACGGGCTGGCCGGGCTCGATGAGCGCGATCGGGCCGTGCTTCAGCTCGCCGGCCGCGAAGCCCTCGGCGTGGATGTAGGCGAGCTCCTTGAGCTTGAGCGCGCCCTCCATGGCGATCGGGTAGCCGACGTGGCGCCCGAGGAAGAGGACCGAGCGGGTGTCGGCCATGAACTTGGCGATCTCCTTGACGCGGCCCATCTGGCCGAGCAGGGTCTCGATCTTGGCGGGGACGCCGCTCAGCTCCTTCATGACCGACTGCGCGTCGTCGGCGAACGAGCCGCCGCGCAGCTGCGCGAGGTAGAGACCGAGGACGTAGCAGGCGGTGATCTGGGCGAGGAACGCCTTGGTCGAGGCCACCGCGATCTCGGGGCCCGCGTGCGTGTAGAGCACGGCGTCGGACTCGCGCGGGATCGTCGAGCCGTGCGTGTTGCACACCGAGACCGTGATGGCACCGAGCTCGCGGGCGTGCTTGACGGCCATGAGGGTGTCCATCGTCTCGCCGGACTGGCTGATCGAGACGACGAGGGTGCGCTCGTTGACGATGGGGTCGCAGTAGCGGAACTCGTGGGCGAGGGCGACCTCGACGGGGATGCGCGTCCAGTGCTCGATGGCGTACTTCGCGACCATGCCGGCGTACGCGGCGGTGCCACAGGCCACGATCGTGATGCGGTCGATGGAGCGGAGCTGCTCCTCGGAGATGCTCATCTCGTCGAGGACGAGCCGGCCCTCGGCGTCGGTGCGCCCGAGGAGCGTGTCGGCGACGGCGTGCGGCTGGTCGTGGATCTCCTTCTCCATGAACGTCGCGTAGCCGCCCTTCTCGGCAGCCGCGGCGTCCCACGTGACCTCGTAGGCCTTGCCCTCGGCGGGCGTACCGTCGAAGTTGATGACACTGGCACCCTCGGGCGTGATCGTGACGATCTGGTCCTGGGCGAGCTCGAGCGCGTGGCGCGTGTGACCGATGAAGGCCGCGACGTCGGAGCCGAGGTAGTTGGCGTCGTCGCCGAGGCCGACGACGAGCGGGCTGTTGCGGCGGGCGCCGACGACGACACCGGGCTGGTCGGCGTGGATCGCGAGGAGCGTGAACGCGCCCTCGAGCTCGGCGACGACGGCGCGCATGGCGTCGGTCAGGTCCTGCTCGCGCTCGTAGGCGGCGGCGACGAGGTGGGCGACGACCTCGGTGTCGGTCTCGCTCGTGAACTCGACGCCGTCGGCCTGCAGGCCCTTCTTCAGGCTGTGGAAGTTCTCGATGATGCCGTTGTGGATGAGGGCGAGCTTGCCGTCCTTGCCACCGCGGTGCGGGTGGGCGTTCTGGTCGGTGGGGCCGCCGTGCGTGGCCCAGCGGGTGTGGCCGATGCCGGTCGTCGACGACGGCATCGGGTCGGCCTCGAGCTCGGCCGTCAGGTTGGCCAGCTTGCCCGACTTCTTGCGCGTCTCGACGTGGTCTCCGTCGATGAGCGCCACGCCGGCCGAGTCGTAGCCGCGGTACTCCAGACGCGCCAGACCCTCCATGACGACGTCGAGCGCCGTTCCGTCGTCGGTCCGCCCGACGTATCCCACGATTCCGCACATGGGGTCCAGCCTAAGGGACCGTCCGGGGGCCCAATGCCACCCCCGGCGGTGGCGTCCGCAAGAATGTCGCTCGTGTCGGAGCCATCCAGCGGTACCGGCGGGAACGGCGGCAACGGCGCCAACGGGACCGCGATCCCGTCGCCGTACGTCGAGTTCGACCGGGCCGCGTGGTCCCGGTTGCGCGAGAACCACCCCCTCAACCTCGACGACGCCGACCTCGCGCGACTGCGCGGCCTCGGTGACCGCGTCGACCTCAACGAGGTCGAGGAGGTCTACCTCCCGCTCTCGCGCCTGCTCAACTTCTACGTGGGGGCCACCCGCCAGCTCCACCAGGTGACGAGCGACTTCCTCGGCGAGCGCCCGGCCAAGACGCCGTTCGTCATCGGCGTCGCGGGCTCGGTCGCCGTCGGCAAGTCGACGACGGCCCGCATCCTGCGCGAGATGCTGGCCCGCTGGCCCGACACGCCGCGCGTTGCGCTCGTCACGACCGACGGCTTCCTCTTCCCCAATGCCGAGCTCGAGCGCCGGGGCATCCTGCAGCGCAAGGGCTTCCCCGAGTCCTACGACCGTCGTGCCCTGCTCCGCTTCGTCGCCGAGATCAAGTCCGGCCGGGCCGAGGTCACGGCCCCCGTCTACTCGCACCTGACCTACGACATCGTCCCGGGCGAGCGCATCGTCGTGCGCCAACCCGACGTGCTCATCGTCGAGGGCCTCAACGTGCTCCAGGCGCCGGAGGTGCACCCCGTGCGCGGGACCGGTCTCGCGGTCAGTGACTTCTTCGACTTCTCGGTCTACGTCGACGCGTGGGTCGACGACGTGCGCAAGTGGTACGTCGAACGCTTCCTGCGGCTGCGCGAGACGGCGTTCTCGGACCCCGACTCGTACTTCCACCGGTATGCCGTGCTGTCCGACGACGAGGCGGTCGCGACCGCCAACCGGATCTGGCGCGAGATCAACGGCCCGAACCTCGTCGAGAACATCCTCCCGACGCGCTCACGGGCGAGCCTCGTGCTGTCCAAGGGCGACAACCACGAGGTACGCCGGGTGCGGCTCCGCAAGATCTGACCGACGGCCCTGGCCGCAGCCTCGGGCCGCCCTGCCCACGACGCACGTATGCCGTGTGGCGCGCTGCCGCTGGGAGCCGGCCACACGGCATACGGCTGGGTCAGGTCAGTACCAGTGCGGCGAGCGCGCCTGCCACGTGGACCAGGCGTTGCACGGGTTGCCGTAGGACATCTCGATGTACCAGAGACCCCACTTGATCTGGGTCAGCGGGTTGGTGCGGTAGTCGGCACCGAACTGCGACATCTTGCGGGCGGGCAGGGACTGCGGGATGCCGTACGCGCCCGAGCTGGGGTTCTCGGCGAACCAGCGCCAGTCGCTCTCGCCGGTCCAGAGGTTGACGAGGCAGTTGTACTGCGCGTCGCTCGTCCAGCCGTGGTCGGCCATGAGGACGCGGGCGGCGGCCTGCGGGTCGTCCTTGGCGTTGTCGATGGCGCGCTGGCGCTCCTTGGCGCGCTCGGCCTTGGCGGCCTCCTCGCGGGCCAGCACGGCCTGCTTGGCGGCTTCCTTCTTCTTCTTGGCCTCGAGCTCCTTGGCCGTGCGCAGGCCGGTGGCCGCGATGGCGGTGCGGCGCTCGTTGCGTGAGACGGAGGCGGCGGCGCGGTAGGTCGTGTCGACCGTCGAGGCGCGGGCCAGCTCGTCGGTCTGGGCGACGACGCCGCTGCCGACGACGAACGCGGCCGCGTCGGCGCCGATGAGGTTCGTGGCCTTGGCGTAGGCGAACCCCGAGGCGCCGAGACCGAGGGCGAGTGCGCCGGCGAGGATGGGTCGGCCGACGTGACGCCGGCGCGCCGAGGGCTTGTGGTGTCGGCTGCTGCGCGTTCCGTGCGCCTGGGCCGACGACGAGCGGCGGGCGTCGGGGCCCGCAGCGGTCTTGGCGGAGGCGGCGCGGTCAGCGGCCGGGGTGACGGGGATGGCACGCGTCGGGTCGAAGGCCCGGCGGGCCCCCTGGGTCGCACCCTTCGCGTCTGGAGCACCTGACGCGACTGCCGCGCCGGTCGAGCCGTGGCTCGCCGGGCGGGGGCTGCGGGGGACGGCCGGAGCCGTCTCGGGGTGGACGCGGCCGGACCGCGCCGAGGGTGTGGCGGGGTTCGGGCGCGGAGCGGTCGAGGGAGCCGGTGCGTTGCGGTGCCGGCCTTCATACCGTGCCATGAACAGACGTCACGCCTTCCTGTGTCGAGGGGAGTGCCCGGCGCGCGCGTCTGCGGGCGCTGGCCCGTCGACGGCTGCGCCCGACGTGTGGTGGTGACCCGGCCGGTTGCGCTCACACCCCGAGGCGAGCGTTACCGTTCCGAGATCTTTCAACCTCACACGGTGCCATTCGACCGCCCCGCGGGGCAAGTCGGCATCCACCGTCGAGGGGTGATCCAAGGGTCGTGGCGAGTGGCCCAGCGCACAGCGTCCCCGAGCTGCGTGCTCGGGGAGCGCCGTGCGGTCTGTGACTCAGGTCACATCTCGAGACCTTCGAGCATGTCGGTGACGAGCGCCGCGATCGGGCTGCGCTCGCTCCGCGTCAGCGTGACGTGGGCGAAGAGCGGGTGCCCCTTGAGCTTCTCGATGACGGCGGCCACGCCGTCGTGCCGTCCGACGCGCAGGTTGTCACGCTGGGCCACGTCGTGGGTCAGCACGACCTTGCTGTTCTGGCCGATGCGCGACAGGACGGTGAGGAGCACGTTGCGCTCGAGCGACTGGGCCTCGTCGACGATGACGAACGCGTCGTGGAGCGAGCGTCCGCGGATGTGCGTCAGCGGCAGGACCTCGAGCAGGCCGCGGTCCATGATCTCCTCGACGACCTCCGTCGAGACGAGCGCCCCCAGGGTGTCGAAGACCGCCTGGCCCCACGGGTTCATCTTCTCCTGCTCGGTGCCGGGCAGGTAGCCGAGCTCTTGGCCACCGACGGCGAAGAGCGGGCGGAAGACGAGGACCTTGCGCTGGGCCCGGCGCTCCATGACCGACTCGAGGCCCGCACAGAGCGCCAGGGCCGACTTGCCGGTGCCGGCCCGACCGCCGAGGCTGACGATGCCCACATCGGGGTCGAGGAGCAGGTCGAGGGCGATCCGCTGCTCGGCGCTGCGGCCGTGCAGGCCGAACGCGTCACGGTCGCCGCGCACGAGCCGGATCTGCTTGTCGGCGCCGACCCGCCCCAGGCCGCTTCCCCGCGGCGAGAGCAGGACGAGACCGGTGTGGCACGGCAGCTCGGCGGCGCCGGCGTGCTCGATGCGGCCACGGTCGTAGAGCTGGTCGAGCTCCTCGCTGCTGACCTCGAGCTCCTGCAGCCCGGTCCAGCCCGAGTCGATGCCCTGCTCGTGGCGGTACTCCTCCGCCTCGAGACCGCAGGCCGAGGCCTTGACGCGCATCGGGAGGTCCTTGGACACGATGGTGACGTCGGCGCCCTCGTTGGCGAGGTTGCGGGCCACCGCGAGGATCCGGGTGTCGTTGTCGCCGAGGCGGAAGCCCGCCGGCAGCGAGGACGGGTCGGTGTGGTTGAGCTCGACGCGCAGTGTCCCGCCGTCGGTGCCGACGGCGACCGGCTTGTCGAGCCGGCCCTCGCTGACGCGCAGGTCGTCGAGCAGGCGCAGGGCCTGGCGGGCGAAGTAGCCGAGCTCGGGGTGGTGCCGCTTGCCCTCGAGCTCGGTCACCACGACGACCGGCAGGACGACCTCGTGCTCGGCGAAGCGGAGCATGGCCCGGGGATCGGACAGGAGCACCGACGTGTCGAGGACGTACGTCTTGTGCTCGGGCTCGCGTTCGCGGGCCGTCGTGCGCGTGGAGGCGCGAGTCGTGGCGCGTGTGGAGGCCGCGGCCGGCTTGGTGTTCGTGCTGGCGGGGTCCGACGTGACCTGACGGGTCGTACGAGCCATGTGCCACTCCCTACGCGGCGCGCGTCGCGCGCCTAATCGCTCCCGAGATGCCGGGCGGTGACCACCAGAGGGTGGCGCACTGCCCGACCCTCCGTCCTGAGCGATCGCTCCATGGGTGGGCCTCCTGGCAACGCCCGACGGGTGTCGGCCGTTGGGACGACGGTACGACCCGGAGGCGACGGCGACGGGGATTGAGTGACGTCGTGTCGTCGTGTCGCCGCAGAGTTCACGTGGGCGTCACACACCGGTCGCCGCCGGCCCCGGTCGTGGACCGGGACCGACGGCGAGGTGGCGCACTCGGGTGCTCGCGCCGAGGTCGACGCGACGGGGCGTCAGGCCCAGGGAGAGCGGCCCATGACGCGGACGTACTCACGCTTCCAGCGCCAGCGCACGGCGGCGATGGCCATGCCGATGACGCCGAGGCCGCCGAAGATCGCGAGGATGAGGTAGGCGACGCCCATGGCGCCCTCGGCGCCCTGGTCGGCACCCTTCTTGACCATGGAGAAGAAGATGACGCCGACGACCGTGAAGGCGAGGAAGAAGAGGAACATCAGCGCGGGCTCACGGATCTTGAGCGTGAGCAGCCCGCGCTCCTGACTGACGTAGGAGAACGGCTCCTTCGGCGGGGTCTGCCCGGTCGGATCGGTCTGGCGGGGCGTCGGGGCGCTCATGCGTCGACCTTCTCGGTGTAGAGGGCGGACACGGCAGCCTGGAGGCCCTCGGCGTCGACGACCCCGCCCGTGCCGGTGCCCGGCCCGGCGACGTCGGTCAGCGCCTCGAAGTCGGTGCCGGAGCGGCGGATCGCGAGGTTGGTGCTGCCCTCGAGGGTCTGCACCTCGAGGAAGACGCCGGACTCGGCGCTCGCCGCGAACCGCTCGCGCACGAGCCCGGTCACGAGGGCACCGGTGTTGCCGTCGCGCTCGCCGAGGCGGATGAACCACGATGCGAGCTGGCGCGGCTGCATCAGGGCGATCACGGTGTCGGACTCGACGAGGATCGCGAAGTCGGCCTGGCTGACGTTCTCACCCACGAGCCCGATGCGCGTCCACCGCGTGGCCGCGCCCACGGCGTACTCGACGAGGGCGGCGTTCGAGCGCGACTGCGGCGTGCCGTCGTCGCTGACCGTGAGCCAGCCGCGAGACGCGAGGCTCGAGGCGCCGGCGAGCAGGGCGGCGTCGTCGGCCGCACGGGGGTCGAGCATGAGCAGGCGGCGTGAGCGCTCACCGGCCGGGGTCTCGTGGCGGGCCATCAGGTAGGCGAGCTCGGCGGCTCCCAACCCGAAGACGTCCTCGGGGAGCTCGAAGCCCTCGAGCGGGGTGCCCTTCATCGGGTCAGCCATGGTTCTCCTCGGTCGTGGTCTGTGTGTCGTTCGCGGGATGGTCGTGCGGTCGGCGCGTGGGCCCTGTCGTCACGTCAACGATGCCGGGTGCCCCGGGGTTTCGCCTCCCGGGGCCCTCGGGACCGGTCAGAACGGCCACGCCTTGTCGGCCAGGTCGCCGATCGCGTCGCCGGCGTCGGAGGCGAAGTCGCCGACGGCGTCGACGGCGTCACCGGTGAAGTCGGTGATCGTGTCCCAGTTGTCGTAGACGAGCTGGCCGACCGCCATGCCGCCGGCGGCGATGCCGCAGACGACGTCGACGGGGGGCGGCGTCATGAGCGCCGCGGCACCGAGGCCCGTCATGACGGAGTCGTAGCCGGCACGGCCGTAGTTGCCCTCGGAGATGTCGTTGGCCACGGTGAAGCCACCGAAGGCCACACCGATCGGGCCCAGCGCCTTGCCGACGGTGCCGAGCGTGCGGGCCAACGCCCCGCCCTCGGCGAGCGACGGCATGAAGCGCGAGAGGGTGCTCCAGTTCTTCGGGTTGAGCGCGTCGCCGAACTCGGCGAGCCGGCCGGTGCTCCACGCGTTCTTGAGGTTGGCGAACAGGCCCGTCGCGCGGTCCCAGCTGCCGAGGTTGGAGAGGAAGTTCTTGATCTTCATGCCCGTGCCGAGCAGACCGACGGCCGTACCGAGACCCTTGATCGGGGTCCACAGCGACTTGAGCAGGTCGTAGCCCGGGATGCCGCCGCTGCCCCCGCTGCCACCGGCTCCGCCGGGTCCCCCGCCGGAGCCGGAACCGCCCTGGCCGCTCGTGCTGTCCTGGGCGCCGGCGTTGCGGCGCAGCGCCTCGGCGAGCTTGCCGAGGTCGGTGCCGAACTGGGTCAGCTGCGCCTCGACCGGCGGCCAGCGGTCCATCAGGTGGTCGAGGTCGGCGCCGCCCCACTGGCCCTTGAGGGCATGGACCGCACGGCTCGCCTCTCCCTTGAGGGTGTCGCACTCACGGGCGTGCCCGGTGAAGCGGTCGGCCGACGCCCGCAGGGCCACCGGGTCGGCACCCTTCTTGTAGATCGCCATCTCTCGTACTCCCCTGATGTCGTCGCCGTGTTCGTCGTGCACGTGCCGGCCGGCTCGGAGCCGCTGTGCATGCCCCGGCGTCTCGGCCCACCCGCAACCTACGCAACCGCACCAACCCGGACAATGGGGAGGACTCCCCACGGCTGCGGCGTGTCGCAGCAGGTCGGTCGAGCGATCGGTCGAGCGGTCGGGCGAGCGGTCGGTCGAGCGGTCGGTCGAGCGGTCGGTCGAGCGGTCGGTCAGCCGCCGAAGCGACGGTGCCGGCCGGCATACGCCCTGAGCGCCCGGAGGAAGTCGACGTGGCGGAAGTCGGGCCAGTAGGCCTCGCAGAAGTAGAACTCCGACGTCGCGCTCTGCCACAACAGGAAGCCACCGAGCCGCTGCTCGCCCGACGTGCGGATGACGAGGTCGGGGTCGGGCTGGCCCTTGGTGTAGAGGTGCCCGGCGATGTCCTCGACCGTGAGCTCCGCGGCGATCTGCTCGATGGTCTCGCCGTCAGCGGCCCGCGCGAGCAGCAGGTCGCGCACGGCGTCGGCGATCTCGCGGCGGCCGCCGTAGCCGACGGCGACGTTGACGATCATCCCGTGGACGTCCTGGGTGCGCTCGGCCGACGCGCTGAGGCTCGCGGCCGTCTCGGGCGGCAGGAGCTCGAGGGCGCCGACGATCTTGAGGTGCCAGTGCCTCGACTCGGCGAGGTCGGCGACGGCCGTCTCGATGATCTTGAGGAGCGGAGCGAGCTCCTCCTCGGCGCGGCGCAGGTTGTCGGTCGAGAGCAGCCAGAGGGTGACGTACTCGACGCCGGCCTCGCGGCACCACTCGAGCAGCTCCTCGATCTTGTCGGCCCCGGCCTGGTGGCCGCTGGCCGTGCCGGCGCCGCGGGCCTTGGCCCACCGCCGGTTGCCGTCGAGCATGACGGCGACGTGCCGCGGGAGCGCCTCCTTGGGGAGGTCCTTGAGGACTCGGCGCTCGTACGCGCCGTAGACCACATCGCGCCACCCCACGGGGCCTCCTCGTCGACTCGCTCGTGTCATCGCCGGTCACGGTCTGGGCAGCCCCGAGCGGGCCGCGGTCCCACCGTACCGCTCGCCCGTCGGCGTACCGAGGCGGTCGGGTGGGAGTCGTCGCGAGGCTTTGGTGACGACCTCGTGAGGGTCTCGTGGAGGTGTCCGGGGGCCCGGGGCACTCAGGAATCCTTGAACCTACGTTGCCGTAACTTACGGTCGCGTAGGTTACAGTGGGGCGATGAGCAGCACCCCCGAGCCCACCGCTGGCCACAGCCCTGACCCCAGCACCGAGGACCCGTCGGGCACCCCCGTCGCCGACCTCGTTGCGATCGTCAAGCCCCGCCTGCGCGGCTGGCTGCACCTCGGCATGTTCCCCGTCGCCCTCATCGGCGGCCTGGTCCTCGTGCTCCTCTCCGAACCCGGGTCCGTGCGCACGGCCTCGATCGTCTTCACGATCAGCGCCGCCCTGCTCTTCGGGGTCTCGGCCGTCTACCACCGCGGCACGTGGGGCCCGAAGATGTCGGGCCTGCTCAAGCGGTTCGACCACTCGAACATCTACCTCATCATCGCGGGCACCTACACGCCGTTCGCCGTGACGCTCCTGCCGGCCGACCAGGCCCGGCTGCTGCTCCTCGTCATCTGGGGCGGCGCCATCGCCGGCGTCCTCTTCCGGGTCTTCTGGGTCGGCGCCCCGCGCTGGCTCTACACGGCGCTCTACCTCGCGCTCGGCTGGGCCGCCATCTTCTACGTCGTGCCGTTCTGGCGCGAGGGTGGCCCGCTCATCGGCTCGCTCATCGGCCTCGGCGGCCTCATGTACACCGCCGGCGGGATCGTCTACGGCACGAAGCGGCCCAACCCGTGGCCCCGGTGGTTCGGGTTCCACGAGGTCTTCCACGCCTTCACCCTCGGCGGCTTCCTCACCCACTTCGTGGCGGTGACGCTCGCCGTCATCGGCTATCAGGCAGCGACGTGACGTCGGCAGGTTTCGCGACCTGAGCCCAGAACGTCCGAACGCCCCGGCACCGTGCCGGGGCGTTCGTCGTGTCCGAGGGCGTATGCCGCCCGCAGCGTCTCAGGGGCGCGGGGTCTCGCCGTCCGAGCGAGGGTCGTCGCCCGGCTCGTCCGCGTCGGGGTCCGGCGTGCCGGCCGTCGCCGGCTCGTCCTTCGTGCCGACGACGTCGGCGTCCGCGGCGAACTGCTCGGCCCGGTCCCGGTCGCGGTAGGCCATCCGGCGCAGCCGGCTGTTCATGTTGCGCACGAGGAACCACAGCGCGATCGCGAGCACGAAGAACGCGATGAAGCCCCAGATGCCGGGTCCGATCGGGAGGTTGCCGCCGCCGCTCATCGCGCGTCCGCCTTCTCGCTGTCGCTGTCCGCGTCGTCGTCCTCGTCGGTGTGCGTGTCGGAGCTGTCGCCGTGGGCGCGTCCGGACTCCTGCTCGGCCTCGTCGGGCTCGGGCTCGTCGGCGACCCGGCCGTCGTGGACGAGCTCGAGGTCGGCGCGGGTCGCGAGCGCGTCGGCCTCTGCGGGGGTCCCGAGCCCGGCGAAGAGGTCGTCCTCCCCGTCGGCGATCTCGACGTAGGACAGGGCGGCCTCGAACTCCTCGACGCCCCAGACCCGTGTCTGGATCTCGAGCGGCACCTGGAACCAGAAGCCGTCGGGGTCGACCTGCGTCGCGTGCGCCATGAGCGCGCGGTCACGCGTCTCGAAGAACTCGCCGCAGGCGATCGTCGTCGTCGGGCGTCCGGAACGCCGCGGCTTCCAGTTGGCCAGCCACTCGGCATACGGGCTCTCGAGTCCCTCGGCGAGCATCGCGTCGTGGATCGCCTCGAGGCGGTCCTTGGACCAGCCGCCGTTGTAGTAGATCTTGAGCGGCTGCCACGGCTCGCCGGCGTGCGGGTAGCGGGACGGGTCGCCCGCCGCCTCGAAGGCCGCCATGGAGACCGTGTGGCACATGATGTGGTCGGGGTGGGGGTAGCCACCCTTCTCGTCGTACGTCGTCATGACGTGCGGTCGCCACGCGCGGATGACCCGGACGAGCGCCTCGGTGGTCACGTCGATGTCCTCGAGACCGAAGCAGCCGTCGGGCAGCGGCGGCAGCGGGTCGCCCTCCGGCAGACCGGAGTCGACGAAGCCGAGCCACGTGTGCTCGCAGCCGAGCACCTCCTGCGCGGCCTTCATCTCGTCGCGGCGCACCTGGGCGATGTCGCGCAGGATGTGCGGGTCGTCCTTGAGCTTCTCGTTGAGGATGTCGCCGCGCTCGCCGCCCGTGCACGACACGACCATGACGGAGGTGCCGGCGGCGACGTACCTGGCCGTCGTCGCGGCGCCCTTGCTCGACTCGTCGTCGGGGTGCGCGTGCACCGCCATCAAACGCATGCCCTCGGCCACGTGGCTCCCTGTTCGTCGTCAGTTTCGTGGGTGGGACGCGGGTGGCTGGTGGTGTCCGGTGCCCCTCGGCGTCCGGGTCCGTGCGGCTCGCGCCGTGCCATGGGAGACACTGGACCCGTCCGCCATCCTCTCACTCCCTCGCACCTGACGATGCGCGGGCTCGAACCGCCAGGACTCCGTATGCCGTCCCGCACGACCCTGCCCCGCCCCGCCCCCGGCCAGCTGAAGTGGTGGGTCGTCGGCACGGTCGGCATCCTCGCCGGTGTCGGCCTCGCGATCTGGTTCGGCCTGTCGTCGACGCTCGGCCAGCCCTCCTGGCAGACCCTCGGCTACAAGGTGGTCAGCGACCAGCAGGTGCGGGTCGACTTCCAGGTCTACCGACCGGGCGGCACGGCCCTCACGTGCACGGTGGAGGCGCTGTCGCGCGACTTTGCCCCCGTCGGGACGAGCACCGTGCAGGTGCCGGCGAGCGCCGACGAGACCACGGACGAGTCGGTGACGCTCCGCACGACGTCACGAGCCGTGACCGGACAGGTCAAGACCTGCTCGTGAACGGTGCCGCCGCCGGGGGTCGCCAGCGCGGAAATGCCGCGTGAACTGCACGTTTGCCGTTCATTTTGTTATCCTTGTTGCTTCATCCAGGGTCCGGACCCGTCGCCGACCGGCATCACGAGTCGACGACACCACGGTTCGGGCCCATATTTTTGTGCAGGCGCCCACGCGAGCACCGCGTGGGCGCTGTTCATCCGAGGAGTGACACACCGTGACCGAGACTGCCGCTGGCTTCCTGACCCAGGAGGCCCATGACCGCCTCAAGGCGGAGCTCGACCAGCTGACGGGCGAAGGTCGCATCGAGATCGCGCACAAGATCGAGGAGGCCCGCGAGGAGGGCGACCTCAAGGAGAACGGCGGCTACCACGCCGCCCGCGAGGAGCAGGGCAAGATGGAGGCCCGCATCCGCCAGCTCACCGAGCTGCTCCAGAACGCGACGATCGGCGAGACGCCCCCCGACGACGGCGTCGTCGAGCCGGGCATGCTCGTGACCGGACCGCGGGGGCCGGCCCCTCCCCGGCGGGGCCGGCCCGCTCGCACATCCCCACCCTCACCCGTCGAAAGGCCGAAGTTCGCGGGTCCCTGATCGTCGAAAGGCCAAAGATCGCGGTTGCCACCGCTAAGACCGTCGACGGCGAGGCCGAGCGAACTGAGCAGGCGCGAAGAACTGCGGCGCGGCGGCGATCACGTCCAGCACGTGAGCGTTGACCCCCAGGCAGCCGGCGATCTCGCGCAGCTTCGCGGCACGGGCTTCGTGCTCGAACACGTCGGCAGAGACGATCTCGACGACGGCCCAGTCGCCTCGCTCGACCCGGTCACGGCGGAGACCGTCATGGACCTTGTCCCGTGAGCGAGTGTGGAACTCGACGCCCATGTACTCCCCCACGACACGTTGCTGCTCCCAGACGAGGTCGCCGAACCCGAGCCACTCGCCGGTGTGACTGACCACCGGGCGGTTGTGACGAGGCTCCGGAAGTCCTGCCCGAGTGACCATCAGACGGCTACGGGTCTCCATGGGCGACCACGCTCCGAGCCGCACCCGTGGCAGGGCGAACGTCAGGGTCACCTTGCCACGGGGCCGCACCCGCGCCTCGACGGCCCGCTTGAGCGGGGCGACCTCCCCCAGGAGGTTTGCTGCCGCATCGCCCGCAACGATGAGGTCATCGAGGCCAACCGGGAGTCCGGCACCGACGTACTCCCCGAGGTCCGCCCACGTGTCCGCAGGTCCGACGACCGGAAGACCGTGAACCTCGACGACCTCTCTCGACTCCAGACCGCGGTGACCCATCACCTCGCCGCGCCGGATCCGATTGGCATCGGTGGGCGTGACGATGTGGATGTGCGGATCCTCGTCGAGCGCATACGGCAGGGGGATCCCGAGGAGACGAGCCGCCGTGGCGTGCGCGAACGCGAACTCCCGGGGCGCCGCGGCGGCGAACGCATACGTACGCTCGAGCAGCGTCGTCGGAATCTCTACGGTGCGGACGCCCGGTGTCGGGGTCCACAGGTCGTCGGCACGCAGTCGGGAGGGTGTCACTCCCCGTCGGAGGGCCTCGGACGTCCTGAAGGGACGAGTGAGCAGGTCGGGTGGCAGTGCTTGGGCTTCCATGCCCAGACGGTCCGGCGCCATGGCACGTCGCGCGACGCCCGTCGGGTCACCTGTGCGTAACGGCGCCTGCGGCCAAAGAGGTGTGGACAACGGTTGGTGCCCGCAAACGTTGGCCCCTCGACGGGTCAGCACCCGCAAACGTTGGCCCCTCGACGGGTCGGCACCCGCAAACGTTGGCCTTTCGACGGTTAGAGGATTTGGGTGGCTACGGCTCGGGCGAGGTGGCCCTCGTCGGGGTCGTCGGCGAGCAGGCCGGCCGCAAAGAGGAGGTATGCCGTGTCGACGGTCGCGCGGGCGGCGCGCGGCACCTTCCAGCCACCGGCGTGGTCGGCGAGGACCGCGCCGAGCACGTGGTCGCGCCCGGCGGCGTCTGTGTGGCGCAGCACTCCCCCGGACCCGACGAGCGCCGTGACGTTCGCGAGCGGCCGCGGCGACTCTGTCGGCTGGGCCGGGCGCGCGTGCCGGCGCACCGCGACGAGCGCCGCCAGCCGCGCGAGCTCGAGGTCGAGCGCGCGCTCGGCGTCGTCGACGGGGAGCGAGCCAGGGCGCTCGTGGACGCGGGCGGCATACGCGGTCAGGGCGTCGCGGTCGGCGACGGTGTCGAGCAGGTGCTCGGCCACGGCGGCCTCGACGACGTGCTCGGCGTTCCACCGCATGCCGAGGTCGCCCTCGACGGTGCGGGCGTGCCACAGCGGGGCCACGACGTCCTTGCGCAGGCTGGCGTCCTCGCCCTCGGGGGTCAGGCAGGAGTAGACGTCGGTCGTCGCACCGCCGACGTCGACGACGAGGACGTCGCCGCCGTCGGTCACCGAGGCCAGCACCTCGACGCCGCGCAGGACGACGTCGGGGGTCGCGGCCTCGACCATCGCGGCGAAGGCCGGGTCACGCGACAGCCCCTTGCCGCCGATGACGTGGCGCAGGAAGGCGTCGCGGATCGCGGCCCGTGCCGACCCGGGCGCGATGACCCCGATCTGCGGGAGGACGTTCTCGGCGAGGACCGTCGGCCGGCCCGTCGTCGCGAGGACGGCCGCCGCCTCGTCGCGCGCGTCGACGTTGCCGGCGACGACGACCGGCACGGCGTGCGCCCCGTGCCCGCCGATGGCGCCCTTGGCGAGCCGGGAGGCGTTGTGCAGCAGGACGTTGCTGTTGCCGCCGTCGGTGCCGCCGACGAGCAGGATCATGTCGGGCCGGGCCGCGCGGATGCCCGCGACGTCGGCGGTCGTCAGCTCCCCGGCCGCGACGTGGACGACCTTGGCCCCGGCGGACAGGCCGACCCGGTGCCCGGCCTGGGCGGTGACGGTGCGCTCGTAGCCGACGACGGCGAGCCGCAGCCCACCACCCGCGCTCGAGCAGGCCCGCACCGTCGCGTCGTCAGGGACGTCCAGCTCGTCGCGCAGCGTCCGGTAGCCGTCGAGGATGTCGCCCCGCCCCTCGGTACCGGTCGTCGGGGTCGACGCCGTGCCGAGCACGGCGCCGTCGTCGGCGAGGAGGGCACCCTTGGTGAACGTCGACCCGAAGTCGACGGTGAGGATCGTCATGCGCGGTGGTGGTCTCGTGGCCCGGAGCGGTCAGCCGTGGATGTCGAGCGCCTCGCGCAGGTCGGCGATGAGGTCGTCGACGTCCTCGATGCCGACCGAGAGGCGGATGAGGTCGGACGGCACCTCGAGCTCGGTGCCGGCGACGCTCGCGTGCGTCATGCGACCCGGGTGCTCGATGAGCGACTCGACACCGCCGAGCGACTCGCCCAGCGTCCAGAGGCTCACGGCCGCGCACGCCTTGACGGCGGCGTCCTCACCGCGACGCATCCGGAAGCTGACCATGCCGCCGAAGCGCTTCATCTGGCGCGCGGCGACATCGTGGTTGGCGTGGCCGGGCAGCCCCGGGTAGAGCACCTGGGAGACGCCGTCGTGGCCCTCGAGGAACTCGACGACCTTCTCGGCGTTGTCGCAGTGACGCTCCATGCGAATGGCGAGGGTCTTGAGCCCGCGCAAGGTCAGCCACGAGTCGAACGGCCCGGCGACGCCGCCGATGCTGTTCTGGTGGAAGGCGATCCGCTCCTCGGCGTCCTCGTAGCCGGGCACCGTGATGTTCCTGGTTGTCACGACGGCGCCGCCGACGACGTCGCTGTGGCCGCCGGAGTACTTCGTCGTCGAGTGCGTCACGACGTCGGCGCCGAGCGCGAGCGGGCTCTGGAGGTAGGCCGTCGCGAACGTGTTGTCGACGACGAGCACGGCGCCGACCTCGTGGGCGATCGCGGCGATGGCCTCGATGTCGGCGATGCCGAGCAGCGGGTTGGTCGGGGTCTCGACCCAGACCATCTTCGTCTGCCCGGGACGGATCGCGGCACGGACCCCCTCCAGGTCGCCCATGTCGGCGATGGAGTGCTCGATGCCCTGGGGCTTCGCGACCTTGTTGAAGTAGCGGTACGTGCCGCCGTAGGCGTCGTTCGGGACGACGACGTGGTCGCCGGGGACGAGCAGCGCGCGGGCGACCGTGTCCTGGCCGGCGAGGCCGGACGCGAAGGCGAAGCCGCGGCTGCCGCCCTCGAGCGCGGCGATGCACTCCTCGAGCGCGGTCCGGGTCGGGTTGGCCGACCGGCTGTACTCGTAGCCGTTGCGGAAGCCGCCGATGCCGTCCTGCTTGTAGGTCGAGACCTGGTAGATCGGGGGCACCACCGCTCCAGTGAGCTCGTCGGCCTCCTGGCCGGCGTGGATGGCGCGTGTGGAGAAGCCGTGCTCGTCAGACATGAGGACGAGCCTATGCCCTGAGCCGCGGCCCCCCGAAGCCCGTCGGGCTCCGCCGCCACCCGCGACGGCGGCGCTGCGGCGGAGGTCACACCGACGTCTGCGATGCTGCCCCGGTGGGGCCCGACTTCGACTACAGCAACCGCAGCCACCGACCGCGTGGTCCGGTGCTGTCGGCGCTCTCGACGGCCTTCCCCGGCATCCGCTCGGTCCAGGAGCAGGTGCTGCCGTATGCCGGGTGGTGGGAGTCCCACAACCGCGTGGCCGCCGCGGGTGGCGGGCCACTGTGGATCGCCCTCGGCGACTCGATGACGCAGGGCATAGGCGCGAGCGCCCCGGACCGCGGGTGGGTCGGGCAGCTGAGCGAGCGGCTCATCGTGCGCGGCTGGGACCACCGCATCGTCAACCTCGGAGTCAACGGCGCGCGGGTCGAGGACGTGCTCGACCGGCAGCTACCGGCTCTCGAGTCCCTCGCCACGGACGGCCAGACGCCCACGCTGGTCACGGTCGTCATCGGTTCGAACGACGTCGTCATGCGCCGCCACCGTCGTGGGCTCGTCGAGCGCTTCGCGGCGATGCTCGACCGGTTGCCCGAGGGTGCGCTCGTCTCGAACCTGCCCAACCCGCACCGCGAGGCCCGCGCCGTCGACGCCATGCTGCGCGCACGCGCCGACGCCGGTCACCTCGTCCTCGTCGACATGCGCCGTGACGGGCCCCGGTCGTGGCGGGGCCGACTCGCGTCGGACAAGTTCCACCCCAACGACCGCGGCTACGCCGAGATGGCGACCGTCGTGGAGCGCGCCGTCGACCGAGCGGGCCTCATCGCCTGATCCGGCCGGACGGCATACGTCCTCGGGTTGCGCTGCGCCGCAGCGCCGCTCAGTCGAGCGGGTCGAGGATGCGGTGCAGGAACTGGCGGGCTCGCTCGGTGCGCGGTCGGGTCAGCACCTCGTCCGGCGTGCCGCGCTCGACGACGACACCACCGTCCATGAAGAGCACCTGGTCCGCGACCTGCTGGGCGAAGCGGATCTCGTGCGTGACCACGACCATGGTCCAGCCCTGTGCCGCAAGGTTCTTCATGACCACGAGCACCTCGCCGACGAGCTCGGGGTCGAGGGCCGACGTCGGCTCGTCGAAGAGCATCAGCTTGGGCTTGATCGCGAGCGCGCGGGCGATGCCGACGCGCTGCTGCTGCCCGCCGGAGAGCTGGTAGGGGTAGGCGTCGGCCTTCTCCTCGAGCCCGACGAGCCGCAGCAGCTCGCGCGCCTCCTCAGCCACCTCGGCGCGGTCGCGACGCTGCGCGAGGACCGGCCCCGCCGTGACGTTCTCGAGCACCGTCAGGTGCGGGAAGAGATGGTGCGACTGGAAGACCATGCCGCTCTGGGCGCGGAGGGTCGCCACCTGCTGCCTGGTCACCGGACGCTGCGCGAAGTCGACCTCGACCTCACCGATGCGGACGACGCCAGCGTCGGCGACGTCGAGCGCGTTGAGCGAGCGCAGCACCGTCGTCTTGCCCGAACCGGAAGGGCCGATGAGGACGGTGACGCTGCCCGGGGCGACCTCGAAGTCGATCGACCGGAGCACCTCGTGGTCGCCGAACGACTTCGCGAGGCCGGACACCGAGAGGAGCGGGGCGGGCCGCGGCGCAGCGGATTCCGCCGGCATCAAGGGGGTGGTGGGCTCGGTCATGTCGAGACGTACCTGTTCTGTCGTTCCTCGAGACGGGCTTGGACGAAGGAGAGGACGAGGCACACGACCCAGTAGTAGACGGCGGCGACGCCGTAGAGCGCGAAGAACTCGTAGGTCGGTGCCGCGGCCTCCTGCGCCACGCGGAGCAGCTCGGTGACCTGGATGGTCGAGGCGAGCGAGGTGTCCTTGACGAGGGAGATGAGCGTGTTGGACAGCGGTGGGATGGCCGTGCGCACGGCTTGCGGCAGGACCACCCGGCGCAGGGTCGTGACGTAGCCCATCCCGACCGTCGAGGCCGCCTCCCACTGGCCCTTGGGGACAGAGAGGATGGCCGAACGGATCACCTCGGCCGCATAGCCACCGACGTTGAGAGTGAAGGCGACGACCGCGGCCGGGAAGGGGTCGAAGCGCACCCCGAGGGCGGGCAGGCCGTAGTAGATGATGAAGAGCTGGAGCAGCAGCGGCGTGCCACGGACCAGCGAGACGTAGATCCGCGCCAGGGACGAGACCACCCGCACCGACGACAGCCGCATCAGGGCGACGCCGAGCGCGAGGACCAGCCCGAGGACGAAGCTGATGAGAGTCAGCGGGATCGTCGTGGTCACCGTGGCCCGCAGGAGCGGGCCCAGCGAGTCGAGGATCAGCTGGGTCGTCTGTTCGTTCACGACCCGATCACGAACCGGAGGCGCCGGCCGGCTGCTTCGAGACGTCGGCCGAGAAGTACTTCTGCGAGATCTTCGTCAGGGTGCCGTCGGCCTCGAGGTCGGCGAGCGCCTGGTCGATGGCGGCGACGAGGTCGGAGTCCTTGCGCGTCGCGACGACCTGCTCGGAGACGTCACCGGTCTTGGCCGCGATCTTCACCGTCGTGTCGCCCGTCGACTTCAGGTAGTCGAGGACCGCGAGGCTGTCGTTGACGGTCGCGTCGACACGCGACTGCTTGAGCAGCGTGATGGCCTGGGTGAATCCCTCGACCGACTCGACCTGGGCGCCGGCATCCTTGGCGACCTTGGCCCAGTTGCTCGTCAGGCTCTGCGCCGACTTCTTGCCCTCGAGGCTCGTGAGCGAGGAGATCGTCGCGTCGTCGGCGCGGGTGGCGATGACGCCCTCGGACCACGTGTAGGTGCTGCTCAGGCCGTAGAGGCCGGCGCGCTCCGGGTTCTTCGTGACCTGGTTGACGACGACGTCGTAGCGGTCGGCGGCCAGACCGGCGAAGATCGCGTCCCACGGCGTCTCGACGTACTCGACCTTGACGCCGAGCGTGTCGGCGACGGCCTTCGCGACCTCGACGTCGTAGCCGGTCAGGGCGTTCGTCTTCGGGTCGTGGAACGAGAACGGCGAGTAGGTGCCCTCCGTGGCGACGCGCAGGACGCCCGCCTGCTTGACGGACTCGAGGTCGGAGCCGCCACCGGAGCCGGTGCTGCAAGCGGTGAGGACGACGGCGACGAGCGTGGCGAGCAGGGCGGTGAGGGTGAACCTCGAACGCATGGTGGGTACTTCCTGGTGGATCGGTGGGATGGGGTCGGGACGGCCGCCAACCTATAAGCCCATCTTGGGATGGGCATAATCAGGTGTCGGCATGGCCCACCGCGTGCCAACCGAGCGCGAGCCGTTCGCATTCCCGCCCGGCGTGTCACCACCGCCGCGGAGGTGCTCAGTCGTCGAGCGAACGGACGTAGTCGGCGAGGGCGGCACGGTCGGTGCCCAGCGTCTTGACGTCGTGCCCGAGGGTCGCGGTCGCCTCGCGCGCCGTCAGGGAGAAGGTGCTGCCCGGGCCGGTGACGTGGACGGCGTCGAGGTTGGTCACCGTGCCGAGCAGCAGCGTGGCCGGCCCGGTGAGGTCGGTCGCGTCGAGCGGTTTCGCCGGGTCGGTGACGGTGATCGTCACGGCATACGGAGGTCGGGTCGTCCACAGCGAGAGCGTGTAGCTGCCGGCGGGTCCGAAGCCGGCGTCCCCGACGAGAGCGATGACCTTGGAGTTGTCGCCGACGTATGCCGTCCGGTCGGCCCAGAGCGCCTGCGCGCGGTCACCCGCAGCGACCGACCCGGACGCGTCGGGAGACGGGGCGTCGGCCGGGGACGAGGTGCACCCGGCGAGGGCGACGACCCCGACGGCGAGCGAGGCGACGACGTTCCGGACCATGTGGGGTCTCCTGTCTGCGGCACCGACCACCGGTGCGCTGCAGGTCAGGGACGCGGCGCGCACTCCCGCGGTTCCCGTCGGCCGCGGTGGGATCGAGCCACTCCTCGCGAGGGCCTCAGCCGACGCCGTGGTCGCGGGCCCAGAGCGCCGCCGACGTCCGGTCACCGACGCCGAGCCGACGGAAGACGTTGCCGAGGTGCACCTTGACGGTGCGTTCGCTGATGCCGAGGGTGCGGGCGATCTGCTTGTTGGCGAGGCCTCGTGCGACGTGTGTCAGCACCTCGCGCTCGCGCTCGCTCAGGGCCGGCCCGGCCGAGCGCCGGTCGGGCGACGGGAGCAGCGCGCGAGCCACGCGCGGGTCGAGGGGCGCGTGTCCGGCGGCCGCGGCGCGGACCGCGTCGAGGACGTCCCGGGGCTCGCTGTCCTTCAGCAGGTAGCCGATGGCCCCGGCCTCGACCGCGGCGCGAACCCGGTCGGCCTCCGCGAACGAGGTGAGGACGACGACGGGAGACGTGGTGCCGGCGGCGCGGAGGCGGCGGATCGCCTCGACGCCGTCGACGCCGGGCATCGAGAGGTCCATGAGGACGACGTCGGGACCGAGGTCGCCGACGACCACGACGGCCTCCGCCCCGTCGGCGGCCTCCCCGACGACGCGGAGGTCGTCGCTGGCGTCGATGATGGTGCGCAGGCCGGCACGGACCAGCCGGTGGTCGTCCACGACGACGACGGTCGTCATCCGTCCTCCTTCTGCACCGGGAGTGCGAGCAGCCACAGCGTGCCGCGTCCCGGCGCGGACCGGACCCGCAGGACCGCCCCGACGTCGGTCGCCAGGTCGGCGAGGACGCGTACGCCGAAGTGTCCCTCGAGACGGGGCAACAGTGTGGGATCGAAGCCGATCCCGTCGTCCCGGACCCGGAGCACGACCGGGCGCGCCGGGTCGGAGCCGTCGGCGGAGAGCCGGATCCAGACGTGCGTGGCCCCGGCGTGGCGCACGACGTTGCGCAGGCACTCGCGGGTGACGCGGTGCGCCACCTGCTGGGCCAGCTCGCCGAGCCGCGCGGCCTGCTCCCCGTCGACGTCGACGGACACCGCGATGCCGCGTCCGGCGAGCGGACGAGCGAGGTCGGTGACGGCCGTCGCGAGGCCGGCGTCCGCGAGCCGCTCGGGGTAGATGTCGACGAGCAGGGAACGCAGGCTGGCGATGCTCGCCCGCACCGTGGAGGCCGCGTCGCCGATCGTCGAGGAGAGTGCCGAGCGGCCCTGTGCCCGTGCGGACTCCGCAGCGCCGCTGACGGCGAAGGAGCTCGCGACGAGGTCCTGGACCGGACCGTCGTGGAGGTCGGCCGCGATGCGGCGGCGTTCCCGGGCCGAGGCGTCGACCGCGCGCCGCAGCAGGGACTCGCGCTGCTCCTGCGCGGTGCCGAGCCGGTCGAGCAGGCGCCAGATGATCGGCGCCATGAGGACGAGGAGCAGCAGGAGGCTGCTCGCGAGCACTCCGGCCAGACCGCGCCACAGGTCGAAGGCGCGCGTGCTGACGGGACCGTAGTCGCCGTAGACCTCGAAGAGCAGCTCGGAGCCGGACGGGGTCCACACCGGGCGGTACACCTCGAGGAGCTTGCCGCCGTAGCGCTCGAACTCGTTCTCGGACCGGTCGAGGTCGGACACCTCGGCCCGGGTCTGCGGCGCGACGAGAGTCTCGCTCTGCTCGTCGCCCAGCGCGAAGTGCTGACCCACGAGCCGCGTCTCGTCGGCGTAGACGATGCGTCCGTCCGGTGCCCACAGCTTGACCCTGACGATCCCGTTGGGCAGCACACGTGCGCGGACGACCTGGTCGAGAGCGGCGTACGCGGCCGGGTCACCGGTGAGGAGGGCGTCCTGCAGCACCGGCTGGACGACGGCCAGGGCCAGCAGGTTCGTCGTGTGCGCCGCGTCGTTGACGGCTTCGCGCTCGGCGAGCCGGCTCGCCGCGAACGAGGCCCCGACCATGACGACGACGAAGACGACGAGGGCCGCGAGCCCGAGCTGCACGAGCATCCGGCGCCGGCTCGGCAGGGGGCGCACCCGCGCCGGGGCGACGCCGTCGGCGAGCGTCCACCAAGGGGGGAGGTCCCGGTGGTCACGCCCGCCGACGGCTCGCGGCGCGTCCGGGGGCTGGGGGTCCCCCGGGTGCGGCGCCGGCACAGGCACCGGGATCGTGTCCCCGGCGCCTGCGCGGTCGGTGCGCTGACTGGTCAGTGGTCGTCACCACCCGAGTCGTCCGAGCCGTGGCCTCCGGACGAGTGCGAGCCGGACGCGTGCGGGCCGGAGTCATCGGAGCCGGAACGCCCCGACCCCGAGTCGTCGCCCCCCGAGTGCGACGACCCGGAACCGGAGGACCCGGACGAGCCGGAGCCCGAGGAGCCGGAACCCGACGAGGCAGAGCCCGACGAGCCGCCCGCACGGTGGTCGTCGCCGGCCTCGGTGCGGGAGTCGCGGGGACGGTCGCCGCCGTGGTCGTCACCGACCTCGGTGGTCCGGGTGGCGCTCGGGGTGGCGGACGGCATACCCGTCGGGGTCGGGTCGTCGTCGCCGGACTCCGGCAGGAGCTGCGCCGACGCGGGGACGCGGGCGGGGACGCTCTGGGCGAAGGAGCTGTTGCCGACGAGCCCGAGGGTGGCCGGGACGAGGGCGGCGACAGCAGCCGCGGCGAGGGTGAGGCGTCTCATGGGGGTGGACCTTTCGTGGGTGGGCGCGAGGGCGGCGGGCTGCGGTCAGCCGGGGTAGACGACGGTGGCTCGGCACTCCTGGCCCGTCGCCGCGTAGCGGGCGTAGGCGCGGATCGTGTCCGAACCGGCGCGGTTCGTGACGAGGCTGCGCACCGTGAACGAGCCGCTCGGCGCCGTCGTGACGGCGGACCCGGACCGGACCGGGACGGTGTTGTCGCTGAGCGCGACGCTCCAGCGCTGGCCGACGCGGTTGCTGTCGACCTCGAGCTCGACCCGGATCCGGCGGTCGTCCTGCTTGGCCTTGAGCGTCCACGTCGCGCCGGCCGAGCAGGTGCCCGACGTGCGCACCTCGAGTCCCTTGGCCGAGGCGGCCGGCGCGAGGGTGACGGCGCCTGACGCGAGGGCTGCTGCGACGAGGGCGATGGCGGACGTGGCGGTGAGAGTTCGGCGAGTCCTCATGCGTGACCTCCTGGTGGGGGCCCGTCCCGGGTGGTCGGCGGCGGGTCAGCGGGTGCTGTGGGTCCACCGTGCGTCCTCGGGGCGGGCAGGCACCATCGGGCTTTGGTCCTAGTACCTGCTCACGACGACGCCGTGCAGCCGCCGTGGGTTCACCGAGCCCGGGCTCAGAGGTCCTTGGCCCACTCCCGCGTCCAGCCCGTGACGACGAAGCCCATCCGCTCGTTGATGGCGACCATGTGGGTGTTCGTGTCGGCGTTCCACGTGCGCACCGCCGTGACGTCGGGGCGCTCCCGGCGGAGGGCGCGGAGGTTCGCGGTCTTGACGGCGAGGCCGAGCGCCCGGCCTCGGTGCTCCCGGAGGACGAGCGTGTCCGACTGGACGGCGAGGTCGGGCTGCCCGGGCCGCACGACGATGTCGGTGAAGGCCACGAGGCGTCCGGTCGGCACGTGCCGCGCGACGGACTCGATGCCCCAGATGGGACTCGGCGTGTTCCACAGCAGCCGCACGCGCTCGGCGTCCCAGTCCTCCTCGTCGAGGTCGATGTCGCCGGACGGGGCGTCGGTGCTCATCCGTCGTGCGAGCAGCGCCCGGTCCTCGAGCCACGCCTCGGGAAGCCCGTCGACCGACGTCTCGATGACGTATGCCGCCGGGTCGGGTCGGGGGTCGAGCGCGGTCAGCGCTGCCTCGTCCACCGGCAGGGCCAGGTCCTGCCGGAGGTCGAGGAGCGTCTGCCGGTAGCCGTTCACGTGGGCGAATCCCGTTGCGGCGTCACCGTTCTCGACGGGCGCGCCGCTGTGCTCGTGGATGCGGTCACACCCCTCGTCGCGGAGCACCTGCTCGCAGTGGACGAGGAGTGACGAGCCGATCCCGCGCCGCTGGTGGTCGGGGTGCACCGAGAGCCACAGCCCCGCGGTGCCGACGTTGTCGCGCGTCCGACGGATCGTCTGCGCCGCGGCGACTGGGCCGTCCGCGCCTTCCTCGGTGACGACGAAGGACCGCCGCACCTCGTGCCGGCGCTCCGCGACGTCGACGATCTCAGCGACCGTCGTGCGCTCGGCGGCGTCGCCCCACACGTGGCGGTTGGCTGCGTGGTGCACCTCGAGCCAGGCCTCGCTCGTCGGGTCGTCGACGGCGAGGTCGATCTCCTTGATCTGCAAGGTCATTCGCCGCTCCCGGTGATCTTCTGCCATTCCCGGCTGTACCCGTCGACGGCGTAGCCGAGCTGCCGGTTGACCGCGAGCATGTGCTCGTTGGAGTCGGCGTTCCACGTGCGGACCGCCGTCACGTCGGGCAGCTCGTCCATGAGCCGCAACGCGTTGGCCGCCTTGAGCCGGAGACCGAGCCCATGCCCGCGGTGCTCCTTGAGCACGAGGGTGTCCTGCTGGTAGCCGAGGTCGGGGCTTCCTGCGGACACCCCGATCGTCGTGAAGGCGACGAGACGGCCCGAGGGCGTGTGGCGCGCGGCTGACTCGACGATCCGCCGCCCGGAGGCCCGCGTGCGGGCGTGCGTCTCCCGCAGGCGGTCGGCGTCCCAGGCCTCCTCCTCGAGGGCGAGGTCGTCCGTGGGGGCGTCGGTGCTCATCCGCTGCTGGAGGACCGCGCGGTCGTCGAGCCACGCCTCGGGCATCGTGTCGACGAAGGTCTCGACGGCGTAGTCGTCGGTGACGGCCACCAGCGCCGAGAGCGCGTCGCGGTCGGCGGGAAGCGGCATGGCGCTGCGGAGCATCGTCTGCCCCACGGCGTAGCCGTGCCGAGCGGCGAACGTCTCCGCGAGGTCGACACCGCCCTCGGCCCACTCGGTCTCGCCCATCAACGTGCCGCGGCCGTGCTCGCGGGCGATCGCCTCTCCCTCGCGCAGGAGGGCCTCACCGATGCCCCGCCGCCGGTGGTCCGGCAGGACCGACAGCCAGAACAGGGCCAGGTCGAGGTTGTCGCTCGTCGGGATCCGGGCCTCGAACGCACCGACGAGACGGTCCCCCACCCACGCCGCGCGAGCGACCCGCGTGCCCGACGGCGAGCGGTGGAAGCCCCGGATCTCGTCCAGGGTCCAGGCGCTGCCCGCGGGACCGAACAGCTCGCGCTGGACGGCTGCGTGGACGCCGATCCAGTCGGTGGCCGCGGCCTCCTGGGCACGGTCGAGCAGGTCGATCGGCCGGATCTCGAGGTCGTCGCTCATGTGGGCAGTCTGTCGGGCCGGCCCCGCGCGCGGCGAGCGATTTGTCCGGGACCGCGCCATCCGGCATACGCGGGGGGTCGCGGACGTTACAGGGACGTAAGACGCTCCCAGCACGAAGGATGTGACACTGGCATGGTGTTCGGATTCGGTAGGAAGTCCCAGATGCCCAGCCGCGACGAGGCCCTCCCGGGCCGCGCGGACCGCCCGTATGCCGTGAACCCCACCCATGTCGTGCTGGGCACCCCGCTCGAGGGCCCGTGGCCCGACGGCTCCGAGGTGCTCTACGTCGCGATGGGCTGCTTCTGGGGGGTCGAGCGGATCTTCTGGAAGCAGGACGGCGTCGTCTCGACGGCGGCGGGCTACATGGGTGGCTACACGCCCAACCCGACCTACGAGGAGACGTGCACCGGGCGCACCGGCCACGCCGAGACCGTCCGCGTCGTCTACGACCCCGAGAAGACCTCGCCCGAGCTGCTGCTCAAGGCCTTCTGGGAGAACCACGACCCGACGACGTCCAACCGCCAGGGCAACGACATCGGCACCGCCTACCGCTCGGCGATCTACTGGACGACCGAGGGCCAGCGGCTCGCCGCTGAGGCGACGCGCGAGGCGTTCCAGAAGGTGCTCGATGACAACGGCTACGGACAGATCACGACGGAGGTCCGCTCCGCGGACGACGCCGGGCCGTTCTACCTCGCCGAGGACTACCACCAGGGCTACCTCCACAAGAACCCCGGCGGCTACTGCAACCACGGCCCCAACGGCATGACGTGCCCGGTCGGGATCGTGCGCCAGGACCAGCTCCCGGCCCAGCAGGACATCGCTCCGCCGGCCTGACGCCGGACGCAGGGCGCACGTCGCCCGACGCACGACCGCGGCGCCGTGGGATCTCGGATCCCACGGCGCCGCAATCATGCCCGGCTGATGCCGGCGGGCCTCAGTTCTGGCAGGCCGCCTCGTCGAAGTGGCCAGGCGTGCCCGGGTAGGCCGCCCCCGCCCCGTGCTCCGTCTCGCCCGGGTGGACGAGGGCGAGCTCGCGGAAGGCCGAGGTCCCCGCCGTCGTCACGTCGGTGGCGGACCGTCCGGCGCTCGTGGCCCACGCCAGCTGCTGCAGGAAGTCCTGCATCGCCGGCGAGTGCTGACGCACGTCGTTGAAGCCGCCGTAGGCCGAGTTGCAGTGCGAGAACAGGTTGTAGGCGCCGTTCCAGTCGATGAGCCGGTCACCGGCGTTCGGGCCGTTGGCCGTCACGTCGCCCTGCATGACGTCGCGGTCCCAGCCGCCGTAGATCCAGTCGGTCCCCTGGTGGTGGTTGTTGTTCGCGGGGTCGGCGTCGTCGGTCCCGGTCATCTCGAACCACAGGCACGGGTCGACCGTCGTGACGGCCTTCTTCGTGCCCGACGTCAGCGGCCAGTCGCCGAGCGTGCACCCGGTGCCCGGCGTGTAGCTGCCGCGCGGCCTGAGGTCGAGCAGGTCCGAGCCGAGGACGTCCTGCTTCGTCGGGTCGGACTCGCCTGCGCCACCGAAGAGGTGGTCGACGAACCGGTCACCGGTGCCGCGCGACGTCGGGTCGAAGGCGCCGTTCGTGCGGCAGTCAGGCGTGTTGCCGTCAAGCCCTGCGTCGCAGCCCTGGCCGCCCCACAGCACGTCCTCGCCGTCGTCACCGAAGACGTCGTCACCGCCACTGTCGCCGTTGGCGACGTCGTCGCCGTAGCCGGCGTGGATGGTGTCGTCGTCGGTGCCGCCCCGGATGAGGTCGCGCCCGCCGTCGTCCATGCCGTTGTGCGGCATCGACGCGTCGGTCGACGAGCCGATCCACTGGTCGCCGTCGACGTCGTGGAGCAGGTCGACGCGCCGGTCGTACGCCGTCCGCGCGAAGCCGGTGAAGCTCTCCTTGGGCGGGCTGTTGAGCGAGCTCGTGAACGCCGCCGGGCTGTCGCCGGCGCTGAGGTACTGGTTCACGATGCCGCCGCGGTCGCCGACGATGGCGTCGCGACCGCTGTCCCCCGTGATGCGGTCGTTGCCGAGCTCACCGTAGAGGTCGTCGTCGCCGGCGCCACCGGACACGGTGTCGTCGCCGTCCTGGCCCCAGATGCCGTCGTTGCCGTCGTCACCCCAGATGACGTCGGCACCGAAGGTCCCGACCACCTCGCACGTCGCCTGCGCCGTGGAGCAGAAACGGGTGCTCGGCCCGGGCAGCGCCGGGTCGTGCGTGCGCGACGCGGTCGCGTCGGCCGGGAGCGGACCGTCCGGGTAGCGGTCGGCATACGCCTTCTCGGAGCGAGTGCCCGCTGCGCCGACGAGCGTGCGCAGGAGCGAGCCGTTGTCGCCGAGGACGACGTCGTCGCCGCCGTTGCCCTCGATGACGTCGGCGCCGTCGCGGAAGCCCGGAGTCGGGGTGCCGCCGACGATGTCGTCCTGGCCCGCATCGGTGCTCAGGCCCCGGAGCAGCCCCACCGGGCTGGCCGACCCGGGCCAGGCGGCGCTCAGTGCCGTCGCCGCGGTGCCGTGCGCCGACGCCGGGCCGAACGGCAGGTCACCGAAGAGCGCGTCGGCTCCCCCGTTGCCCTGCACGTGGTCGGCGCCGGCGTCACCGGTGATGACGTCGTTGCCGTCCTGTCCCTCGAGCACGTCGACGCCGTCGCCGCCGGAAAGGCGGTCGAAGCCGTAGAGCGTCGCGGACGGCGTCGTGAGGAAGCCCGAACCCACCGACCGGTCGTACGGCTCGATGACACGGGACGTCATCGCCGCGCCCGGGGTGCTCCCGAGGCGGACCGTCACCGAGGTGGGTGCCTGGCCCGCGACCGGGCGCAGCACCTGACCGTTGTCGCCGAGGACGACGTCGTCGCCGGGACCACCGAAGACGGCGTCGTCGGTGTCCGGCTGGCCGGACGTCGTGTCGCCGGAGCCACCCTCAGGCGTAGAGCTGCCGCCGACGAGGTCGTCGTCGCCGAGGTCGCCCTCGACCCAGTCGATGTCGGGCCCACCCTCGACGTAGTCGTCGCCCGCGTCGCCCTTGAGTCGGTCGGTGCCACGCTGACCGAGCACGACGTCCGCGTCGTCACCGCCGAAGACCTGGTCGGCCCCCGAGTTGGCGAGGACCGGGCCGGCGCCGAGGTCGAGCAGCGTGATCCGGTGCGTGGTCGCGAAGCCGCGCATGCGCGTGATCGGCGTCGAGTCGGCCGCGCTGACCCCGGAGGTCACGACGGCGTTGTCACCGGCGACGATGTCGGGGCCGGCGTCGCCGAAGAGCACGTCACCGGAGTCCGGTCGCCCGACCCCGGCGGTCGCCTGCTGGAACGAGCCACCGACGACCTCGTCCTCGCCTCGGTCACCGTGGACGAGGTCGGAGCCGTTGTTGCCTTCGAGGTGGTCCGCGTCGTCGCCGCCGTTGACGCGGTCGTCGCCGAGCCCGCCGTACGCCGTGTCGTCGCCGGCGCCGCCGAAGAGCTTGTCGCCGCGACCGGCGTCGGGAGAGGTCCCGGCGAGGTCGAACGGGACGGCAGGCGCGTCTGCAGACGTCGACGGGTCGTCCACGGTGCCGTTGTCACCGATGAGGATGTCGCGGCCGGTGTCGCCCGAGAGCACGTCGCCGGCGTCGGCCGGGTCCGTGTCGGTGCGGCCCGCGGCCCGCGTGCCGCCGTAGACGAGGTCGTCGCCGTCGCCGCCGCTGGCCCAGTCGGCGCCGTCGTTGCCCTCGATGACGTCCGCGGCCTCCTGGCCGTAGAGGACGTCGGCGCCGGCGTTGCCGAAGAGCAGGTCGAGGCCCTGTCCGCCGTAGCCGCGGTCCTGGCCGGTGCCGCCCCAGGCGCGGTCGGCGCCGTCGCCGCCGAAGAGGACGTCGTCACCCTGCTGGCCGCAGACGAGGTCGTCGCCACCGCGGGCGTCGACCCGGTCGGCCGCACCCCCGGCGGAGATGGTGTCGACGCCGGCGCCACCGGTGATGAGGTCGGGACCGTCGTCGGTGCTCGGGTCGCCGCCACCCGACGTGCCTTCCGGCACCGGGTCGGACGCGACGGGCGAGCCTGCGCGACAGGTCTCGTCGGCGGCGGCTGCCACGGTCGCGGCGTCACGCAGGGTGTCGCCGAAGATCGTGGACGCCCCGTCGCCGCCGATGACGTGGTCGCTGCCCCGGCCCCCCACGAGCGTCTTGGGAGACGGCGCCGTGCCGGCGGGCAGGGCCTGGTGCTCGACGAGGCGGGTGTGCCCGAAGGTGACCCCCTCGATCGTCTCGGTGGCCCCGAGTCCACCGACGCGGCTGGGCTCGGCGACGACGTAGTCGTCACCCGGTCCGCCGTAGATCGCGTCGGAGCCGTAGCCGCCGACGAGGGCGTCCTCGCCCCCGCCGCCGAGGATGCGCGCGTGCTCGGACGGCGCCGAGTGGCTCGTGACGACGTCCTGCTCGCGGCTGCCGTAGACGACGTCGTCGCCGGAGCCGGTCTCGACGATGTTCGGCACCGTCGGCTGGCCGCTCGGCGTCGTGAGTGTGTCGGCGGGGCCGGCTGCGTCGACGCCAAAGTTCTGCTCCGACGCCGTGTAGATCGTGTCGGGTCCGGTCCCGCCGGTGACCGAGTCGCTGCCGAGCCCGCCGACGAGGACGTTGCCCTTCGAGCGGATGGTGGATCCGGAGCCGTCCGGCCGGTCGGCCGCGACGCCCACCTTGTCGTCGCCGGGACCGGCGTCGACGCGGTTGCGGCCCAGGCCCACGCTGATGGTGTCGGCGCCGCCCGTGGCCTGGGCGCGGGTCGTCGGGTCCACGCTCAGCTGGGCCGGGTCGACGAGGTCGCCGAGAGTGATGGGCGTCTTGCCCGGCCAGTTGGCATCGTCGACGCCGTTGAGCGTCGCCGAGAAGGACTTCGGGGGCGAGGGCAGGCTGCCGTCGCCGGTGACGAAGTCGTCGCCCTGTCCGGTCGTGATGGCGTCGGCGCCGACCCCGCCGGCGACGCGGGCGACCTGGCCCACGGCGTCGGCGGTGACGATGCGGTCGTCCCCGTCGCCGCCGTCGACCCAGGAGCTGCCCGTGCCGGTCTGGATCTGGTCGTTGCCGGGGGTGCCGAAGACGATGGCGTCCTTGTCGAAGGACCTCAGGTCTCCCGCGCCGCCCGCCGACGACGGGTCGGAGTCCTTCTTGCCGTCGCCCACGAAGCTGACGACGAGGGGCGTCGACGAGCCGCGGCCGTCGACGACGACGCGCTTCAGCGTCGGGTCGAGGTACTCACGGCGCTCACCGAGCATCTGGATCGCGAAGCCGTCGAAGCCCGCGTCGGTGCCGTCCGGGTCGGCGGCCGTCTGGGCGAAGTGCAGGGCCGTCACCTTGACGACGTCCGCCTCGGTCTCGCTCGTGTTGCCCCAGGGCTCACCGCGCTGGCTGTCGGTGCCGAAGCGTCCGGCGAAGACGGCGAGCGTGCCGTCCGAGGTGCCGCCGAGTCTGGGTGGTGGTGGGGTGCAGTTGGGTTGTGCCGTGAAGTCGAGCAGCGTGATGTCCGCGAGGTTGATCGAGAAGGACACGCTGAACGGCGAGAACCCGAGGGTCACGTAGAGGCGCAGGAAGAGGCTGAGCCGGCCCGTGGTCGTGAAGAGGCAGAGCGGGTTGTTGACCGCGGCGTGGAGGAACTCGCTGACCCGGAACTTCCCGTCGTTGTTCGGGTCGTTCCAGTGGAAGCCGATGGTCAGGTGCAGCCCACCCTCGATGCCGACGGTGATGATGACGGCCGTGACCGCGGCGCCGGCGGCGATCTCGCCGTCGAGCTGGACGACCGGCACCGGCCGCCCCTCGGAGTCCGTCGTCTTGAAGTAGAGGCCGTCGAGAAGCTTGACGGGGTTGACCGCGGCTCCCTGCTGGGCGGCCTCGACGGCATACCTGATGCCGGCGGTGTCGAGGCCGGCCATGAAGCGCAAGGTCACCGACGCGGACCCCGACAGTGTCACCATGACAGGCGGCGGGGCGTAGACCGGTCCGAACGACTGGCGCCAGGTGAAGCCGAGGGTCAGCGGGCCGCTGTCGAACTCGACGAGCGAGACGTCGCTGCCCATGAGCAGGCTGAAGACCGACGACGGGTTGTCGAGGATCGGGAAGGTGAAGCCGGACCTGCTGGCGCTGCCGGCGGCGGCGCCGGCACCGAAGACGTTGCCCTTGCCGCCCTTGGTGTTGAGGGCGGACTTCACGCTGTCCGGGCTGGCCGCGCTGGCGGTCTTGATGAGCGAGCCCGCGGTGCCCGGCGCGAGGCTGCTCGTCGGGGACACGTCGGTGTCGAGGGCCTTGTCACCGCTCACGGTGAAGCTGCCGATCGGGATGAGGCACGACGGCCCCCCACCGCCGCAGTCGGGCAGGTTGTTGATGAGCGTGGTGAGTGCGGCGATCTTGTCGACGAAGTCGAGCTTCGGGCCGCCGGCCAGGGTGTTGAACGTCTTGGCCAGCGTCATGAGGCTGACGTCGCCGCCACCTGCCATCCGGCTGAGGTCGGACAGGACGGGGATCGGGGCGTAGAGCGTGTCGAGCACCGGCTGGAGCGGGCCCGTCACGGACTTGACCTTCTTGAGCACCGGCCCGAGCAGGTTGGACAGGAAGCCACCGGCGTCGATGGCGACGTCCTTGAACTCGATGGATGGTGCGCCGAGGTGCTTGAGGTCCTGGTTCGTGAACTCCCAGCCCATGACGAAGTTCGCCTGGACGCCGGGAAGCACCGAGTCGACCGACGCCTTGACGATCCAGTCGGCCTTGACCTTCGCCGTCAGCGAGATGCCGAAGAGCGACGACGCGTGGCCGTCGCCGATGTCGGCGACCGTCAGGACCGAGCCGTCGGACTCGGTCGTGTCGCGCGACGTGAGGTCGACGAGGAAGGCGCCGGCGAAGAGCGGCGCGGTGCCGTTCTTCGTGACGTCGATGTCGAGGAACGCGAGCTGGGCCTTCATCGACGCAGGCATGTCGAAGCGCGCGCCGAGGCCGAACTCGGGCGCAGCCGCCCCGTCCTGCCAGGCGTCGTGCGTGTAGATGACGAAGCCCTTGGTCGTGTTGACACCGGCCTTGAGGTGCAGCTGGAGGCCGACGCCGTAGGTGATGGCGTCGGTGTCGCCCGCCTTGAGGGCGAGGCCCGGGATGCCGATGTCGAGCGGCAGCTTCTTGCCGTCACCGAGACAGCCGGAGCCTGCGACGCAGCCCTGCTCGGGGGTGACCGTGCCCGCCTTGATGGTGAAGGCGAGGCTGATCCCGTTGATGCTCGTCGTCGGGCAGTCGGTGCGGTCGGGCTTGGTGCTCACGGGCGCGTATGCCGTGGCCGTGGCGGTGCCGTCGTCGGTGAAGGTCTGCGCGCTGCCGGACGCCGCGTCGACGACCTTGACGAGCTCGTAGGCGCCGCCGTCCTTGCTGCGCAGCACCTTGTACTTCGTGGCACCAGGGGCCGCCGACCACGACACCGTGATCGAGTTGCCGCCGCCGAGGGTCGTCCACGACGTCGTCGCCGCGGCGCTCGCGCCCGAGGGGACGGTGTCGCCGCCGGTGCCGGAGCCGCTGCCCTGGCTGGCGACGATCTCGTAGCGCCACGAGGTGGAGCCCGTCGTGGACGGCGTGGCAGCAAGGGTCGGTGCGCCGGTCGGCTCGAGCTTGAGCTTGCACTCGTAGTTGACCTCGAGCGTCGTCTTCTCCAGACCGGCTGCGGTGATCGCCTCGGCGAGCTTGTCGTTGACGTAGGTGCGGGCCTCGGCCGGGCTGGCCGGCACGCTGCCGAGCTTGGACTTGATCTCCGTCCGGAGCCGGCCGATGGAGTCGGCGCCCTGCTGGAGGTCCTTGCCGACGAACGGCAGCTTGCCGTCGAAGGTGGCCAGGCGCATGGCCTGCTCGATCTTCTCGAGGTAGCCGTCGAGGCCGGGCCCGATCTGGGTGAAGTCGGCGAAGGCGCTCGCGAACGCCGCGGACAGGTCGGGCACCTCGAAGCGCTGCTTGGCGGCGTCGGGGGCCGGGAGGTTGCCCGTCAGGGTGGCCAGGTCGGCGGGGTTCGTCGAGTCCGGGAGCCGTAGCGCGATGGAGCCCAGGGAGGCCGGCGGGCTGCCCGGCACGGTCGCGTAGAGCGGGACGGTGCCGCAGACCATGAGCGGGGTCGCGAGGCCCTCGCCGCAGTCGACGGGGGTGTTCGAGGCGTTGAAGCTGACGTCGAGGCCCGAGAGGAAGGTCGAGAAGCTCACCGGGGTGTCGGCGGTCGCGCTCGCGTCGGCCAGGTCGAGGCTGACGTCGGCCTTGAGGGACACCTGCTTGGCCGCATCGCCGCCGGGGTCGCCGGCCGAGACGGTCAGCGGTCCGATGGTGCCCGCGACGCGGCCGTTGAAGCTGGCCGCGGCCGCGACGCTGACCTTCGAGTCGGCGAGGACCTTGAGCGAGGTGGCGTCGCCCGGCCCCGTACCGGGCGCGAGCGGCACGACGAGGCCGACGTCCACGCCGCCCTTGACGTGCACGGAGCCCTGGCCGCTGGCGGCCGCCGAGACGAGCGACTGGTCGCCGCCGAGGTCGAGGCGCAGCGGCGCGTTCGTCTGGTAGTCGCGCTTCCAGTCGAGGTCGAGCACGACGCTCGGCGTCCCGCCGTCGTCGAGGTAGCGGAAGTGCAGCGCGCCGGTGCCGAGTCGCTCGTCGAGGAACGCGACGAGGTCCTGCATGTTCTGCGGCGGGTGCACCGACATGATGTCGATGGCGTCGTCGAGGGGCGAGCGGAAGGTGTATGCCGTGTCGTCGGCCGGCTTGGTCGTCCAGTTGTCGGTCAGGGTGACCGTGTCACCCGAGACCGACGCGGCGACCGCCACCTGGGTGCCGACGACGACGGTGCGTCCGACGAAGGACGCGTCGAACGTGCGGCCCACATGCTGGAGGGTGTTCGTGCCGTAGTTGACGTCGCTGCCGACACCCGACGAGTCGCGCTGCATGAGGTCGCGCAGGGAGGTGCCGGTGCCGGGGATCTCGCGGCTGTAGACGCCCGACGCGCCGCCGGGCTGGGCGTCGGCGAGCTGGGCGGCGAGGGTCTGGAAGGTCTTGAGCACGATCGCGAAGAGCTCGGCCTGTGAGCCCGGCTTGATGTCGAGCGCGAAGATCCGGCTCAGCCGGCTGAGGTCAAGCTGGGGACCGTCGGTCCCGGTGAGCCGGGTCAGGTCGTTCCACGAGGCGGAGACGCCGACGTCGGTGCCGGCAGGCAGGAAGCCGTCCGCGTCGGGGATCGAAGCCTTGAGGTCTGCGGTGGCACGGACGTTGACGTCGACGTCGAGCAGGTCGCCGGCCTTGCTGGGCCCGGTCGGGCTCGCCGTGACGAGCTGGTCGAAGAGCTGGCGCAGGCGGATGTCGTGCTGGGCGTCCCCGGCCTGCTTGAGGCCGATCGAGAGCATGTGCCCCGTGCCGGGGGCCGAGCAGTCGGCGGGCGCGGCGCTGTTGCACACCGCGAGGTGCCCCTTGAGGCGCACCTGGAAGAAGCCGGCGTTGGCGGTGAAGTCGACCGCGGTGTCGATCGGGAAGTCGGCCGTGAGCAGCGGGCTGCCGGTGCGGATGAGCACGCGGTCGGCGCCCAGCGGGAGCGAGGTGACGTTGGTCTTGAACGCCCCGGTCGTCTGGAGGAACGGGCAGGCCTCGGTGTTGCCCTCGAAACCGATGCACGCCGCACCGGTGCGGGCGTCCTGCAGGTCGAGCACGAGCGTCAGGTCCGCCGCGAACGACGGCTTGACGGTGGCGAAGGTCTGGGCGGAGTTCGCCCGCAGGATGCCGCGGCGCGGTCCACCGGCGACGGGCTGGTCGGTCAGCCGGTCGCCGAAGGTCACGGCGCCGAGCTGGGCCTCGGGACCGACGATGACGAACGGCGTTCCGGCAGATGGCTGCCCACCGATCCAGGGTCCCGAGAGCGTCAGCGCGTTCTTCGTGTTCGAGGCGATCTCACCGGCGGACGTGCCGGCCATGACGCGCATGCCGGTCCACTGGTTCGCCTGCCACGGCTGGGAGCCGTCGTCGAGCGTGAGGCCCGTGGCGGCATACGTCGCCGAGGGCCGGGAGGTGCGGGCACTGCCGGCGTCCATGGCGACCCCGGTGCTCGGCGCGGTCTTGACCATGCGCATGCGGAAGACGAGCTTGCTCGTCGTCGGGTCCCACGCGAGGTCGTCGAGGCCGATGCCCGCCGCCTTGAGCTTGGCGATGAGGTCCTGCAGGGAGTCGAAGGTCGGGTTGCCGACCGTTGTCGCGTCGAAGCCGGACGGCGACGGCTGGTCGGGGTCCGGCTGCTGGACGACGTTGGCCTTGAGGAAGTCGACGAGGACCTGGTTGGCCTTGACGGCGTCGGACACGGTGCCGCGCAGGAAGGGCAGATCGAGGTTGCCGGTCGTCGGGAGCGGTCCGGCGCCGTCGGGGTCGAACTTCGCCTGCTGGATCCCGGTCAGGGCGACCGCGACCTGGGCGAGGCCGTCGGCGAGGTCGCGCAGGCTCATGTTCTGGAACTTGCCGACGAGGGTGGCGAGGGTCGGCGCCGAGACGGTCGGCGTGCCGGTCGAGATGTTCGCCCACGTCAGCGTGACGTCGGCGGCGACGTTGCTCGGGAAGCTGACGCCCGCGATGCCGCTCGTGTCCGCGGCGATCGACAGGGTGCCCGTGACCGAGCCCGGGGTCCCGGGGTCGGAGGCCGAGCCGGTGGGGTCGAGGTCAGCCGACACGAGGCCGGCCAGGGAACCGTCCGCGGCGAGCTCACCGTCGCCGACACCGGCTGCGTCGTAGGCGAGGACCCCGTCGTTGTTCGGGTCGTTGACGCGGGCGTATGCGTGCGCCTTCACGGTGAAGTCGGTGCTCTTCAGCGTGACGCCGAGGATGCCGACGGCGGCCTTGGCTGCGCCGGACAGCTGCGCCGTCACGTCGACGTCGAGCCGCGGCGCGTGAGCCGCGTCGCTGGCGAGGTAGACGCGGTTGGTCGTCGGTCCAGTCCAGACGACCCAGAGGGAGAGGGTGGCCTCGACGGTGGCCGTGACCCCCTTGGGTGAGGACAGCTCGACCTTGGGGCTCGTGGAGCTGACGGTGAGCGCCTGCTGGTTCGCGGTGCGGGTCACGACGAGGTTGACGTGCACGCGCTTGCCGTCGGCGAGGTCGTCGACGGAGACGTCGAGCGTCCCGGTGCGACCTCCCGGCAGGGCGACCGACTCGCCCGACGTCGCGAGGTCGGCCCACGTCGTCGTGCCGGCGAGCGTCGGGGACACGCCCTTGGCGATCAGGTCGTCAGCGCCGGCGAGGCCGCCGGGGCTCGCCGACACGAAGGGAATCGGCTTCCCGAGCGCGCCGATGCCGGCGAGCCCGGAGGTCCAGGCGGCGAGGTTCCGCGTGCCTCCGCTGCCGCCCAGGAGCGCGACGAGGCGGTCGACCCCGGGATCGGGGTCGGCGGCATACGCAGGCGACTGGCCGGCCAGCGCTCCCACGACGACGAGGAGCGAGGTGAGACCGGCTCCGAGGGCACGACGAATCGACTTGCGCACCATGATTCTCCCCATGTGGGGGCGTGTCGTGTGCCCGTTCCCTGCGCGAGCCGTGTCCGCCACGCCATCCCTCGGCCCAAGGTATTGAGGAACACGTCACATGTCCGGAAAACCCCCGGAACTCATTCCGAATCGGTGATATCGGGGCGCATGTGACACATGGGACAAAAGGGTTGGCCGGCTCCGGGGTGCGCCCTCCCGGTGGCTCGCGATGGCAGGATGCCGCCATGGCCGACAAGAGCTTCCACATCAGCCGCGAGACGACGATCGCCGCTCCCCCGGAGCGGATCCACGCTCTCGTCAACGACTTCCACGAGTGGCAGGCCTGGTCGCCCTGGGAGGGGCTCGACCCGGCGATGGAGCGCACGTACGCCGGCCCGACGTCCGGTGTCGGCGCCGTCTACGCCTGGCGCGGCAACAGCAAGGCCGGCGAGGGCCGCATGGAGATCCTCGAGTCGGAGCCGCAGCACCTCGCCGTGGACCTGCTCTTCGCCGCCCCGATGAAGGCGCACAACCGCGTCGACTTCACGCTGGCGCCCGCCGGCGAAGGCACCCGGGTCGAATGGGCCATGACCGGCCCGCAGAACCTCGTCATGCGCCTCATGAGCAAGGTGTGGTCGATGGAGAAGCTCATCGGACCCGACTTCGAGAAGGGCCTCGCGCAGCTCAAGCGCACCGCCGAGAGCGCCTGATGGGCCTGGAGATCCGGCCGGCGACCCGCGACGACGTGCCGGCGATCGTGGCCATGCTCGCCGACGACCCGCTCGGCGCCGCCCGTGAGGACCTCGGCGACCCGCAGACGTACGACGCGGCCTACGACCGGGTGGTGGCCGACGCCGGCCAGCACCTCGTCGTCGCCGAGCGTGACGGCTCGGTCGTGGGCACGCTCCAGCTCACCGTCATCCCCGGACTCTCCCGGCGCGGAGCCACGCGCTCGGTCATCGAGGGCGTGCGCGTCTCCCGCGACGAGCGCGGCACGGGTCTCGGGACCGAGCTCCTCACGTGGGCCGTCGAGGAGTCACGCCGCCTCGGGTGCACCCTCGTGCAGCTGACGAGCGACGCGAGCCGCACCCACGCCCGCCGCTTCTACGAACGGCTCGGCTTCGTCGCATCGCACGTCGGCTTCAAGCTCGCCCTCGACGACTGACCCCGCGGGCGCTGCCCACGGGGTCGGTCGTCACGCGACGGCGCCACTCGGACGGCCGCCGAGGGCGCTCGCTCAGAAGATGCGGACCCGCTCGGCCTCGTCGAGCCACAGGGCATCGCCGGGCTTGACCGCGAAGGCCTCGTGGAACTCGCTGAGGTTGCGCACGGCATTGCCGCGGACGTCCTGCGGGGAGTGCGGGTCGATGGCGAGCAGCCGAATGGCCTCGGCCTCGCGGGCCTTGCCCTTCCAGACCTGTGCCCAGCCGATGAAGAAGCGCTGGGGGCCGGTGAACCCGTCGAGCTCCGGCATGCCGGTGTCCTCGGTCGCGATGCGGTAGGCGGAGTAGCCGATCTGGAGGCCGCCGAGGTCGCCGATGTTCTCGCCGACGGTGAGACCGCCGTTGACCTTGTGGTCGTCGGACAGCCCGGCCGGGGTGTAGCCGCTGAACTGCTCGATGAGCCGGTGCGACAGCGCGTCGAACCGCTCCCGGTCGGCCTCGGTCCACCAGTCGCGCAGGGCTCCGGTGCCGTCATAGCGGGAGCCCTGGTCGTCGAAGCCGTGGCCCAGCTCGTGGCCGATGACGGCGCCGATGCCGCCGTAGTTGACGGCGTCGTCGGCCTCGAGGTCGAAGAAGGGCGGCTGGAGGATCGCGGCCGGGAAGACGATCTCGTTCATCGACGGCATGTAGTAGGCGTTGACGTGCTGCGGCAGCATGAACCACTCGGTGCGGTCGATCGGACCGCCGATCTTGGCGAGGTTGCGGTCGACCTCGAAGGCCGAGCTGCGGCGCACGTTGCCCACGAGGTCGGTCGGGTCGATCTCGATGGCGGCGTAGTCGCGCCACACGTCGGGGTAGCCGATCTTGGGCGTGAACGCGTCGAGCTTGTCGACGGCCTGCGCACGGGTGTCGGGACCCATCCACTCGAGCGAGGAGAAGGAGCGGCGGAAGGCCTCGACGAGGTTGGCGACGAGCTGCTGCATGCGCTCCTTGGCCGCCGGGGGGAACCAGCGCTCGGCATACAGCTGGCCGACGGCCTCGCCGACACACGACTCGACGACGGAGACGCCGCGCTTCCACCGCTCCTTGTTCTCCGGCTGGCCCGAGAGCGTGCGGCCGTAGAAGTCGAAGTCCTCGTCGACGAACGACTGCGGGAGCACCGACGCGAACTCCGACAGGACGTGCCACGTCAGCCACGAGCGCCAGTCGGCGACATCGGTGGATTCGAGCGCGGCCCCGAGGCCGGTGACGAAGCTCGGCTGGCGCACGACGACCTTGTCGAACGAGCCCGCAGGCGCACCGAGGCCGGACAGCCATGCGTCCCAAGGGAACTGGGGCGCGAGTGCCTTGGCCTCGTCCAGCGAGTGCGCGTTGTAGGTCTTGATCGCATCGCGGTTGCTCACGGTGTCCCAGTGCGAGGCCGCGAGGAGGGTCTCGAGCGCCATGATGCTCGTGGCCTTGGCTCCGGCGTCTGGGATGCCGGCGAGACCGAGCAGCCTCTCGATGTGCGCGACGTAGGCCGTGCGGATGTCGGCGTACTTGTCCTCGCGGTAGTAGGACTCGTCCGGCAGACCGAGACCGGCCTGCTCGAGATAGACGACGTAGTCCTCGGGCGAGCGCTCGTCGGGCGACACGAAGTGCTGCAGGGCGCCGGCGACACCGTCACGGGCGACGCGGCCGAGGGCCGCTCCGAGGGAGTCGACGTCGTCGACCGCCGCGACCTCCGACAGCACGACCTGCAGGGGCGCGAGCCCGAGCTCCTCGATGCGGTCGGTGTCGGTGAAGCTGGCGTAGAGGTCGCCGACCTGGCGCTTCGGAGACCCGGGGGCGCCCGCCTCGGCGGCGGCCGCCTCCTCGATGAGGTCACGCACCCGCGCGGTGGACTCCTCGCGCAGGATGTCGAAGGTGCCGAAGCGGGCCCGGTCGCCCGGAATCTCCGTCGTGTCGAGCCAGGTGCCGTTGACGAACCGGAACAGGTCGTCCTGGGGCCGGGCGGACCGGTCGAATCCCTCGAGCGTGATGCCGGACTTCATGAGCACGTTCTCTCCCCACTGCGAGTGCCGGACCTGACCGGCGAGCGTGCTGCCGAGCCTAGTCACGACCGCCGACGCCACGTGCGCCGACCACCCCGGGAGGAGGTATGCCGTGTGCTGGCGTCGGCGGCCGGGCTCAGCGCCGCAGCCGGCCGGCGACGACGCCTGCGAGGCCGACGAGCAGGAGCATCCCGCCGAAGGCACCGATCATCGACGGGCCCACCATCCGGAAGCTGAGGTCGGCGTTGGTGAGGTTGGCGACGAGGATGTAGGCCGCGACGAGCATCGTCAGCAGGCCGAGCATGATCGACCCGGGACGCGGGCCCTTGCGGACCGTGACGAGAGCCGGGCGCGGGGCCGGCTGCGGCGCGGACGCGGGAACCGTCGGTGCCGGCCACGAGGGGTCGGGCGCCGAGGTCGTCGGCGGCGGCAGGTGCGGGAGGAGGGCCCCCTCGGCGACGGCGTCGTCGGGGACCGGCGTCGCGGGCTCGACGCGGAAGGGCGTCGCCGACGGCAGTGCCTGGGTCGACGTGGCCGGGATCGTCGTCGTCTCGGCCGGGTCGGGCATCGGGTCGGGCGTCGAGGCGGGCATCGAGGCGGGCATCGAGGCGGGCGTCGGGGCCGGCACCGGGTCGGCCGTCGGGTCGCGGAACTCCGCCGTCGGGTCCGGGGTGTCGTTGCTGCTCATGTCACTGCTCTCCGCTGGGTTCGTCGTCGGGTCGTTCGTCGGGTCGTTCGTCGGGTCGTTCGTCGGGTCCTGGGGTCGGGCGCTCATGACGCGCTCGCCGTCGTGATCTTGATCTGGCCGACGCCGAGCTCGGCGTCGACGACGATCTCGGGGGTCTTGGTGGTGTCCCCGAAGGTCACCGTCTGCGTCCATCCCGTGCCCTCGTGCTGGAGCTGGTCCGGCCCGACGCGTCGCATGCCCTCGCCGGCCACGCCGGTTCCCGTGGCGATGATCTCGCCGGCGCGTGCCCTCGTGTTGACGACCACGTTGACGCCCTCGGGGACGACGAGGTCGAGCTCGCCGACGCCCATCGTCGTCGTCACGGTGTCCGTTCCGGTGGTGCCCTTCCAGTTCGCGTCGCGCAGGTCGACCTTCATCTGGCCGAGGCCCAGCTCGAAGGCGGGAGCCGGCGTCATCGAGGTCACCGTGTAGCTGCGGTCGCCGGCCTGCCAGGGCTGCGACAGACCCATCGGCGCAGCCGTCGTGGCTGCGGCCGCGATCATGCCGGTCACGGCGAAGAACGCGAGCCCTCCGGCCCGGCGGCCGGCGATGCCGGCCACGAAGATGCCCAGGCCGAGCACGCCCAGCCCGGAAGCGATCCCGACGGCCGCGTGGTTGCCCGGCCAGCCGGCGGCCTGGGCGACGGACGACATCACGACACCGACGACGATGGCGAGCCCGAGGACGAGCAGCCCACCGGCGAAGCCGATCGCGCGGGTCCGCTCACGGACGGGCGTCGGTGCGGGTGGCCGCGGCGTCGCGAGGGTCGCACCGGCGTTGGCTGCCGCATTGCCCGTCGAGCCGTATGCCGTCGCGGCCGCGGGTGCCGGGGTGCCGGTGCCCGTGCCGGGCTGGCCGGCGGCCTCACCGGTCAGTGGATCGACGGTCGTGGCGCCGGCCGCACCTGGTCCGCCGGTGCCGCGGTTGCGCCACGGCGCCTGCTGCATCAGCTCGCGGCCGGTGGCGGTCCGGGTCGCGAACCACCAGGCACCGACGACGAGGAGCACGAAGCCGAAGAAGCGGAAGCCCCTCGAGTCGCCGCCCCACCAGGGCCCACCCCCGAGGACGGAGATGGCCGTGACGACGAGGAGGAAGATCGAGCTGCCCTCGCCGTGCTTGAGGGCGCGCTCGACGTGGATCTCGCCGCGCTCGTCGGGCATCAGGAGCCAGAGCACGAGATAGAGGGCGACGCCCATCCCGAAGAAGATCGAGAAGAGGATGAAGCCCGCCCGGACGACGAGCGGGTCGACGCCGAGCCAACGGGCCAGACCCGTCGCGACGCCGGCGAACCAGCGACCGTCTCCCTGACGCACGATCCCCGGGCGTCGCAGAGCGGTGTAGAAACCGTCGAGGCCGTGCCCCTGCGGAGGGGCGTCATTGCTTTTCGTCATGCCACCACAGTGACGCGCCGGACGCCCGCCAACCATGAGGGTCGACCCTGAGCGCACCCTGACGCGACCCCCAAAGGAGGCCGGGATGGTCGCCCTCGCCCGCCGGGTGAGTCAGGATGGAACGGTGCAGACGGCATACGAGAACGGAACGGGCCCCGTGCGCCCGGCCTGGCGGGCGACGCCACGGCCCCCGCTCGTGCGCCAGCGCCAGGGCAAGGTCATCGCGGGAGTCGCGATGGGGCTCGCCGAGCACCTCGGCCTGCCGGTCGTCGCCGTCCGCGTGGCTCTCGTCCTGACGAGCATCCCCTTCGGCGCGGGGCTCGTCGTCTACGTCTTCCTCTGGGCCACGATGCGCGAGGTCGGCGACGTCGACCCCGCCGTCTCCTCCGCCCCGACCCTGTCGCCGGGCGGCCCGATCGCCACCGGCCCCGCGAGCGCCGGCACCATGTCCGGCTCCCCCGGCGTCCGACAGCACCACGTCGACCTCGCCGGCCTGCGCACGTGGCTGCGGAGCGGCAACCAGGCCGTCATCATCACGCTCCTCGGCGTGGCCGCCCTGGCCGTCGCGGGGGCGCTCTGGCTCGGGGGTGCCGGTCTCGACGTCCACGCGGAGCTCATCCTCCCGGTCGTCGCCATCGTCATCGGCGCGATCTTCTTCTGGTCGCAGCTCGACGACACCGACACCCTCGGCGCCCGCCGCCCGGTCCGCTGGATCTGGCTCGTCGTCGGCCTCGGCCTGACCATCCTCGGCCTCGTCGGCCTGCTCGTGCGCGGTACCAACCTCACCGAGCTGTGGCAGGTGGCGGGTGCCGTCCTCGCCGCCCTCGTCGGGGTCGCCGTCCTGTCGGCACCGTGGATCCTGCGTCTCTGGAGCAACCTGCGCCTCGAGCAGGCCGCGCGCATCCGGGCCACCGAACGCGCCGACATCGCCGCCCACCTGCACGACTCGGTGCTCCAGACCCTGGCCCTCATCCAGCGCCAGTCCGGCGACGCCGCGACCGTCGCGCGTCTCGCCCGCGCCCAGGAGCGGCAGCTGCGCAGCTACCTCTACGACGAGGACGCCCGGGCCGGCACGCTCGGTGCCGCGCTCACCGCGGCCATGGGCGAGGTCGAGGACCTCCACGGCGTGCCCGTCCAGCTCGTCGTCACCGGCGACCGGCCGATGGACGAGCACCTCGACGCCCTCGTCAAGGCCGTGCGCGAGGCCACGTGGAACGCCGTGCGCCACGCGAGCCCGCCCGTCAGCGCCTACGTCGAGGTCGGGCCCGACGCCGTCGAGGCGTTCGTCCGCGACCACGGCGCGGGCTTCGACCTCGACACCGTGCCCGACGACCGAGCCGGTGTGCGCGAGTCGATCATCGGCCGCATGGAGCGCCACGGTGGCACGGCCCGCATCCGGCGCCGCGCCGACGGCACCGAGGTCGTCCTGCGCCTGCCGGTCCGGCAGCCGAACGAGCCCGAGGCGTCCTCCGCCGGCGGGCCGGCTGATTCCCCCGCACCAGTCACCGACCCCAGCAGCACAGCCGGCAGCCACCCTCGCAGCACGCCGGACCCCGACCCCCAGGAGCAGGCTTCATGACCGACCCGCGGACCATCCGCATCGTCATCGTCGACGACCACCACATGTTCCGCACCGGCGTGCGCGCCGAGCTGACCTCCCTCGCCGCCACGCCGCGGGCCGGGGCCTTCACGCTCGAGATCGCCGGCGAGGCCGGTGCGGTCGAGTCGGCCGTGCAGGTCATCAAGGAGCAGCGACCCGACGTCGTGCTCCTCGACGTGCACCTGCCCGGCGGCGACGGGCACGGTGGCGCCGACGTCATCCGAGCGTGCGCCGGGGTCCAGTCCGGCGCCGACGTGCCGGTCCGCTTCCTCGCGCTCTCCGTCTCAGACGCCGCCGAGGACGTCATCGCGGTCATCCGCGCCGGTGCCCGGGGCTACGTCACGAAGACGATCAGCGCCGAGGAGCTGCTCACCGCCATCGGTCGGGTGGCCGACGGCGACGCCGTCTTCAGCCCGCGCCTCGCCGGCTTCGTCCTCGACGCGTTCGGCGCGACGGCTGGTGAGGTCGCCGAGATCGACGAGGAGCTCGACCGCCTCTCGGCGCGCGAGCGCGAGGTGATGCGCCTCATCGCGCGCGGCTACCAGTACAAGGAGGTCGCGAAGGAGCTCTTCATCTCCGTCAAGACCGTCGAGACCCACGTCAGCTCGGTGCTGCGCAAGCTCCAGCTCAGCTCACGCCACGAGCTGACCGCCTGGGCCATGGGCCGCCGCCTCCTCTGACCCGCCGCATCCTCCTGCGCCCTGGACCGAACGCAGCGTTCGGTCGCGAAAGCGTTGTTAGAACAGAGAGTTCGTCACCGAACGCGGCGTTCGCGACGTGGGCGGGAGCGGGCGTATGCCGGTCAGGCGGGGTCGGCGACGAAGCGGCGCAGGGCGGTGACGATGATGTCCGGCGCGTCGGTGTGCACCCAGTGACCGGCGCCCTTGATCGTGAAGAGCCGCGTGCGCGGGAAGTGGCGTCGCATGCGCTCGCCGTCCTCGCGCTTGACGTACCGGGAGTCGCCGCCGGCGACCCACAGCACCGGGCCCTCGTAGGGCGCGAGCTCGTCGGCGTCATGGGGCCAGTCGGCGATGCGTGAGTCGACCCCCAGCGCGGCGTCGCTCGCGACGAGGTCGAGGTTGACCTGCCAGCGCCACGTCTGGCCGTCGCGGCGCAGGTTCTGCAGGAGGAAGGCCTTGACGCCGGGGTCGGGCTCGCTGAAGCGGGCCTCTGCGTCACCGCGGCTCGTCAGCTCGCCGAGCGGCAGGGCCTGCATCTCGCGGATGTAGCCCTCGAAGCGCTCGAGCGAGCCGTAGCCCTTGGGCGCGATGTCGACGACGACGAGTCGCTCGACCAGCTCGGGGTGGCGCAGCGCGAGCACCATGGCGACCTTGCCGCCCAGCGAGTGGCCGACGACGGCCCACTGCTCCCCCTCGCCGACCGCGCGGAGCGTCGCTGCCACAGCGTCGGCATACGCGTCGAGCGAGAACTGCTGCGACCACGGGGACCGCCCGTGGTCCGGGAGGTCGACGAGCAGGCAGCGGGCGTCCGTGCCCTCCGGGCCGCTCACCGCCTTGGCGATCTGGTTCCAGTTGCGGCCCTGGCCGAAGAGACCGTGCAGGAAGGCGATGCGCGGCCCGGCCGTGCCCACGGACAGGGTGTTGAGGGAGGCCTGGTCAGCAGCCGTGGTCATGAGCGCGAGCCTACGCGGCGGTCCACCTCACGCTGCTCCCGGTCGTCCGTGAGGGCCCCGCGGGAGAGCTCCGTGCGTGACCTCACCGACCCTCCCGGAGTCCGTGAGACAGCTGTAACCACGGTGTCACAGCGGACCCGGCGACCGGCAACACCGGCTTCCTAGCGTGAGCGTCACGCTCTCGCAGCGGCCCAGAACCGCCTCACCCCGTCACCGTCCCGCTCGGCTCGAGCAGCCCAGGAGGAACCCCGTGAGCACCACCACCGGAAGCAGCACCGACAGCACCACCGGCAGTGCCGCCGAGACCAGCACCACGTCACCCACTCTCGCTCCTGCGCTCGACCGTCGCGGTCGCTTCCGTGAGCTCACCGCCCCCAGGACGCGGGTCATCCGCGACTGGGACCCCGAGGACACGGCGGCGTGGGAGGGCGGCAACAAGGACGTGGCGCGCCGCAACCTGATCTGGTCGGTGGCCACCGAGCACATCGGCTTCTCGATCTGGTCGATCTGGTCGGTCATGGTCCTCTTCATGCCGCAGGCGGTCTACGGCTTCACGCCGGCCGACAAGTTCTTCCTCGTCGCCGTCCCGACACTCGTCGGCGCCGTGCTCCGGGTGCCCTACACGATGGCGACGGCCTTCTTCGGCGGTCGCAACTGGGCCATCGTCAGCGGCATCGCCCTCCTCGTGCCGACCACCCTGACGTGGTGGCTCATGGTCAACCCCGGCCACTCGCTGTCGACCTTCCTGCTCGTGGCCGGTCTCGCGGGCCTCGGCGGCGGCAACTTCGCCTCGTCGATGACGAACATCAACGCCTTCTACCCGCAGCGGATGAAGGGCTGGGCCCTCGGGCTCAACGCCGGTGGCGGCAACATCGGCGTTCCGGTCATCCAGCTCGTCGGGCTCCTCGTCATCGCGACGCTCGGCAACCGCCGGCCCGAGGTCGTCTGCGCCGTCTACCTCGTGCTCCTCGCCGTGGCCAGCATCGGCGCCGCGGTCCGCATGGACAACCTCGACCACCAGACGGCCAACCCGAAGGCGATGCTCGAGGTGCTGCGGCACGCCGACGCCTGGGTCATCTCGCTGCTCTACATCGGCACCTTCGGCTCGTTCATCGGCTTCGGCTTCGCGTTCGGCCAGGTGCTCAACCAGACGTTCCTCGCCGGCATGACCGGCAGCGCCGCCCCGACCCCGGCCCAGACCGCGGCCGCGAGCCTGCACGCCGCCCAGATCGCCTTCATCGGACCGCTCCTCGGCTCGGTCAGCCGTGTCTGGGGTGGCAAGCTCGCCGACCGCCGAGGCGGGGCCGCCGTGACCCTGTGGACGTTCGTCGGCCTCACCGTCGCGGGCGTCCTCGTCACCCTCGCCGCTCGCTCCGACGACGTGACCTCGGGCGCGGCGACCGGGCTCCAGCTCACCGGCCTCATCGGCGGCTTCGTCCTCCTCTTCGTCCTCTCGGGCATCGGCAACGGCTCCGTCTACAAGATGATCCCGGCCCTCTTCGAGGCGAAGTCCGCCTCGATCCCCGGTCCCGCGGTCGAGCGCACGGCCTGGTCGCGCTCGATGGCCGGCGCCCTCATCGGCATCGCCGGCGCCATCGGTGCCCTCGGCGGCGTCCTCATCAACCTCGGGCTGCGCGCGTCCTACCAGGGCGCCGGCCACTCGGCCACGGCCGCGTTCGTCGTCTTCACGCTCTTCTACGTCGGCGCCGCCACCCTGACGAAGGTGCGCTACCGCCGATGACCGCCACCTCATGGAGAATGCCGTCCCGCTCGCTCGGTGGGGACGTCCCCTCCGAGCAGGCGGGCGTCGCGACGCACTGCGCCTACTGCGGGCTCCAGTGCGCGATGACGCTCACCGGGTCGTCGGCGGCCGACCTCACGGTCAGCCCTCGTCGCTTCCCGACGAACCGGGGTGGCCTGTGCCAGAAGGGATGGACGAGCGCGGAGCTGCTGCGCACGCCCGGACGCCTCACGACCCCGCTGGTCCGCCGCGACGGCGACCTGACCCCCGCGTCGTGGGACGAGGCCCTCGACGTCGTCGCCGATGCCATCGTGCGGACGCAGGCGGTATACGGGCGGGACGCCGTGGCAGTCTTCGGCGGTGGGGGTCTGACCAACGAGAAGGCCTACCAGCTGGGCAAGTTCGCGCGAGTGGCGCTCCGCACGAGCCAGATCGACTACAACGGCCGCTGGTGCATGAGCTCGGCCGCCGCCGCCGGCATCCGCTGCTTCGGTCTCGATCGGGGCCTCCCCTTCCCCGTCACCGACATCGGCTCGGCACACGCCGTGCTGCTCCTCGGCGCCAACCCCGCCGAGACGATGCCGCCCTTCCTGACGCACCTCGTCCGCGCCGCCGACGCCGGAGGCCTCATGGTCGCCGACCCGCGTCTGACGCCGACCGCGGCCAAGGCCGTCGACGGCGGCGGTCTGCACCTGCAGCTGCGCCCCGGTACCGACGCCGCCCTGGCCCTCGGGATGCTCCACCTCGCCGTCACCGAGGGGTACGCCGACCGCGGGTTCGTCGCCGAGCGGACCTCGGGCTTCGACGACCTCTGGCCGATCGCCGCGCAATGGCTGCCCGAGCGCGTCGAGCGGGTCACGGGTGTCGCCGTCACGACGATGCGGGCGGCCGTCGCCGCGCTGGCCCGCGCCCGCGACACCGAGCGCGGCGCCTACGTCCTGTCGGCCCGCGGCAGCGAGCAGCACGCGAGCGGCACCGACACGGTGACGGCGTTCATCGCCCTCGCCCTCGCGCTCGGGCTGCCCGGCAACCCCGGCACCGGCTTCGGCACGATCACCGGCCAGGGCAACGGCCAGGGCGGACGTGAGCACGGCCAGAAGGCCGACCAGCTCCCCGGCTACCGCAAGATCGACGACCCGGCCGCCCGGGCCCACGTCGCCGCGGTCTGGGGCATCGACCCCGCGGACCTGCCGGGTCCGGGCCGCAGCGCTTTCGAGCTGCTGTCGGCACTCGGCACCGACGGCGGTGCGCGCGTCCTCATGGTCCACGGCAGCAACCCCGTCGTCTCGGCCCCCGACGCACGGGTCGTGGCCGAGCGCCTCGCCGCCCTCGACCTGCTCGTCGTCTCCGACTTCGTCCTCTCCGAGACGGCCGCCGTCGCCGACGTCGTGCTCCCCGTGCTCCAGTGGGCCGAGGAGGAGGGCACCCTCACCAACCTCGAGGGCCGGGTCCTGCGCCGCCGCAAGGCGCTGGACGCCCCCGTGGGGTGCCGCAGCGAGCTCGAGCTCTGGAGCGAGCTGGCACTCCGGATCGGTTGCAGCACAGCCTTCCCCACCGACCCTCGGGTCGTGTTCGACGAGCTGCGCCGGGCCTCGGCCGGCGGACCGGCCGACTACTCCGCGGTGACGTGGGAGCGGCTCGATGCCGGCGAGAGCCTGCACTGGCCGTGCAGCACCGAGCGACCGCAGGGCACGCCGCGGCTCTTCCTCGACGGCTTCGCGACACCCGACGGCCGCGCCCGCTTCGTCGCCGTCGACCACGTGGGGCCCGCGGAGGCCGACGACGCGGCATACCCCCTGGTCGCGACAACGGGTCGGGTGCTGCAGCACTACCAGTCCGGCGCCCAGACGAGGCTCGTCACCGAGCTGTCGGCGGCGGCCGGCGACATGTTCGTCCAGGTGCACCCCGACACGGCCGACGCGGCCGGGCTCGGTGACGGCGACCTCGCCGACGTCGTGAGCCGTCGCGGCCGCACCCGCGCCGTCGTCCGCGTCGACGACGACATGCGCGCCGACGTCGTCTTCCTGCCCTTCCACTGGGCCGGCGACGCGCGAGCCAACTCGCTGACCCACGCCGCCCTCGACCCGACCAGCCGCATGCCCGAGTTCAAGGCGTGCGCCGTCCGCCTGGAGGCCATCGCATGACCCGCCACCGCAGGCACGTCCTCGTCGTCGGCAACGGCATGGCCGGCGCCCGGCTCGCCGAGGAGATCCGCCACCGTGACCCCGACGCCGAGCGCTTCGCCGTCACGGTCGTCGGCGAGGAGCCGCACGCGGCCTACAACCGGGTGCTCCTGTCGACCGTCGTCGCCGGCGGCATCAGCCCGCGCGACACGCGCCTCAAGCCCGACGGCTGGTGGGCCGCGCGCCACATCGACGTCCTCGCCGGATCCCGGGTCGCAGCCGTCGACGCCGACGCACGCACGGCGACGCTCGACACCGACGGCACCGAGCGCGTCGTCACGTGGGACGAGCTGGTCCTCGCGACCGGCAGCACGAGCTTCGTCCCCCCGACCGAGGGGTTGTATGCCGGCTCGCCCGGTCCCGCGACCCCGCTGGCCGACGGGGTCGTCGCCTTCCGCACGGTCGACGACTGTGGCCGCATCGTCGAGGCAGCCGAATCCGCCTCCACCGCAGTCGTCCTCGGCGGCGGTCTGCTCGGGCTCGAGGCGGCCCGTGGCCTGCTCGCCCGCGGCGTCGACGTCACCGTCGTGCACCCGCAGGACTTCCCGATGGACCGCCAGCTCGATGCCGACGGCGGCGCCGTCCTGTCCCGCGTCGTCCGCGGGATCGGCGCCCGCCTCGTCCTCGGACGCCTCGTCGTCGAGCGACACGCACCGGTCGACGGGGTGTCCGCCCACGTCGTCCTCGACGACGGCACGATCCTCGCCGCCGACCTCGTCGTCGTCGCGACGGGCGTCCGGCCCCGCACCGACCTCGCCGTCGCGACCGGTCTCGACGTCGACCGCGGGATCGTCGTCGACGACCGCCTGGCCACCTCGTTCCCGCACCTCCACGCCATCGGCGAGTGCGCCCAGCACCGCGGTGAGGTGCCCGGCCTCGTCCAGCCCGGCTGGGACCAGGCCCGCGTCCTCGCCGACGTCCTCACCGGCGCCGACCCCGACGCCACGTACGAGGGCACGAGCGTCCTGACCCGGCTCAAGGCTCCCGACATCGACCTCGCGAGCATGGGCACGGTCGACGTCGACGTCCACGACCCCGGTCACGAGGTGCTCGCCTTCACCGACCCGAGCCGGGGCCGCTACGCCAAGCTCGTGCTGCGCCAGGACCGTCTCGTCGGCGCCATCCTGCTCGGCGTCGGTGACGCGGCGGGCGCCCTGACCCAGCTCTACGACACCGGCTCGGTCGTCCCGCGGGACCGTCTCTCGCTCATGCTCGGTCGCGCGATCACCCGGTCGGGAGCGACCGAGGCCGTCAACCTCGCCGAGATGCCCGGCGCGGCCGTCATCTGCCGGTGCAACACCGTGACGAAGTCCGCGATCGTCGGCGCCTTCCGGGCCGGCGCCGAGACCGTCGGCGCGGTCGCCGAGGCGACCCGCGCGACGACCGGCTGCGGCTCGTGCAAGGGCGCCGTCGACGGCCTCTGCTCGTGGCTGCGCTCGTCGGAGCCCGCCCCCACCCCCACCGCCTCCCCCATCTCCTCGACCCCCGAACCGGTGCCGGCAGCCGCCGCCCTGACCGAAGGAGCCGCCTGATGTCCACCCCCACCGAGAACCCGACGGGCACCACCACCCGCACCGTCGTCGTCGTCGGCCACGGCATGGTCGGCCACCGCTTCGTCGAGGCCCTGCGGTCCCGCGACACGGAGAGCACGTGGAAGGTCACCGTCCTCTCGCAGGAGGCCGAGGCGGCATACGACCGCGTCGGCCTCTCCTCCTACGTCGGAGCCTGGGACCGCACGTCGCTCGCCCTCGCGGGCAACACGTATGCCGGCGACGACCTCGTCGACCTGCGGCTCGGCACCCGGGCCGAGCGGGTGGACCGCGAGGCTCGCACCGTCACGACGAGCACCGGGGACGTCATCGCCTACGACGAGCTCGTCCTCTCGACCGGCTCCCACCCCTTCGTGCCCCCGGTCCCGGGCCATGACTCGACGGGCTGCTTCGTCTACCGCACGCTCGACGACCTCGACGGCATCCGCGTCGCCGCCGAGTCCGCGATCGAGCGGGCCGCGGCGGAGGGGCGCGAGGCGAACGGCCTCGTCGTCGGCGGTGGCCTGCTCGGCCTCGAGGCGGCCAACGCCCTGCGCCTGCTCGGCCTCACGCCGCACGTCGTCGAGTTCGCTCCCCGCCTCATGCCGCTCCAGGTCGACGACGGTGGCGGCGCGGTGCTCGAGGGGCTCATCAGCCACCTCGGCGTTCAGGTCCACACCGGCGCCGGCACGAGCTCGATCGCCGCGCAGGACGACGGGCGCCTCGCCGTCGAGCTCTCCGACGGCACGGCGCTGCTCACCGACCTCGTCGTCTTCTCGGCGGGCGTGCGCCCGTCGGACGCCGTGGCGCGCGCCGCCGGCCTCGACGTCGGGGAGCGGGGCGGCGTCCTCACCGACGTCGCCTGCCGCACGAGCGACGAGAACGTCTGGGCCGTGGGCGAGGTCGCCGCCGTCGAGGGTCGGTGCTACGGCCTCGTCGCCCCCGGCTACACGATGGCCGAGGTCGTCGCCGACCGGCTGCTCGGGGGCGAGGCGACGTTCCCCGGCGCCGACCTGTCGACCAAGCTCAAGCTGCTCGGCGTGGACGTCGCATCCTTCGGCGACGCGATGGCCACGACCCCGGGGTCCCTCGAGATCGTCCACACCGACGCGACGAAAGGCACCTACGCCAAGGTCGTCGTCAGCGACGACGCGCGGACGCTGCTCGGCGGGATCCTCGTCGGCGACGCCTCGGCGTACACGACGCTCAAGGCGTACGTCGGCCGCGAGGTCCCGGGCGACCCGGGTGCACTCGTCTCGCCCGCTGGCGCCGAGCTCGGCACGGACGCCCTCCCCGACGACTCCGTCATCTGCTCGTGCAACAACGTCACCAAGGGGTCGATCTGCGGTGCGATCGCCGAGGGCGCCTGTGACCTCGCAGCCATCAAGGGCTGCACGAACGCCGGAACCACCTGTGGTGGTTGCCTGCCCATCGTCAAGAAGCTCCTCGTCGACTCGGGCGTCGAGCTCTCCAAGGGCCTGTGCGAGCACTTCGAGCAGAGCCGGGCCGAGCTGTTCGAGATCGTGGCCTCGACGGGCATCCGCACCTTCTCGGGGCTCCTGGCGCGCTACGGCACGGGCACCGGCTGCGAGATCTGCAAGCCCACCGTCGCCTCGATCCTCGCTTCGACGAGCAGCGACCACGTGCTCGACGGCGAGCAGGCGGCGCTCCAGGACAGCAACGACCACTTCCTCGCCAACATCCAGAAGAACGGCACCTACTCCGTCGTCCCGCGGATGCCCGGGGGTGAGGTCACGGCCGAGCAGCTCATCACGATCGGCCAGGTGGCCCAGGACTTCGGGCTCTACGTCAAGGTGACCGGCGGCCAGCGCATCGACCTCTTCGGCGCCCGCGTCGAGCAGCTGCCCGCCATCTGGCAGCGCCTCGTCGACGTCGGCATGGAGTCAGGGCAGGCCTACGGCAAGTCGCTGCGCACCGTGAAGTCGTGTGTCGGCTCCTCGTGGTGCCGTTACGGCGTGCAGGACTCGGTCGGGATGGCCGTCGACCTCGAGCACCGCTACCGCGGTCTCCGCTCGCCGCACAAGATCAAGTTCGGCGTCTCGGGCTGTGCGCGCGAGTGCGCCGAGGCCCGCGGCAAGGACGTCGGCGTCATCGCCACCGACAAGGGCTGGAACCTCTACGTCTGCGGCAACGGCGGCCAGACGCCGGCCCACGCGCGGCTGCTCGCGAGCGACCTCGGCGACGAGACGCTCGTGCGCTACATCGACCGCTTCCTCATGTTCTACGTCCGCACGGCGGACCGCCTCCAGCGCACGGCTCCGTGGCTCGACGCGCTCGAGGGCGGTCTGGAGCACCTCAGGGCCGTCGTGTGCGACGACTCGCTCGGGATCGCCGACGACCTCGAGGCGGCCATGGGCCGTCACGTCGCGGGCTACCAGGACGAGTGGAAGGCCGTCCTCGACGACCCCGAGAAGCTCTCGCGCTTCGTGTCGTTCGTCAACGCGCCCGAGGAGGCCGACCCCACCGTCGCCTTCGACGAGTCCGGCCCACGCAAGGTGCCGGTGCTGCTCGGGCTTCCCGTCGTCCGTGAGAACGCCTGATACCGAAGGGAACCCGTCATGACCACACTCGTCACCCCGCCGCAGGCGCTGCCGCCCGAGGTCGCGGCCGCGGCCGGTCGCAACGTCGTGCGGCCGGGCATCCTGCCGTCCCCCGGAGCGAGACAGTGGGTGTCCGCCTGCCCGGTCACGGCGCTCGTGCCCGGCCGTGGTGTCGCCGTGCTCCTCCCCGGCGGCGCCCAGGCGGCCCTCTTCATGCTGCCCAACGGGATGATCTACGCCGTCGACAACCTCGACCCGTACGCGCGGGCAGCGGTCCTCTCGCGGGGCCTGACCGGCGACCGCGGCGGCGAGCCGACCGTGGCCTCACCGCTGCTCAAGCACGTCTTCTCGCTGCGCACCGGCGCCGCCCTCGACGATCCCGAGGTGGCCCTGCCGACGTATGCCGTCCGCGTCCAGCACGGCATCGTGCGAGTCGGCCTCCCGCTGCCCTGAACCGTCGAAAGGCCACGATCTGCGGGTCCCCCGCCGTCGAAAGGCCAGAATCTGCCGGTCCCCATCGTCGAAAGGCCACAAACCGGAGCCCGGTGTGTGGCCTTTCGACGGGTGGAACGGGGCGAGCGGGGTCAGGCTGTGGGGGTGGTGGCGACGAAGCCGGCGCTCAGGGCGCCTTCGAGGCTGGTCGTCGGGCGGCCGATGAGACGCGACAGGTCGCCACTGTCGGTGAACAGGGCCCCCGCGGCGATCCCGCGGTCGCTGTCGGCCAGCACGCCGGCATACCCCTCGGGGAGGCCGGCCGCGACGAGAGCCGCGGTGTAGTCGGGGACGGACAGGTCGCGGTAGGCGACCTCGCGTCCGGCGACGCGACCCACGGTCTCGGCGAGCTCGCCGAGGGTGAACGCGTCGTCGCCACCGAGCTCGTAGACGGCGCCCTCGTGACCGCGTCCGTCCTCACCCGCGAGCACGACGGCGGCGGCGTCGGCATAGTCGGCCCGGGTCGCGGCGCTGACGCGCCCGTCGCCGGCGGCACCGAGGACGGCGCCGTGCTCGAGGACGGTCGGCAGCTGGCCGGTGTAGTTCTCGAGGTACCAGGAGTTGCGCAGCAGGGCGTGCGGCAGGCCGGACGCTGCGAGCAGCTCCTCCGTGACACGGTGCTCGGCGGCCAACACGAGGTCGGACGTGTCGGCGCGCGTGATGCTCGTGTAGGCGAGGAAGCCCACCCCGCCCCGCTTCGCCGCATCGATGACGTTGGCGTGCTGGGCGATGCGCTGGCCGACCTCGCTTCCGGAGACGAGGAGGAGCCGGTCGACACCTTCGAACGCAGCGTCGAGCGACGCCTGGTCGGTGTAGTCGGCGCGGCGCACCACGACACCGCGGTCAGCCAGGTCGGCGACGGACTCGGGGTTGCGGGCGATGGCGAGGACGTCGGCGGCGGGCGTGCCGCGCTCGAGGAGGGACTCGACGACGAGACGGCCGAGGTGACCGCTGGCACCGGTGACGAGATGGGTCATGACGTTCCTTTCGGGTGGGGCTGACACCCTCCAGAACGACCGCCACAACAGCATGCTTCCCAGAAGTTAGTACCCACTTTGAAGTAAGGTACTGACATGACGGTTAGTCCCACCCTGCGTCGGCACTTCCCCGACGGCGTCTTCGCCTCCGACTGCCCCAGCCGCGTGGTACTGGACCACGTGACGAGCAAGTGGGGCACACTCGTCATCCTCGCCCTCGCCGAGGGCGATCCGCTGCGGTGGAGCGAGCTGCGCCGTCGCGCCGAAGGCGTCAGCGAGAAGATGCTCGCCCAGACCCTGCGCATGCTCGAGGCCGACGGGCTCGTCCACCGGGACGCCCGGCCGGTCGTCCCGCCGCACGTCGAGTACACCCTCACCGCACGTGGCGGCGAGCTCGCCGAGCGGATGGTGCCGCTCATGGACTGGATCGCCGACCACGCGCCCGCGATCGTCGGCGACGCCGAGGCGGCCGCCGCTACACGTTGAGCCGGTAGCCCCGTCGCACCACGGTCTGCACGAGGTGACGGTCGGGCAGCGCTGACCGGAGCCGGCTCACGGCCATGTCGAGCGCGTGCTCGTTCTCGGCCTCGGGCAGCTCGTCGAGGAGCCGCTCGCGGCTCAGCACCACGCCCGGCTCGGACATCAGGGCGGCGAGCATCGCCCGCGGCCCGCGGGCCAGGGTCACCGTCTCGCCGCCGAAGGTCACGACCCGCCCGTGCACGACGAGCGGACCCAGCGCGGTCTGGACCTCGGCGACGCCGTGGAGCGTCAGGTGCTCGACGACGGTGCGGATGAGCGCGCCCATCCGGAAGCGGTCGGGCACGATCGGTGTCACCCCGAGGTCGAGCAGCGGCGCCGCCGTCACCGGTCCGACCGCAGCGGCCGTGACGCCGCACCGCAGGGCATCGACGAGCACGCCGTCCATGCCGAGCTGCGCTGCGGCAGAGACGAGTCCGTCGACGGCCGGCGCCGACGTGAAGGTGACGACGTCGACCTCACGGGCCGCAACGGCCGCGACGAGACGTCCCAGCCGGCTCTCGTCGGTCGGCCGCACCCAGCGGTAGGGCGCCACGGTCAGCACCGTCGCCCCGGCCGACCGGAGCCGTTCGAGCTGCTCGACGTCCTCGTGGCCGTGCAGCTGCACGGCCACCCGCCTCCCGACGACGCCGCCCTCGAGGGCTAGCCCGACGGTCGACGCGGTCCGCTCGTCGTCGGCGATGCCGTCGTCGACGTGGCCCGCCGCCCGCACGGCGCCGCGCGCCTTGGGTCCGCGGACGATGACGCGGGCGTGGTCGAGGGTTCGCGCCAGGTCCTCACCGAGGCCGGCCGCATCGGCCGCCTCGATCCAGCGCCGGAAGCCGTAGGCCGTCGTGACGATGACGACGTCGGGGCGGCAGTCGATGACGGCGCGCGTGTCACCGATGAGGATCTCGTCCTCCTCGACGGGGGCGATCCGCACGGCCGGCGCGTGCAGCACCTCGGCGCCGCGGCGCACGAAGGCGTCGATGAGGTCTCCCGACCGCCGGTCGGACGTCACGGCGATCCGGAAGCCGTCGAGCACCGGACCGGTGGGGTCCACGCGCACGGCGTCGGGATCGGGTCCCGTCAGCTCGGCCGACCACGCCGTGGGCGGGTGGCTGCGCCGCGCTGCCCCGGCTTCTCGCGTGGACGAGACGCCCGGCTCGCTCACGCGACGACGTCCATCGCGAGGCCGTCGGCGCCCCGGGACCCCACGCGACGCGCCCAGACCTCGGCCTGGCGCACGACCTCGCCGACGACGATGACCGACGGCGACGACGCCCCGGCCCGGACGACGAGGTCGGGCAGCGTGGCTAGGGTCCCGACGATGCTGCGCTGGTCGGGGGTGAAACCGCGCTCGACGACGGCAGCCGGGGTGTCTGCGGCGAGTCCGGCCCGGGCCAGCGCCGTCGTCAGCGGGACGAGGTTGTGCATCCCCATGAGGAAGACGACGGTTCCCCCGAGTCCCGCGAGCGCGCTCGCCTGCTCGGGCTCGAGCGGCACGTGGCCGGACACGACGGTGAAGGCGTGGCTGACACCGCGGTGGGTCACCGGTATGCCGGCACTCCCCGGCACGCCGACGGCGGACGAGACCCCGGGGACGACCGTCACGGGCAGCCCCGCCTCGACGGCCGCCGCGACCTCCTCGCCGCCCCGGCCGAAGACATAGGGGTCGCCACCCTTGAGCCGCACGACCGTGAGGCCGGCGAGGGCGCGCGCGACCATGATCCGCTCGATCTCGTTTTGGGGCACTGCGTGGTGCCCCGGCCGCTTGCCCACGTCGACGACCTCCGCCCCCGGGGCGAGGCGGGCGACGTCACCGACCTCGGCGAGCCGGTCGGCGAGCACGACGTCGGCCTCCGCGAGGGCGCGGATCCCGGCGAGCGTCAGCAGCTCGAGACCCCCGGGACCCGCCCCCACGAGGACGACCCGGCCCCGGGGCGCATCCGGGACCGGCTCGGTCACGACGGGGCACCGTCCCGCGAGCGCGTCACGGACCGAGCCCCAGCCGGCTCCGGGCCCGACGAGCACCGCGAGCCGCGCACGTGCGCACACCTCGTCCGTCACGTCCCCCGGCGAGGCGGCGACCGTGACCACGGCACCGGCCCGTTCGTGACGACGCACGACGGGGGCGGTGAGGCCCGGAGGCCCCACGACGAGCACGGGCAGTCCCGTCAGGTCGGTCTCGATCAGCACGGCGGCCTCCCGTCGCAGCTCGTGGTCCACGTCGGCTCCCACGGTAGGAAGCGTGTGTTTCGTCCGCGTTTCCATCCCGCGATGCCCCGGTAACGGCGGACTCACCCGGGCGTATGCGTCCCGTGCGGTCGCCCGACCGGGTCCCGTCACGCGTCCCCCCGAAGCCCACGCTCCGACCCGACGTGACACCGACCTGACAGAGTGAGCCCATGACCAGCCCCGTGCCCGCACCTGCGCCCGTGCTCGTGGCGGTGGCGCACGGCACGTCGTCGGCCGCCGGCCGGTCGGCCATCGGCAGCCTCGTCGCGGCGGTCGCCGCGCGGCGCCCGGACCTCACCGTCCGTGCGGCGTTCGTCGACGTGCAGCCCCCGGACCCTGCCGCCGTGCTGTCGTCCCTGCACGACGACGCGCCCGCCCGGCTGGTGCCGCTGCTCCTGTCGGCCGGCTACCACGTCTACGTCGACCTCGCCGAGGCCGCCGAGCGAGTGCCCGGCACCACGGTCGCACCGGCCCTCGGCCCCGACGACCGCCTCGCCGACCTGCTGCGCGACCGGCTCGTGGCGGCCGGGCTGCGGGACGACGACGACGTCGTGCTCGGTGCCGCCGGGTCGTCGCAGGCCTCGGCGGTCGCCGACTGCGAGCGCGTCGCCGCCGCGCTCGCCCGGCGCCTGGGGCGACCCGTCGTAGCCGGCTACCTGTCGGCCGCCGAGCCGAAGCTCGCCGAGGCCGTTGCGGCACAACGCGTTCCGGGGCGTCGCGTGGTCGTCGCCACCTACCTTCTCGCGCCCGGTTTCTTCGCCGACCTCGCCGGCAGGTCCGGCGCGGACGTCGTCACCCCACCGCTCCTGCTGCCCCACGAACCCGCGCCCGAGGCCCTCGTCGACGTCGTCGTCGAGCGCTACCTCAGCTGACGAGCGCCCAGGCGCCCCAGGCCGCGAACAACCCGAGTGCCACGTTGACGGCGATGTTGCCGACGGCGTCACGGCGACGGTTCTCGAGCCACAGCTCCACCGTGTCGGCCGCGAGCGTCGACAGGGTCGACAGGCCGCCGCAGAAGCCACCGATGAGGACGAGCGACCACGTCGGCCCCAGCTCGACCCGGTCGGCCACGACCGCTCCACCGACCACCGACGCCACGACGTTGGCGGCGAGCACACCGAAGGGTAGCGGACGCTTCGTCAGCGTCCGCACGAGCCACGTCCGCAGGAGGGCGCCGATCGAGCCGGCTCCCACGGCGAGCGCCCAGCCCCACCACGCGACCGCGCTCACGCGGTCTCCCTGTCACCCTCGGTGAGCAGGCCACCCAGCCACATGCCCAGGGCCGCCGCGGCCACCCCGAGGACGATGCTCGTCAGCAGGCCGAGCGCGACGGCATACCCGGGGGTGCCGTCGACGAAGGCGATGCTGAGCGCCGAGAAGGACGTCAGCGAGCCGAGGCCGCCCGAGGCGAGCATCGAGCGCAGTCGGGGCCGCACGGGAAGCCGGACGAGCACCCCGAGCAGGAAGGCGCCGACGACGTTGATGACGCTGATCCGCGGGTCCCAGCCGGCCGCGCCGCTGCCGCCCATCGTCAGGAGCAGCCGGAGCAGCGTGCCCACGGCGCCGCCGAGGGCCACTGCGAACGGGTGCATGGCGCCAGTCTCTCAGCCCGGGCACGGCTGTCCGCGCGAGGCCACGGTCCGGGCGAGCCGCGACCCGACCGTGCTGAGCCGTCCCGACTGCTCGGGCGTCCTCAGCGGATCGGCAGGCCGAGACCGTGCGCTGCCGCCGCTGCCACGTCGGCAGGAAGGACCGGGCCGTACGTCGCGTCGACCGGCCCCGACCCGGCACCGACGGACGGGCTGCCGAACCAGTGACCCCAGCCCATCCCGTGCAGCGGCTGCGGAACGCCCGGCGTGACGAGCGGTCGACCGCCGTCCGGGCCCCACCCGACGAGGACCTGCGACCACCCGGCGGCAGACGCGGCGTGCAGCGTGGGTCGACCCCCGTGACCACGCCCGTGACCTTCCCCGTGGCCACCCGTGTGACCGCCCGCGGGCGCCACAGCACCACCGCCACCGCCGACGCCGTCGTGCGACCCTCCGGCCGCGGAGCTTCCGCTCGAGCGGTGCTGGAGGTCGGCGTTGTCGTGCAGGCGTCGCGACAGCCGGTCGAACTCCGTGCTGATGCGCGTGAGGTCGTGCTCGACCCGCCGCCACCGCTCGACGAGGTGTTGCAGGTCCGGCCCCTGCCAGGCCCGCTGCATCGTCGACACCGCTCGCTGCCCACGCGCGCGGACGACGTCGACGTCACGGCCGAACGACGCCATCCGGCCCGCCGAGTCGCGGAGCGCGTCGACGTCAGCACCTTTCGAGAACACAGATCTCCCCTTCACCCCTGCACACCGGGCCCATCCTCACCTGCCGGCGCATCCCCGTGCAATGGGGAGTCCTCCCCGGTTCGAGGGCATACTCGGAGCGTCCCGCCCACCGCCCGAGAAGGTATGCCGCTGAGCCCGCCACGTCGCTACCTCACCCTCGCGTCCCCGGCCTCCGCCGAGCTCGAGGTGAAGCGGTCGCGCTTCGTGTGCGACGTCGCGCCGGTGCCGTCCGAGGAGGACGCCCGGGCGTTCGTCGAGACGGTGCGGTCGGTCACGCGGGACGCGCGGCACCACTGCACGGCGTTCGTCCTGGGGCCCGACGGTGGCACGCAGCGCAGCAACGACGACGGCGAGCCGTCGGGCACGGCCGGCGCGCCGATGCTCGACGTGCTGTGCGGACAGGGCCTGACCGAGGTCGTCGCCGTCGTGACCCGGTGGTTCGGTGGCACTTTGCTCGGCACGGGAGGCCTGATCCGCGCGTACGGGGACGCCGTCTCCGCCGCCGTCGACGCTGCGACCGTGGTGGCGTACGCGCGGCGCGACGGGCTCGTCGTCACGGTGGGCAGCGCCGACGCGCCCCGCGTCGAGAACGCCTTGCGGGGCCACCCGGGCTGCGCCGTCACCTCGACGACGTGGGGCGCGACCGGGCTCGTCCTCGACGTCGCGGTCGAGCCCGGCACCGGGGACTCCGTGCGCGGGCTCGTCGGCGCGCTCACCGCAGGCGCCGGAGAGGTCACCGGCGGACCCGGGTCGTGGGTCCGGGTCCCGACGCGGTAGTCCTCCCCTCCCGGTCGCCTCGGTCCCCGCCGGTCCCACCGGCAGGCGACGGACGCGTGAGAGCATGCCTGCATGGCCTTCCACATCGCCAACGATCCCGCCGCGGACCAGGTCCTCGACGAGCACCCTTTCGCCATCGTCGTGGGGATGATGCTCGACCAGCAGTACGGCATGGAGCACGCGTTCCGCGGCGGCTACAAGGTGCTGAGCCGCTTCGGCACGCTCGACCCCGCCGCGATCGCCGCAGCGGACCCCGCGGAGTTCAAGGCCATGGCGAGCACCCCTCCGGCGATCCACCGTTTCCCCGGCTCGATGGCGGCCCGGCTGCAGGATCTCGCTGCCCTCGTCGAGGACCGCTACGACGGCGACGTGACCCGGCTCTGGACCGAGGCGACGACGGGAAAGGAGCTGTTCAAGCGGGTCCAGGAGCTGCCGGGCTTCGGCAAGCAGAAGGCACAGATCTTCGTGGCGCTGCTCGCCAAGCAGCTCGGGGTCCGGCCGGAGGGCTGGGAGGCCGTCGCCGGTGACTACGCTCTCGACGGCTACCGCTCGGTCGCCGACGTCGTCGACGGCGACTCCCTTCTCAAGGTGCGGGAGTTCAAGCAGGCCAAGAAGGCCGAGGCGAAGGCCAAGCAGGACGCCTGAGCCACACCACGCTTCGTACGTATGCCGCTGGGCTCGCTTCTCGTGGAAGCGAGCCCAGCGGCATACGGCGTCTCGGACGAGAGCTGACCGGGAACTGACGGGGTCAGTCGGCGAGGAAGCCGAGCAGGTCGGCCCGGGTCAGCACACCGATCGGCTTGCCGTCCTCGACGACGAGGATCGCGTCGGACTCCTCGAGCTCCTTGCGGGCCGCCGAGACGGGTGAGCCGGCGCCGACGAGGGGCAGGCCCTTCTCCATGTGCTTCTCGACGGAGTCGGCGAGGTGCGCCTGACCGGTGAAGAGCGCTGCGAGCAGGGCCCGCTCGCTGACGGAACCCGCGACCTCGCCGGACATGACGGGCGGCTCGGCCTTGACGACCGGCATCTGCGAGACGCCGTACTCGCGCAGGATCTGCACGGCGTCGCGGATCGTCTCGTTGGGGTGGGTGTGCACGAGGGCCGGCATGTCACCGGACTTGCCGTGGAGCACGGACCCGACCGTCGCCTCGGTGTGGTCGTTGAGGAAGCCGTAGGAGTGCATCCACTCGTCGTTGAAGATCTTGCTCATGTAGCCGCGGCCGGAGTCGGGCAGCAGCACGACCATGACGGCGTCCTCGGGCAGGTCCTTCGCGGCACGCAGCGCGGCCACGACGGCCATGCCGCACGAGCCACCGACGAGCAGGCCCTCCTCGCGGGCGAGTCGGCGGGTCATCTCGAAGGAGTCGGCGTCGCTGACGGCGATGACGTCGTCGACGACGGACGGGTCGTAGGCGCCCGGCCAGAAGTCCTCACCGACGCCCTCGACGAGGTAGGGGCGGCCCGTGCCGCCGGAGTAGACGGAGCCCTCCGGGTCGGCCGCGATGATGCGCACGGCGCCGTCGCTGACCTCCTTGAGGTACTTGCCGGTGCCGCTGATCGTGCCGCCCGTGCCCGCGCCCGCGACGAAGTGCGTGATGCGCCCGTCGGTGTCGCGCCAGATCTCGGGTCCGGTCGTCAGGTAGTGGCTGTTCGGACCCTCGGGGTTGTAGTACTGGTTCGGCTTCCACGCGCCGTCGATCTCGCGGACGAGGCGGTCGGAGACGGAGTAGTAGGAGTCGGGGTGCTCGGGCTCGACGGCCGTCGGGCAGACGACGACCTCGGCGCCGTAGGCCTTGAGCACGTCGCGCTTGTCCTGGCTCACCTTGTCGGGGCAGACGAACACGCAGTGGTAGCCGCGGCGCTGCGCCACGAGGGCCAGACCGACTCCGGTGTTGCCGCTCGTCGGCTCGACGATGGTGCCGCCGGGCTTCAGCAGGCCGTCCCGCTCAGCGGCCTCGACCATGCGCAGGGCGATGCGGTCCTTCACCGAGCCGCCGGGGTTGAAGTACTCGACCTTCGCCAGCACCGTGCACCTCACCCCCGCGTCCGCGACGACGGAGCCGAGCTTGACCAGGGGCGTGTTGCCGACGAGGTCGGCGACGTTCTCTGCGTACTTCACGCGTCCATCCTAGGAGGGCCGTCCCACGGTCCGAGACACGCGGGTGCCCGCCACCGCGCCGGCAGGACGTGCGAAGCGGCACGGAGCGTCCGGCCCGGGCGTTACCGTGGTGGACCCGGTCGAGCATCTCGACCCGGCAGAGGAAGGGGGTCCGGCATGGGGCGTGCACGACGCGCGCGCAAGATCGCCCAGGCGGCCGCCTACGGCGGTGGGATGGGGGTCGCCGGTCTCGGCGCGCTCGGAGCCCTCGGCTACGGCATCCTGCGCGGCGAGGCGATGATGGCCCGGAGGATCGTGGGCCAGCACTTCGAGGGCGCACCGTCCGACAGCGGCACCTACGGGTCCGGCCCGGGGACGCCGGTGCGGTTCCTCGTGCTCGGCGACTCGACCGGGGTCGGGATGGGCGCCGAACACCCTCACCAGACGGTCGGGGCGACGATCGCGAGCGGCATCGCCGCCTTCAGCGGCCGCCCTGTCGAGCTGACCAACGTCGCCGTCATCGGCGCCGAGTCGACCGGCCTCGACGAGCAGCTCGAGCGCGGCCTCGCGGCCGTCCCCCAGCCCGACGTCGCCGTCATCATGGTCGGCGCCAACGACGTGACCCACCGCATTGACCGCTCGATCGCCGTGCGCCACCTCGAGATGGCCGTGTGCGGCCTACGGGAGGCCGGGGCCGAGGTCGTCGTCGGCACGTGCCCCGACCTCGGCGCCATCCAGCCCGTGCCCCAGCCGCTGCGCCTGCTCGCCCGCCGCTGGTCGCGTGACCTCGCAGCGGCCCAGACCGTCGCTGTCGTCGAGGCCGGCGGACGCGCCGTGTCGATCGGCGACCTGCTCAGCGAGGCGTTCTCGGCCGAGCCGCACGTCATGTTCAGCAAGGACCGCTTCCACCCGAGCCCGGCCGGCTACGCCCGCGTCGCCGCCGCCCTGCTCCCGACGGTGAGCGCGGCGCTCGACCTCTTCGGCGAGGGCAGTGCCCCCACCGAGCCCAACCTGCGGCGCGGCGAGAGCGTCGGGCCGCTGGCCGTGGCCGCGACCAAGGCGGTGACCCAGCCGGGCACCGAGGTGGCTCCGGCCGAGGTGGGCGGCCAAGCGCGCGGGGCCCACGGACGCTGGGCCGTGCTGCTGCACCGCATCCGCCCCACCGTGCCCGGCGACCCGACCGCGCCGGATGCTGGGCCATCCGGGACGGCATACGGCCTCGGTGACCTGGACCCGGCCCCGTCGGACGTCACCGACCGGACGGACTCGGCCGACCACTCCGGCGGCACCGACGAGCGGCCGGCCGGCGGGCGCGCCGAGGACCCCGTCCTGCACTGACCGGGACATGCCGAAGGGGCCGCCCGCTGATGCGGACGGCCCCCTCGCAGGGTGGACGAGGTCAGCTGATCTTCATGATCTGACTGGCGTCGGGCGCCTTGATGCCGAGGTCGGCGTTCCACTGCGAGAAGTCGAGCTGACCGGGGCTGGCCTTGGAGCCGGTGAAGCGCACGACCTCGAACTTGTCCTTCGAGACGTAGAGCGCGCCCTCCGACTTGCCCTTCTTGTCGGTGAGGACCCAGCAGTCCACGCCGCCGACGTTCTCGCTCGCGACGTCGGTGGCCAGCTGCTGGGGCGTGACCGCGCCAAAGGCCTTCTGGAGGAAGCTGTTGAGGCTGAGGCTCTGGGTCATCGACCCGGCCGAGGACGGCGCCTTGATGAACTTGTCGCCGGCGTTCTGCACCGACGCCGGAGCACCCTGCTTCTTCCAGAAGGTCGCGTCGCCCTGGATGTAGACGGCGTCGCCGACGGAGATGACGCGCGCCTTGCCGTCGCCCTCCAGCTCGATGGCGATGTCGGCGGTCTTGCCGTCGCTCGTGCCCTTGAAGTCGATCTTGATCGTCTTGCCACTCTGGTCGACTTGGCCGACGAAGGCGCCCGACGTCGCGGCGAGCGCGTTCGTCTTGGCCTTGTCGAGGATCTCCGACGCCTCGGGCGCGTCGCTGGCGGCCGACGTGGACGAGCTCGCCGAGGCGGCGGGCGTCGACGCACTCGAGCTGGTGGAGCCGGTGGCGGGCGTCTCGGACTTCGAACACGCGGCGGCGCCGAGGCTGATCGCGATCGCGCCGGACACGGCGACGACGCGGGTCGTGAAGGTCTTCATGGTGGGCGTGCCCCCTGATCGTCGGAGGGTCCGGCGTGAGCGTCCGGACCCGGCCGGCGCGTGGAGGCGCCGACAACTCATCCACCCTAGCGGTCGCCCAGGCGGACCTCGGAGTCGTACCCGCTCGGCGGGAGGCGTCCTCGAAGCGCCCTGGCGGGGCGGAGCTGACCGGGCGTACGCGTGGGGTGGGCGAGACGCACGTCATGGCCGGTGGCCTGTCCAACCGGTGCGAGGACGTCCTACCATCGTGGGGACTGAGCAAGCGCTTAGTCGCCCGTCGCACCGCCGCGCGGGCCGTCGATGCTGCACCAGGAGATCTCCCGTGACCGAAGCCGTCATCGTCTCGACCGCCCGCTCGCCGTTCGGCCGGGCCTTCAAGGGCTCGCTCAAGGAGGTCCGTCCCGACGACCTTGCCGCGACCGTCATCCAGGCCGCGCTCGACAAGGTGCCCGCCCTCGACAAGCGCCTCGTCGAGGACCTCTACCTCGGCTGCGCCGAGCCCTCGGGCCGGCACGGCTCCAACATGGCCAAGGTCGTCGCCACGCTCCTCGACCTCGACGCCACCCCGGCCGCGACGATCAACCGCTTCTGCGCCTCCTCGGCCCAGACGACACGGATGGCCTTCCACGCGATCAAGGCCGGCGAGGGCGACATCTTCGTCTCTGCCGGTGTCGAGTGCGTCTCGCAGTACACCGACTGGGCCGGCGCCGGTGGCGCCAAGGAGGACCAGCAGAACGGCCGCTTCGCCGACGCCCAGGCCCGCACCAAGCGCATCGCCGAGACCAACGAGACGTGGACCGACCCCCGCGAGGAGGGCCTGCTCCCCGACATCTACATCGCGATGGGCCAGACGGCCGAGAACGTCGCGACGGCCTACGGCATCTCGCGCGAGCGCCAGGACGAGTGGGGCGTCACGAGCCAGAACCGCGCCGAAGCCGCCATCGGGCGCGGGTTCTTCGACTGGGAGATCACGCCGGTCACGACGCCCGAGGGCACCGTCGTGAGCAAGGACGACGGCCCCCGCGCCGGCGTCACCCTCGAGGCCGTCCAGGGACTCAACCCCGTCTTCCGGCAGGAAGGCACGGTCACGGCCGGCAACTGCTGCCCCCTCAACGACGGCGCCGCGGCGCTCGTCATCATGAGCGACACCAAGGCCAAGGAGCTCGGCCTCGAGCCGCTCGCCCGCGTCGTCTCGACGGCCGCGACGGGCCTCTCCCCCGAGATCATGGGCCTCGGTCCGGTCGAGGCGACGAACCTCGCGCTCAAGCGGGCCGGACTGTCGATCGGCGACATCGACCTCTACGAGATCAACGAGGCCTTCGCCGCGCAGGTCATCGGGTCGGCCGACCAGATCGGCATGGACTACGACAAGCTCAACGTCAACGGCGGTGCCATCGCGATCGGCCACCCGTTCGGCGCCACCGGAGCCCGCATCACCGGCACGCTCATCAACGCGCTCCGCGAGTGGGGGCACCGCCCCCGGGGGGACGGGGCCCACTCGACGTTCGGGGCCGGGGAAGGTGCTCGACTAGAGGCAACGGCGTATGCCGGCAAGCTCGTCCGCGACGTCGGACGGGTCGGCGTCTGGCTCGGCCCGGAAGAGGTCGAGGACCATGACGGCCAGCTGGTCCATGACGACGGCCGGCCCGAGCTCGGGCACCGGCTGCGCGTCGACGCCACGGGACCCGGCCACCCGGTCGGCGAGCGTCTGGACGAGGGCCCGGACGGACGGCATACGCGAAAGCGCGTGGTCGAGCGGTAGCTGGTGCCACCGCTCGACCACGCGCCGGAGCTCGTCGGACACCTCGTGCGGGGTCGGCGAACCCACGCTCTGAGGTGTCACGAGCGCGTCAGTCGCGCAGACGCGCGAAGAGACGGACGAACTCGATGTAGAGCCAGACGATCGAGACGATGAGGCCGTGGGCGAGCAGCCACGAGTACTTCTTCGGGGCGCCCATCTGGACCGCACGGTCGATCGAGTCGAAGTCGACGGCGAGGGAGTACGACGCGAGGCCGACACCGAGGATCGACAGGCCGATGCCGAGCGGGCCGCTGGCGCCGAAGCCCCAGCCGTGGATGACGCCGGTCATGAGCAGCACGACCTGCAGCAGCGAGAAGAGGCCGTAGCCGACGATCGCGAAGAAGAACATCCGGCGCGTCTTGTCGTTGACCTTGACGAAGCCGGTCGCGTAGCCGACGTACATGGCCACGAAGACGCAGAGCGTGGCGAGGACGGCCATCTGCACGACGCCGTCGTAGTCCGGGATCGCCGCGATGTACTGGCTGAAGGCGCCGAGGAAGGCGCCCTGGAGCACGGCGTAGACCATGAGCAGCGGCACCGAGACCTTCTTCATGAAGGCGATGACGAAGCCGAGGATCAGCGTGCCGAACATACCGCCGAGCCAGAACGGCAGCGTCATGTCGGTGTTGGCCTCGGTCCAGAACCACGACACGAAGGCCACGGCGATCGTGACGACGAAGAGCGTGATGCTCTTGACGACGACGTCGTCGACCGTGACGCGACCGGTGTCGGCCGGGCCGGCCGGCGGCTGCGCGTACATCTCGTTGAGCTGCTGCGCCGTCATCGCGTCCTGGCCCGCGTAACCGGTCGTCGCAGCCTGGGTGCCCTGCTGCGCCTGCTGTGGGCTGCCCTGCGGCGAGCCGAAGCCGGCGTAGCGCTCCTTCTCGATCTGCTTGTTGAGCCGGTCGAAGACCGGGTTTCCACCTGCCATGTGAGTGCGCTCCTAAAAGCACTGGGTGCCACGACCCGCGACTGGGCGTGGCGACTGTCCCCAAGAGTAAGCGAACGCACCGCACCGGAAGGTTCCCGCGCGCGAGAAGTGCTCGCCCGACACGGGATCGTGACGCGCCCCGCGGTGACCCCGGCGACCCGGCACGACGGCATACTGGGGACCCCGCCCCCGTGGCCCAATCGGCAGAGGCAGGCGACTTAAAATCGCCACAGGTGAGGGTTCGAGTCCCTCCGGGGGTACGTCACGGGCGTCGGCTGTCCCGGCACGGTTCGGTAACGCCACGCTCACGCCTTGGCGTGGCACGCCACGCACGCGCCCGCTCCGCCTAGACTGGCCGTCGAGACCGAGGTCCAGGGGCCCTTCCGATGCGCTCCTTCTCGACCTGTACCGCACCTCGAGTGCGAACCCCTCACCACACGAAGGAGCAGCGGGTGCTGGAGCATCGTGTCGCCGGCGCGACGACCGCTGCTCCGCCGCGCGCGGCCTGGGTCGTCGACCCGCGCGTCGTCGACTTCGGTGACCGCCTCTCCGCCGCGCTCCGGCGCACGTGGGCCGACCCGATGGTCCGGCGCGGCACGCTCGGCACGACCCTCGTGGCCGCCGGCTCCGTCAGCCCCGCCTTCCTGCCCGCCGACACCTTCGAGCTTCCCGCCTCGCCGCTCATCGAGCGCTTCGGCCTCGTGTGGCTCGGCTCAGGCGCCGGACGGGTCCTCACGACGATCCTGCTCGCCGTCGGCATGGCCCTGCTCGTCGACGCGTGGCTGCGGATGCGCCCCGTGCACGGCCGCAAGGCCCCGTCGATGGCCTGGCTCTTCTGGAGCCTGCCGATCATGCTCGCGCCGCCGCTCTTCAGCCGCGACGCCTACAGCTACGCCGCGCAGGGACAGATCGTCCTGCGCGGGATGGACCCGTATGCCGTGGGGCCGTTCTGGGTGCCCGGCCCCTTCGCCGACCAGGTCGACCCGATGTGGATCGACACGCCGGCGCCCTACGGTCCGCTCGCACTGCAGGTCCAGCACCTCGTCGTCAGCATCTTCCCGGAGAACGCCTACGTCTCGGCCCTGGCCATGCGCGTGCCGGCGCTCCTCGCGGTCGGGCTGCTCGCCTACGCCCTGCCGCGCCTCGCTGAGCGCTACGGCGTCAGCGGTCGGCACGCCCTCTGGCTCGGCGTGCTCAACCCGCTCGTCCTCATGCACTTCGTCGGCGGAGGCCACGGCGACGCCGTCATGGTCGCCCTCGTGACCTTCGCCCTGCTCCTCGCGAGCCGCGGCCAGTTCGTCGTTGCGGCCGTGACGATCGCCGCGGCCGCCGCCTACAAGCAGACGGCCGTCCTCGCGCTCATCGGCGTCGTCGGCATGGCCCTGCAGGCGCAGACCGATCTGGAGCCCGGAGCTCCCGCACGGCTCAAGGCGATGGTCCGGCACGGCCTCGTCTACGGCGGCGTCACCGCGGCCGCCTTCACGGCGATCACCGCGGTCTCCGGTCTGGGCTGGGGCTGGATCCCCAACCTCTCCGTGCCCGTGTCGCTGCGCTCGATGCTCTCCCCGCCGACGTTCGTCGGCAGCGTCGTCGAGTGGCTGCTGAGGCTCGCCGGCATGCCCGAGAGCGTGACCTCGGCGCCCGTCCCCATCGCCCAGACGATCGGGCTGCTCCTGGGTCTGGCCGCCATCGCATGGATCACCTGGCGCGTCGCGCCGCGCAACCCGGTGCTCGCCACGGCCGGAGCCCTGCTCGTGCTCTGCGCCTCGGGTCCGGTCATCCACCCGTGGTACCTCCTCTGGGGAGGGCTGCTCCTCGCCGCCGTGCGCCTCTCGGCGAAGCACGTGCGCGCCGTCGTCTTCGTGACACTCTTCTTCGTCACCTACGGCGTCGTCGACGCGACGGTCTCCAACGGCACGTGGGCGCTCGGCGTCTCGGCCGCGCTCTGGATGGCGGCCCGCCTGCGCGCCAACCGCCGTCGCGTGCACGAGCAGGCCGACGAGCCCTTCCTCGCTGCCGCGCTCCCCCGCCGCTGAACCCCGGTCAGGCGTCGGTCAGCCGCGCCGGGCTGCGCTGAGGGCGATGCCGTCGAGGATGTCGTGCTCGGACGTGACGACCTCGGTGACGCCTGCACGGTCGACGACCCGCTCGACGATGCGGCGCCACACGAGCGCACCGGCGCCGATGACGTCGACGCGTCCCGGGTGCATGTGGGGCAGCTCGGCGCGCCGCGCGCGCGGCATCGCCAGCAGGTCGTCGCAGGCGGCGACGATGTCGGCCGGGGTGGAGCGGGCCAGGTGGATCCGCACGGCGTCGTATGCCGGCAGGCGCAGCAGGTGCGCCGTGATCGTCGTGACGCTGCCGGCCAGACCGACGAGCGTCGCGACGCCCTCGAGCGGGACGACGGACTCCGCGACGTCCAGTGCGGCGTCGATGTCCCGGGTGGCAGCGGCGACCTCGTCGTCGGTGGCGGGGTCGGTCACGAGGTGTCGCTCGGTCATCCGGACGCAGCCGATGTCGACCGAGCGTGCGGCCTCGACGTGGTCGGTGCCGCGGACGAGCTCGGTCGAGCCGCCGCCGAGGTCGACGACGAGGTAAGGACCGGAGACACCTTGGGCCGCCAGGCCACCCGTGGCGCCGGCGAACGACAGTGCGGCCTCCTCGTCACCGGAGACGACCTCCGGCGAGACCTCGGAGCCGTAGTGATCGACGAAGGCCGCGCGCACACCTTCGATGAAGTCCGAGGCGTTGCGCGCGTCGCGGGACGCCGAGGTGGCGACGAAGCGCACGTGCACGGCGCCCAGCTCACGGCACGAGGCGGCATACTCCCGCGTGACGGCGAGCGTGCGCTCCATCGACTCGGGGGCGATGACACCGGTGCGGTCCACGCCGTGGCCGAGGCGGACGATCTCCATCCGGCGCAGCACGTCGGTGAGCGCCCCCGTCAGCGGGTCGACGTCGGCGACGAGCAGACGGATCGAGTTGGTGCCGCAGTCGATCGCGCCGACGCGGACGATCCGGTCACTCACCGGGGGCTCCCTCGACGCCGGCGTCCTCGGCCGCGTGCAGGGCCGCGCACGACGTCGGCAGCCACCAGTCGTCGAGCATCGCGAGGGCCTCGTCGCCGAGCGGGTTGACGCCCGGACCGGCCGCCAGGGAGTGTCCGACAAGGACATGGAGGCACTTGACGCGGGTCGGCATGCCACCGGCCGAGATGCCGTGGATCTCGGGCACGTCTCCGAGCTCGGCCCGCTGCGCGAGGTAGTGCTCGTGCGCCCTCGCGTAGGCGGCGGCGAGCCCCTCGTCGTGGGCGAGCCGCTCGGTCATCTCCTTCATGACCCCGGCCGTCTCGAGGGTGCTCACCGCGCCGGTGAGGCGCGGGCACGTCGCGTAGTACGTCGTCGGGAACGGAGTGCCGTCGGGCAGGCGGGGTTCGGTGCGCAGGACGTCGGGCTCCCCGCACGGGCAGCGGTGGGCCACCTCGGCCACGCCGCGCGGGCGGCGACCGAGCTGGCGCTCGACGGTGTCGAGGTCGGCGACCTCGGCGTGGTGGGCGCCGGCGACGGCCGGTGCGGACGGACGGGAGGGGTCGCTCACGCGGGACTCACTTCTCGGGCTCTCAGGGGCGCCGGGGGGGTGCCGTGGGTGACGACGAGGTCACTTGGGGCGGTTGACCCCGGCGGTGGGTCGGTCGGCGATCTGGATGGACTGCCACACCTTGCCGTACCACGGCGATGCGGCGTTGGCCATGGGCGCGGCGACGACGGGGCGCTCCGCAGCGGGAGCGCTCGCCTCGTTGCTCGACGGGTCGATGACGGTGTAGGCGCGGTCGCCGACCCGCACGAACTTGAGGCGTTCGCGGGCCTGGACCTCGATGTAGGCGGGGTCCTTCCACAGCGCCGCCTCGCGCTCGAGCCGGGCCACGGTGTCCCGCTGGGCGGCGACCTTGTCCTGCATGGCCGCGGCGTCGCCCCGCTGCTGGACGAGGGATCGGAGGGTGGGCACGATGGTCACGGCGAGCATGACGAGGATGCCGAGCAGGATGGCACCGCGCACCCAGGCCGTCGAGGCCGACGGCGGGGCCGTCTGCGGGGTGCGGGGCCGGGCCGCCAGGGCCGGGCGCTCCTTGCCGGCTCCGGGACGGCTCGCGCGCGCAGCCCCCGGACGGGACTGACCCGGCCGGGTGGCTGACGAGCGGCTCGCGCCCGCACGGCTGGTCGACCGGGCCGAGGACGGGCGACCGGTGGACGTCGACCCCGACGTCCCGGTACCGGCCCCCGGCTTCGACGTGGCCTTCGGACCGGGCTTCGGACCGGGCTTCGGACCGGGCTTCGGACCGGGCTTCGCGCCGGGGGCCTGCCGGGGGGAGGCCGGTCGCGCGCCACCACCCGAGCGGCCCGTCGACGACGGGCGGCCCGGGCGGGACGGCGTGCGGTCGGCCACGAGGTCAGCCCTCGGCGCCGAAGCGGCTCGCGTCGAAGCGCGGGAAGGCGCCCGTGCCGGCGTAGACGGCGGCGTCGTCGAGCTCCTCCTCGATGCGCAGCAGCTGGTTGTACTTCGCGACGCGCTCGGAGCGGGCCGGGGCACCGGTCTTGATCTGGCCGCAGTTGGTGGCGACGGCGAGGTCGGCGATCGTGACGTCCTCGGTCTCACCGGAACGGTGGCTCATCATGCAGCGGTAGCCGTTGCTCTGCGCCAGCGTCACGGCGTCGAGCGTCTCGGTGAGCGTGCCGATCTGGTTGACCTTGACGAGCAGCGCGTTGGCCGTGCCGGTCGAGATGCCTCGCCCGAGTCGCTCGGGGTTGGTGACGAAGAGGTCGTCGCCGACGATCTGCACCTTGGAGCCGAGCAGGTCGGTCATGGACTTCCAGCCGTCCCAGTCCTCCTCGTTGAGGGGGTCCTCGATGGAGACGAGCGGGTAGGCCTCGACGAGCTCGGCGTAGTAGGCGATCATCTCGTCGGCCGACTTGCTCGCGCCCTCGAAGGCGTAGGAGCCGTCCTCGAAGAACTCGGACGCCGCGACGTCGAGCGCGAGGGCGATGTCACGGCCCGGCTCGTAGCCGGCGGCCTTGATCGCCTCGAGGATGAGGTCGAGGGCGGCACGGTTGGACTCGAGGTTCGGGGCGAAGCCGCCCTCGTCGCCGAGGCCGGTCGCGAGACCGCGCTCGTGCAGGACCTTCTTGAGCGCGTGGTAGACCTCGGCGCCCCAGCGCACGGCCTCGCGGAAGGTGGGCGCGCCCACGGGCGCGATCATGAACTCCTGGATGTCGACGTTGGAGTCGGCGTGCGACCCACCGTTGAGGATGTTCATCATCGGGACCGGGAGCACGTGGGCGTTCGGGCCACCGACGTAGCGGAAGAGCGGCAGGCCGGCCGACTCGGCGGCGGCGTGCGCGACGGCGAGCGAGACGCCGAGGATCGCGTTGGCGCCGAGGTTCTCCTTGTTGGCGGAGCCGTCGAGCGCCATCATCTCGGCGTCGATGAGGCGCTGCTCGCTCGCGTCGAAGCCGACGAGGCGCGGGTTGATCTCCTCGATGACCGCGTCGACGGCCTGCTCGACGCCCTTGCCGAGGTAGCGGCCCTTGTCGCCGTCACGCCGCTCGGACGCCTCGAAGGCCCCGGTCGAGGCGCCCGACGGGACGGCCGCGCGAGCGAACGTGCCGTCGTCGAGACGGATCTCGACCTCGACGGTGGGGTTGCCGCGCGAGTCCAGGATCTCGCGGGCGCCAATCTCCTCAATGCTGGCCACTTGGCTCTCCTGTGCTGGTGCTGCTCATGGGTGCTCATGGGGTGCTCGGCGCGGACGAGTCGCAGCGCTGCGAACCCCCCGCGCACCGAGCACAGGTGCTGGGGACGAGCCTAGCCCGTGGGGTCTCCGGGCCGGTGGAGCGACCCGGCATACGGGCAGGTGGAAGGGCACGTGGGGCAGACCGGGACGTATCGGGCACGGGGACAAACCGGGGTCCTTCCGCCCAAACATTTTTACTACTTCCTTACCAAAGGCTGACCGGGAGAAGGCATACTCACAACTAGCCATCCGGGGGGGTGGAGCTGGTCGTGAATAGGGCACCAGTGGGTGCCGGGGGTGGGGTGTTGTCATGGGTCAACCCATGCGCGAGTCGGGGGTTGTTCTACTGAATGTGAGCGCGCGTCCGGTGACGCAGCCGCTCAGCGAGAGGGGCCGGGGGCAGCGTCTGCTGCAGCTCGGGATCGCCGGTGGTGACCTGGTCATCATCACGGCGGCGACGGCGCTGGCGGCCGTCGGACGCACGAGTCTCGACGTCTTCAACGCCGCGAACGACGTCAACCAGGTCGCCCAGTCGGTCGGCCTGTGGATCGTCGCCGCGTGGATGGTCGCCAACCTCGCGCTCGGGACGTACACGAGCAGCCACCTGGGGGTGGGCACGATCGAGTACGCCCGGGTGTGCAGCGCGGCCGGCCTCACGGCCGGGGCCATCGGGATCCTCAGCTACCTGACGAAGTTCAACCTCTCGCGAGGCTTCTTCGTGCTGATCTTCGCGATCGGGGTCCCGCTCGTGCTGCTCTGGCGGTGGTACGCCCGCCGGCTCGTCCACCGGGCCCACGCCCACGGCCACCTGCTGACCCGGGTGCTCATCTCGGGCTCGGCCTCACACGTCGACGACGTCGCCGCGGTGCTCGAGCGCGAGACGTGGCTCGGCTACCGCATCGTCGGCGCGCTGACGCCCTCGTCGCACCCGACCGCGGCGACCCCGCGCGGGGTGCCGGTCGTCGGGAACACCGGGCAGACCGCGGAGTCGGTCATCGCCGAGAAGGCCGACATGGTCGTCTTCACCGAGGGCGCGTTCCCCTCGGCCGTCGACTTCCGCCGCATCGCGTGGGACCTCGAGGGCCACCACGTGCAGATGGCGGTCGTCCCCAGCCTCAGCGACATCAGCTCGGGGCGGATGGCGATGCGCCCGGTCGGCGGACTGCCCCTCGTCCACGTCGAGCAGCCGCAGAGCCTGGGCGCCTCACGTGGCCTCAAGCGCGCCTTCGACTTCGCCGGAGCGACGCTCCTGCTGCTCGTCGCGGCGCCCCTGATGATCCTCGTCGCGATCGCCACCAAGCTCCAGGACGGCGGACCGATCCTCTTCCGGCAGACCCGCGTCGGCCGCGACGGCGAGCTCTTCGAGTGCCTCAAGTTCCGCAGCATGGTCATCGACGCCGAGGCCAAGCTCTCCGGCATCTCGCACCTGAACCAGAACGCCGACGGCGTCCTCTTCAAGGCCCAGGCCGACCCGCGCATCACCCGGGTCGGCGCGTTCATCCGCCGCTACTCCATCGACGAGCTGCCCCAGCTGATCAACGTCGTCAACGGCGACATGAGCCTCGTCGGCCCCCGACCCGCCCTCCCGGCCGAGGTCCGTCGCTACGTGCCCGACGTCCAGCGCCGCCTCCACGTCAGACCCGGCGTGACCGGCCTCTGGCAGGTCTCCGGACGCAGCGACCTGTCCTGGGAGGACACCGTGCGCCTCGACCTCTACTACGTCGACAACTGGTCCATCGTCCAGGACCTGTCCATCATGGCCAAGACCATCCACGCCGTCTTCGCCTCGCGCGGCGCCTACTGACGCGCATCCTCAGCCCGGTGAGGGCCGCGCCACCGCACCCCGGTGACGTGGCCCTCACCATTCGTCCCGCTTGGGCCGGCACGACCCCGAGGGCGTATGCCGTCCGGCCGGCTCAGGCGTCGGCGTCGGGGTGCGTGCTGGCCGCGCTCGCGGCCTCCAGAGCGCGCAGGGTCTCGCGGAGGGCGGCCTCCGCGTCGATGCCCTCGGCCCGTGCCGTGCGGACGAGGTCGAGCAGCTGCGCACCGAGCCCCCCGCCGGCGACGGCGGCGTCGACGAGGTCCTCGCGGCCCGCGCGACGCAGCCGGGAGACGTACTTCTCGGCCCGGGCGAGGGCCGGCAGCGAGCTCGGGACGCCCTCGACCGGGTGGGTGCGGTGCTGCTTCTCGTCGGCCTTGATCGACTCCCAGTTGGCCTCGACGGCGTCGGCCGTGTCGGCCTCGACGTCGGCGAAGACGTGCGGGTGTCGCCGGACGAGCTTGTCGACGAGACCGCCGGCGACGTCGTCGATGTCGAACGGCTCGCTCGGGTGCTCCTGCGCCACGCGGGACTGGAACGCGATCTGCAGCAGCAGGTCGCCGAGCTCCTCCTGCATGTGCGACGGATCGCCGCTCTCGATGGCCTCGATGGCCTCGTGCGCCTCCTCGAGGAGGTACGGCACGAGCGAGTCGTGGGTCTGCTTCGCGTCCCAGGGGCAGCCACCGGGCGACCGGAGCCGGTCCATGACGGCGACGACGTCGAGCAGCCGGGCACCGGGCACGTCGAACGAACCGATGAGCAGCTCTACCTCGGGTGGCTCGGGCAGCCGGGTCACCTCGACCGCGACGGCGTCGCTGAGGCCGGGGTCACCGTCGGACGAGCCGACCCACACGACGTCACCCACCTCGGAGGCGGTGACGAGGTCGCGCGCGAGGTCGGCCGGGTGACCGTCCTCGCGGGGACGCACCGCGATGCCGGCCTCGACGAGCGCAGCGACCTGCGGCTCGTCGGGACGGCCCCACACGGCATACGCCCGCTCGAGGCTCTGCCACGCCTCACGGGTCAGCAGACCCGGGGCGATGCGTGGGGTCGTGACGAGCAGGACGACGCGGGCAGTCACGACGCAGGGCTGCGGAGGTCTACTGGGCCGGGGCCGTGGCGGGGGCGGTGGCCGGGGCGGTGTTGCCGCCCGGCTTGACCCAGTTGGGCGTCTGCTGACCGATGGTGAAGTAGACGGGCCCCTCGGCGGACTGCACGACGGAGCCGTACTTGGGGTTGACGCTGATGTCGGCCTTCTTGAGGTCGGCGCGGTAGGCGGCGACGTCGGCGGGCGTCATCTTCTGCGACTGGATGAGGGCGACCGCCGCGACGAACTCCTTCGTCGTGTCGGTGGCGTCGGGGATGGAGGAGATGACCGAGGCGTACGTCTCGTCGGGCTTCCAGCTGCCGGACTTGCCGACGACGTCCTTGAGCAGCGGCGCCGCGACGAGGGCGGTGACGACGATGTTCTCGGCGAAGTCGAGCTTGGCCGCCTTGAGCTGGTCGTACGTCTCACGCACGTCGGACTCGTGGATGACCTCGCCGTTGACGACGGCGGCGGCCTGCTGGCGCGTCTCGAAACCGCACCCGCCGAGCAGCGACACGGCGCCGAGCGCGGCGATGCCGACGACGGCCACGCGCTTCGCGGGTTGAGCAGACCAAGCCTTCACTGATTTCCTCCTCTGGCGGATGCGTCTGACATCCTACGGTGCTGCCACGCGGGTTTTCGCCGCGCCCGACGAAGCGCCCGCCGAGGCCCTGGCCGCGGCTCCCGACGCGGCGGCGATGTCGTCGAGCAGGACGGCCGTGATGAGCTGCCGCGCCCACGTCAGCACCTCGACGTCGCGGAGCGGCTTGCCGCCCACCCGGGCCGTCATCGGAGCCGGGACGAGGATGGTGCCGAGGGCGTCCTTGACGAGCGTGCCCGGGTAGAGGCGCATGAGCCGCAGCTGTTGGCTCTCGCGGAGGTCCTTGACCGGGCCGAAGCGCACGACCTTGCCCTGCACGCCGATGTCACCGATGCGCGCCTCGCGGGCCACGACGCGCAGCCGCGCGACCTCGAGGAGGTTCTCGACGGGCTTCGGCGGTGCGCCGTAGCGGTCGCGCAGCTCGGCCTCGATCTCGTCGACGGCCTCGAACGTCTCGACCGTCGCGAGCTTCTTGTACGCCTCGAGACGCAGCCGCTCCCCCGGCACGTAGTCGTGCGGCAGGTGCGCGTCGACGGGCAGCTCGATCTTGATCTCGGCCGGCAGGTCGACGGCGTCGCCGCGGAAGTCGGACACGGCCTCGCCGATGAGGCGCACGTAGAGGTCGAACCCGACGCCCTGGATGTGTCCGGACTGCTCGCCGCCCAGCAGGTTGCCGGCGCCGCGGATCTCGAGGTCCTTCATGGCCACGGCCATGCCCGAGCCGAGGTCGGTGTTGCTGGCGATGGTGCGCAGACGGTCGTGCGCCGTCTCGGTCATCGGCTTCTCGGGCGGGTAGAGGAAGTAGGCGTAGGCCCGCTCGCGGCCACGGCCGACGCGACCGCGCAGCTGGTGCAGCTGGGACAGGCCGAGGACGTCCGAGCGCTCGACGATGAGGGTGTTGGCGTTGGAGATGTCGAGGCCGGTCTCGACGATCGTCGTGCAGACGAGCACGTCGAAGCGCTTCTCCCAGAAGTCCTCGACGACCTGCTCGAGCTTGTGCTCGCCCATCTGGCCGTGCGCGGTGGCGATGCGCGCCTCGGGGACGAGCTCACGCAGGCGTGCCGCCGCCCTCTCGATGCTGCTCACCTTGTTGTGCACGAAGAAGACCTGGCCCTCGCGCAGCAGCTCGCGGCGCACCGCCGCCGTGATCTGCTTCTCGTCGTAGGCGCCGACGAAGGTCAGCACCGGGTGGCGCTCCTCGGGCGGCGTTGCGAGCGTGGACATCTCGCGGATGCCGGTGACGGCCATCTCGAGCGTGCGCGGGATGGGCGTGGCCGACATCGACAGGACGTCGACGGCCGTGCGCATCGTCTTGAGCAGCTCCTTGTGCTCGACGCCGAAGCGCTGCTCCTCGTCGATGATGACGAGCCCGAGGTCCTTGAACGTGACGTCCTTGGCGAGCAGGCGGTGCGTGCCGATGACGAGGTCGATGGTGCCGTCGGCCATCCCGGCCATGACGTCCTTGGCCTCCTTGTCGCTCTGGAAGCGAGAGAGGGAGGCGACCTTGACCGGGAACTGCGAGTAACGCTCGGCGAAGGTCTGCTGGTGCTGGCTCACGAGCAGGGTCGTCGGCACGAGGACCGCGACCTGCTTGCCGTCCTGGATGGCCTTGAACGCCGCGCGAACGGCGATCTCGGTCTTGCCGTAGCCGACGTCGCCGCAGATGAGCCGGTCCATCGGGACCTGCTTCTCCATGTCGGCCTTGACCTCGTCGATGCTGATCAGCTGGTCGGGGGTCTCGACGTAGGCGAAGGCGTCCTCGAGCTCGCGCTGCCACGGGGTGTCGGGCGCGAAGGCGTGTCCCTTCGTGGCCTGGCGGGCGCTGTAGAGACGGATGAGGTCGGCCGCGATCTGCTTGACGTAGCGCTTGGCCCGCGACTTCGTCCTGGACCAGTCGGAGCCACCCATCTTGTTGAGGGTGGGCTCCTCGCCACCGACGTACTTCGTCACCTGGTCGAGCTGGTCGGTGGGGACGAAGAGACGGTCACCGGGCTGGCCCCGCTTGCCCGGGGCGTACTCGATGACGAGGTACTCGCGGGTCGCGCCGGCGACGGTGCGCTGCATCATCTCGACGAAGCGGCCGACACCGTGCTGCTCGTGGACGACGTGGTCCCCGGGGCGCAGCTGCAGCGGGTCGACCTGGTTGCGGCGCCGCGACGGCATACGACGCATGTCCTTGGTGGACGTGCCGCTGCCGGGCTGCCCGGTGAGGTCGGTCTCGGTGAGCACCTCGACGCGGGCGCCCTCGTGGACGAAGCCGCGGCCGAGCGTGGCGGTCGTGACGTGGACCCAGCCCGGCTCGAGCGCGTCGTCGCGGGTGGTGTCGAGGGGACGCACGGCGACCTCGTGCTCGCCCAGCACCTCGGCAACGCGCTTGGCGAGGCCGGGGCCCTCGGTGACGACGGCGACGGTCCAGCCGTCGGCGACCCGTTCGCGCAGGTGCTCGACGGCGCGGTCGGTGTCGCCGCGGAAGGCCTCGGGGTCGGTGGTGCGCACGGCGAGGCGCTCGTCGACGTCGTCGTCCTCGATGACGAGGTCGGCGTCGGCCGCGAAGGGCGTCAGCGTCCACCAGGGGCGACCGGACCGCTCGGCGAGGGCACGGACGTCGGCGAGCGACCAGTAGGACGCACTGCCGAGCAGCGACTGGAGGTCGACGGGCACCTGGTTGCCGGCGGCGGCGTTGGCCCAGCTCGCCTCGAGGAACTCCTCGCTCGTCGCGACGAGGTCGTGGGCGCGGCGGCGGACCCGCTCGGGGTCGGCGAGCAGCACGATCGAGTGCTCGGGCAGGACGTCGAGCACCGACTCCATGCCGTCGACGAGCGCCGGGGCGAGGGACTCCATGCCCTCGACGGCGATGCCCTCGGCGACCTTGGACAGCATCTCGGCGACACCGGGCAGCTGGTCGGCAAGGGCCCGGGCTCGGGCGCGCACGTCGTCGGTGAGCAGCAGCTCGCGGCAGGGCGGGGCCCAGAGCCCGTGGTCGGCGATCTCGAGGGAGCGCTGGTCGGCGACCTTGAACCAGCGGACCTCCTCGACGGTGTCGCCCCAGAACTCGATGCGGACCGGGTGCTCCTCGGTCGGCGGGAAGACGTCGAGGATGCCGCCGCGCACGGCGAACTCGCCGCGTCGCTCGACGAGGTCGGTGCGGGTGTAGGCGGCGCCGACGAGGGCGTCGACGACGTCCTCGAGAGGGCGCTCGTCGCCGGCACGCAGCGCGACGGGCACGAGGTCGCCGAGCCCCTTGGTCAGGGGCTGGAGGACGGCGCGGACGGGTGCCACCACGACCGAGAGCGGGCCGTATGCCGGGTCGTCGGGATCGGGGTGCGCGAGCCGTCGCAGCACGGCCAGTCGCCGGCCCACGGTGTCGCTCCGGGGCGAGAGGCGCTCGTGCGGCAGGGTCTCCCACGACGGGAAGACGGCGATGCGGTCTGCGGGGAGGAAGAGGCCCAGGGCGCTCGCGAGGTCGTCGGCCTCGCGCGTCGTCGCCGTGACGACGACGAGAGGGGCGGGCTCGGTGGCCGCCGGGTCGGTCGACGCGGCTGCGGACCCGTCGGCGCGCTGGGCCAGCGCGGCGACGAGGAACGGCCGGGTGCCGTCGCTCGCGGAGACGTCGACGAGACGGGCCCGCCCCACCTGGTCGAGGACGTGGCGGACATCGGGAAGCGCCCTGAAGGCGGACAGCAGTGGGTGCGGCATCAGGTCCTCCAGTCTAGGTCGGTGCGGCGACAGCCGTGACGCCGGTGCGGGCGCCCGCTCGGTGGGGGTCGAAGGGGCCGCGGGCCCGACGGTCACGGGCCGTCAGCGTGGTGCGTGGAAGCGCTGCTGGGCGTCGAGCAGCCCGACCTCGATGAGCGCCTCGACGGCGTCGGCCCCCTCGTCGACGAGGAACGGCAGCACCTCGGTGCGCTCGGCCTTGGAGAAGTCCTTGAGCACGAAGTCGGCCGGGTCCTGGCGGCCGGGCGGGCGCCCGATGCCCAGGCGGACGCGAAGGTAGTCACGGGTCCCGAGCGAGCGCGAGATGGAGCGCAGCCCGTTGTGGCCGCCCTCACCGCCACCCTGCTTGAGCCGGACGAGGCCCGCGTCGATGTCGAGCTCGTCGTGCAGCACGACGATGTGGTCGGTGGGCACGTCGTAGTACTTCGCGAGCCCCGCGACGGCCGACCCCGACTCGTTCATGAACATCGAGGGGACGGCGAGGACCACCTTGGGGCCGCCGACCCGCAGGCGCGCCTCGGCGACGCGGGCCCGGGCGGCCTTGTGCGCCTTGAACGTGGCCCGACCACCCGTCGCCCGACCGGCGACCTCCTCGACCGTCATGGCGCCGACGTTGTGCCGGTTGCCGGCGTATCCGGGCCCGGGGTTGCCGAGTCCGACGACGAGCCAGGTGTCCATGCGGTCCTCGATCGGTGGGTGCTGGGTGGGCGACGAGCCCGCGGGTCAGGGGCGGTCGTGCTGGTGGTGCGGGCACGGGCCCCGCCGAGCCGGAGCTCGGGCGGGACCCGTGGACGCGTGGTGTGGCGCGCGGCGCCACGGAAGGGAGCGGACGCTCAGGCCTCGTCGCTCTCGGCCTTGGCGTCGTCGCCCTCGGCGGACTCGCCCTCGGCGGCCTCGGCGGCCTCCTCGTCGGACTCCTCGCGCTCGATGCCGGCCTCGGCCTCGGCCTCGGCGAGCTCGGCCTCGAGGGCCTCGGCGGAGATGGCCTGCGTCACGTTGACGACGAGAGCCTCCTCGTCGGTGACGAGGGTCGCGCCCTCGGGCAGCTCGACGGCGCCGGCGAGGATCTGCGTGCCGGCCTCGAGGCCCTCGACGGAGACGACGACGTTCTCGGGGATGTTCGTGGCGAGCGCCTCGACCTGGAGCGTGTTGTGGTCGAGCGTGACGACGGTCTCGGGAGCGGCCTCGCCCTCGAGGTGCACGGCGACGTCGACGGTGACCTTCTCGCCCTTGCGGACGACGACGAGGTCGACGTGGTCGATGACCGGCTTGATGGCGTCGCGCTGGACGTCCTTGGCGAGAGCGAGCTGCTCCTTGCCGTCGACGACGATCGTCAGCAGCGCGTTGGCCTGCTTGAGGGCCATCATCGTGTCGTGGCCGGGCAGCGAGATGTGCACGGGCTCGGTGCCGTGGCCGTACATGACGGCGGGGATGTTGCCGGCGCGGCGGATCTTGCGGGCGGCGCCCTTGCCGAAGTCGGTGCGCTTCTCGGCGACGAGCTTGGTGTTGTCGGACACGGGGGTCTCCTGGGTATCTCGGATGAGGCGGTCTCTGTGGTCGGCCTCGACGCGGGACGACGCGCGGTTTTCGGCAGTGACGGAGCGGGACGGTCGTTCAGGGCCGCACGCAGAGGCGAACCCGACCATGAAGTGCTCCACGTCAGGCCACCGCGTCGATCACGGACCTCGTCACGCCCTGCCGTGGCAGCCGTGCACCGTCCCTCGCCGAGGCAACTGCTCGATCTTACGGGACGGACGCCCGGGCGGTGAAATCCACGATCCACGGACGTCCACGGGTCACAGGAAGGGCGTACGCCGGAGCACCCAGGAGTCCGTGAAGCTGCCCCCTCCGCGCACGACGCACGACGGCGACGCGCGCGCACCCCGTGCCCTCGCGCAGCTGCTTCGTGCGCTGGTAGAGGTGCTTCTCACCGGACAGCACGAGGTCGACGCGCTTGCGTTGGTGCCGTTGCTCTCGTGGTTGCCGGAGAGCAGCTCGAAGGGGAACGACGTGCCGACGCGCGAGGTCACGAAGGAGCACCACGCGCTCTCCCCGCCCGGAGACCCGTAGGAGAGGTCGCGGAGGGCCAGGTGCGCATCGGAGCCGGAGCACGACGTGGCCCGGAGCACGCCACCGGTCGTCGCGACGTCACCGCCTGCGGTCACTCCAGGGCGCACCGGCGGACCCGGCGCCCTGGACCGAGCGGAGCGCGAGGGTGGGAGGCTAGGGCCGCGCGGCCGGCCCGGTGACGGGCTCGTCGACGACGAGGCCGGGGCCGCGGGACTCGTCCGCACGGACCGCCACGAGGCCGCCGACGATGAGCAGTCCGCCGACGAGCTGGACCGGCGTCGGCAGCTCGGCCAGGACGAGCCACGCGAAGAGCACCGCGAAGAGCACCTCGGTCAGAGCCACGAAGGAGGCCACCTTGGGCCCGAGCATCCGCACGGCCGCGATGCCGGTGACGTAGGCGAAGGCGGCGGCGACGACCGCGATGACGAGGACCGGCACCCACCAGTCGACGACGACGCCGCCGAGCGGCACGCGTGCCGCCCCCCGGGACATGTCGAGCACGCCGACCAGCCCCGCGAGGCCGAGCGACGCCGCACCCACCACGAGGCCACCGCCGGCGAGGGCGAGCGGCGGCACGTCGTCGTCGACGTGGTCGGCGAGCAGGAAGTAGAGCACGAGGCAGACGGCAGCACCGAGCCCCCAGAGCACCCCGACGACGCTGATGCTCGCGCCCCCGCCCACGACGTCGAGGACGAGGAGCAGCCCGGCCACGGCGAGCGCCACCCCGGCGAGCGTGAGGCGGCGCGGTGCCTGCCGGTGGCGCAGCCAGAGCCAGCCGACGATGAGCACCGGGGCGAGGTACTCGAGCAGCAGGGCCACCCCGACCGACAGGTGCGTCACGGCGTTGAAGTACGCGAGCTGGCAGCCGGCGACACCGGTGAGGCCGTAGCCGACGACGACCCAGCCGTTGCGGCGCAGCGCCGCCCACCGGCCGCGCAGCGACCACAGGGCAGGGCCGAGGAGGACGACGGCGGCCAGGGTGATGCGCATCGTCACGACGGCACCGGGCGACCAGCCACCGACGAGCAGCGACTTGCCGAAGGCACCGGACGTCGCGAAGGCCGCGGCCGACGCGAGGGCGACCCCGAGGCCGACGAGCGGGTGGCGGGCCTGCCGCGACAGCGGCACCGCAGCCCCGTCCGTCCCGGCGCTCCCCCCGGCGCCGACTACCGCGGGCTCTCCGACCACGACTCGCTCCGCCATCACAGTTCCTCGCCGCTCCCGCCGACCGGCTCGCGTCGAGCGAGCATCATGTCAGCACCGAAATTGATTACACTCATGACGGTAGCGACCGCATCCGTCAGGAGTCAACATGCTTTTCACCCATGACACCGATGTCGCCCTCGCCGCTGCCGCAGCCCTCGTCAACACGATGCCGGGCTCGGTCCCCGGCGACGGTGACCCCGACCGCCTGACCTCCCTCGAGGAGCTCGAGTCGCTCTACCGCGACCAGGGGTGGACCGGCCGCTTCGACCGCGACGCCGCTGAGCTCGCAGCGGTCCGGGCGCTGCGGCCCCGGCTGCGCGGCTTCTGGGACGAGGACGAGGCCGGCGTCGTGACCCTCGTCAACGAGCTGCTCGCCGAGGCCCGCGCCGTCCCCCAGCTCGTCGACCACGACGACGTGGGCTGGCACGTCCACGCCACCCCGGCCGATGCCCCGCTCGCCCGACGGATGGCCGTCGAGGCCGCGATCGCGGTCATCGACGTCGTGCGCGCCGGAGAGCTCGCGCGGCTGCGCGTCTGCGAGGCCGCCGACTGCGACGACGTCGTCGTCGACCTCTCCCGCAACCGCTCGCGTCGCTTCTGCGAGGGCGGCTGCGCGGCACGCGCCCACACCGCCGCCTACCGCGCCCGCCGCGCCGCGCACGCCTGAGGACCCGTCACGCACGGAGGGCGTATGCCGCCGGGTGGGTCCCGGCGGCATACGCCCTCGTCGTGTGGTGGCCGCTCAGGCCTTGCCGTCGAAGAGGCTCGTCACCGAGCCGTCCTCGAAGACCTCGCGGATCGCCATCGAGACGAGCGGCGCGATCGAGAGGACCTCGAGCTTGTCGAAGCGGCGGTCGTCGGGGATCGGGAGCGTGTTCGTGACGATGACCTCCTCGACCTTGCAGGCCTTGAGGCGGTCGACGGCCGGGCCCGAGAGGATCGCGTGCGTCGCGGCGATGATGACCCCCGCGGCACCCTGGTCCATGAGCGCGTCGGCGGCCTTGGTGATGGTGCCGGCCGTGTCGATCATGTCGTCGACGAGCACGCAGACGCGGCCCTTGATCTCACCGACGACGCGGTTGGCGACGACCTCGTTGGGCCGGTTGATGTCGCGGGTCTTGTGGATGAAGGCGAGCGGAGCACCGCCGAGGCGTGAGCTCCAGTCCTCGGCGACCTTGATGCGCCCCGCGTCGGGCGAGACGACGGCGAGGTCGAGGTGGCCGTACTTTTTGCCGACGTAGTCCGCGAGGATCGGCATCGCCATGAGGTGGTCGACGGGGCCGTCGAAGAAGCCCTGGATCTGCGCGGTGTGCAGGTCGATCGCCATGAGCCGGTCGGCGCCGGCCGTCTTGAACAGGTCGGCCATGAGGCGGGCCGAGATCGGTTCGCGGCCACGGTGCTTCTTGTCCTGGCGGGCGTAGCCGTAGAAGGGCAGGACGACGGTGATGCGCTTGGCGGAGGCCCGCTTCAGCGCGTCGATCATGATGAGCTGCTCCATGATCCACTCGTTGATCGGAGCGGTGTGGCTCTGGATGACGAACGCGTCGGAGCCGCGGACGGACTCCTCGTAGCGGACGTAGATCTCGCCGTTGGCGAAGTCGTAGGCCGACGTCGGAACGAGGTCGGTGCCGAGGGCCGCGGCGACCTCCTGCGCGAGCTGCGGGTGGGCCCGGCCGGAGAAGACCATGAGGTGCTTCTCGGTCGCCTTGTTGATGCCGCTCATCGCTGGGCGTCCTTCGTCTCGGAGGTCTGCGCGGGGGTCTGCTCTGAGGTCTGCTCTGAGGTCTGCTCTGAGGTCTGCTCCGAGGTCCGCCCGGGGGTCTGCGCCGGGGTGGCCTGCCCCTGCGCGGCCCGGGCGGCCTCGTCCGTCTTCGTGCCGGCCCGGCGCCGGGCCACCCAGCCGTCGACGTTGCGCTGCTGCGCGCGGGTCACGGCGAGCTGTCCCGGGGCGACGTCGCTGACGACGGCCGATCCCGCGGCGACGTAGGCGCCGTCGGCGATCGTCCGGGGCGCGACGATGACCGAGTTGCTGCCGACGAAGCTGTGCGCCCCGACGTTCGTGTGGCCCTTCGTGACGCCGTCGTAGTTGGCGAAGATCGTGCCGGCGCCGATGTTGGCGCCCTCGCCGATCGTCGCGTCGCCGCAGTAGGTCAGGTGCGGCACCTTGGCGCCCGCGCCGATGTCGGCGTTCTTCGTCTCGACGAAGCCGCCGATCTTGCCCTTCGCCCCGAGTCGCGTCCCGGGTCGCAGGTAGGAGAAGGGCCCGACGGTGGCGCCGGGCCCGATCTCCGCGAGCTCGGCCTGGGTCCGCACGACGCTCGCACCGTCACCGACCTCGACGTCGGTCAGCGTCGTGTCGGGACCGATGACGCAGTCGCAGCCGATCGTGCTGGCGCCGAGGATCTGCGTGCCGGGGCGCACGACGGTGTCGGGCCCGATCGTCACGTCGGCGTCGAGCCACGTCGTCGCCGGGTCGATGACGATCGCGCCGTCGCGCATGGCCTGCTCGACGGTTCGGCGGTTGAGCTCGGCGCCGAGACGGGCCAGCTGCACCTTGTCGTTGACACCCTCGGTCTGCCAGAGGTCGGCGACGAGGTGCGCGCGCACCCCGAGACCGCGCCCGCGGGCGATGGCGATGACGTCCGTGAGGTACTTCTCGCCCTGCGCGTTGTCGGTGCCCACCTCGGAGAGGGCTTCGCGCAGGACCGCCGCGTCGAACGCGTACAGGCCACTGTTGACCTCGCGGATCGCGCGCTGCTCCTCGTCGGCGTCCTTCTGCTCGACGATCGCCACGACCGAGCCCTCCGCGTCACGGATGACGCGGCCGTAGCCCGTGGGGTCCTCGAGCGTCGCCGTGATGACGGTGACGGCACTACCGGACGCGTGGTGCGCCGCGACGAGTCCCTCGAGCGTGGCGCTCGTCAGCAGCGGCACGTCGCCGTAGGTGACGACGACGGTGCCGGCGAGGTCGCCGGGCAGCGCCTCGAGCGCGCACTCCACGGCTCGCCCTGTCCCCTTGACGTCGTCCTGGTCGGCGACGACCGCCTCCGGGTCGACCTGCGCCACGTGCTCGGCGACGCGGTCGCGCTCGTGGCGCACGACGACGGCGAGGTGGTGCGGGCTCGTGCCCCGGGCCGCCCGGATCGCGTGGGCCACGAGACTGCGGCCTCCGATCGTGTGGAGGACCTTGGGGGTCGTGGACTTCATGCGTGTGCCCTCACCGGCGGCGAGGACGATCACGGCGGTCGGCCGTAGATCGCTCACAGGGCGCAGCTCCTTTTTGGATCGGGGTGCACTCGGGTGCGGACGACCCCGGCCCACGCGGGCGCCGGGGTGCGCCTCGGCCATGCTACTCGTGGGGAGCGAGGGTGCCGCTCCGGCCACGGGCGCGCCGTGACCCCACTCACATCGACGTCCCACGCGACGGCGTATGCCCGGTGGCACAGGGCGCCGGTGGGGTGCCGGGCGCAAGGCGGCGCCGATCTCTGCCAACCGTGCGACCATGGGAGGACGGGCCCGTCAGTCCCCCCCTAAGTTGGCGGACCCGGGGCTGGCTCTGGCACCAACTCCCTGCCGAGCGGCCAAGGCGTCGCTCGACCGCGAACCCCCACGCATGTCGGGCGACGCCGCTCGTCCGAGGACCGTCACCGGCCCCTGCTCCCCGGGCAGGAGTCGAACCTGCGTCGCTTGTCCTGATTCAAAGTCAGGCGGGCCCTGCCGGCAGACCAACCGGGGATCGTCGTGGACGTGGACAGGGTAGTGCAGACCCCGGGTCGCTCCGTCGCGGACTCATGCACCTGCCGGGTGAGCGTCGCCGGTCGGCGTCTCCGGCGTCGGGTCGCCGGTCGGCGGACCGTCGGAGCCGTGGGCCGTGACGGCGACGACGGATGTCGGATCGGCCGGCGGATCGACCGGTTGGTCGGCTCCTGGACCGATCGAAAGCAGCTGGCCGTTCTCGGCCGCGGGGCTGGACGCCGCGTTCGTCGCCGTGGGGTCCGCCGAGTCTCCGCCAGCCGGAGCGGAGACAGGGTCTGATGTCGAGGATCCCGAATCGCCTTGAGCCGGAGCAGGATCCGTGGGCATCGGGTCGGATGGAGCCGGGTCCGAAGGGGCCGGGTCCGAAGGGGCCGGGTCAACCGGCGTCGGGTCGACAGGCGTCGCGTCGGACGGAGCCGTGGGCGCCGGATCCACGGGCGTCGGGTCGGCAGGCGTCGCGTCGGACGGTGCCGGTGCGTCGGGTGCCGGAGCGGCAGGTGCCGAGGGCGCAGGCGCTGGGTCGACGGGTGTCGGGTCGGACGGCGCGGGGTCCGCGGGTGCCGGAGCGACAGGTGCCGGAGCAGCAGGTGCCGGGTCCGCAGGTGGCGGGGGTGCAGGGGCTGGGTCGACGGGCGTCGCATCGGACGGCGCCGAGACCGCGGGCGCCGGGTCGACCGGCGCGGGATCGGTCGGCGCGGGATCGGTCGGCGCGGGATCGGTCGGCGCGGGATCGGCGGGCGCGGGGTCGGCGGGCGCAGGGAGGAGGGCGAGGTGGAGCACGTCGACCGGAGTCGTGCCGACGCCCGCCGCGGCCCCCGAGCCGGGGGCGAGCACCGCCGTGGCGCCGTCGACCGAGGTGACGACCGACGTCGTCGTCGTACCGAGGTCGTGCGCCGCCGCCGGGGCGACCGAGAGGCCGAGCCCTACGACGAGGCCGGCCATCGCGGTGGCGAGGGGTGGGCCGATCGCCGTCCCGGCCAGGATCGACCCGCCCGTCAACGCCGCGACGGGAGTGACGATGGCCGCGCTCGAGACGAGGGCGGTGGTCCCGGCCACGCCCGCCGCGGCCGGCACCGCGAGGACGGCGCCGCCCGCCCCCGCACACGTGGCCGTACCAGCGGCGGCCGTGCCGGCAGCGGTGGCGGCAGACACGGAGGTCGCCCCCGTGGTCAGGCCCGCTCCTGCAGCCGCGCCGGACGCCGTCGCGCCGGCACCGCTCGCGGTGAGCGTGCCGCCGAGACCGGCGCTGCCTGCGGCGGCGCCTCCGACGGTGGACCCGGCGCCGACCGAGGCGACGGCGCTCGTGCCCGCTGCACCCGCGCCGGCCGTTCCACCCGCAGCACCGGCACCCGCCGTGGCACCCGTGGTCACGCCCGTGGTCGCGCCGGTGGTCGCGCCGGCCGTGGCTCCCGTGGTCGCACCCGTCGTCGCACCCGTCGTGCTGGACCCGACCAGAGCAGCGAACGCCCCCGCGGGCAGTCCGCCGAGCATCGTCGCTCCGGCCGCGAAGAGGAGCGGACCGGTCAGGGCACCGAACCCGTCGTAGACGCGCTGCAGCTCCCGCGCCAGTCCCGACTCGCGAGAACAGCTGGCCAGGTGCGCTTCGACGCGCGCCCGCTGCCTCTCCGTCAGTCGGCCCCGGACGTGACCGCTGAGATGGTCGAGGGTCCAGCGGCAGTCGCTCGCGTCGCAGACCGGCACCCGGCGCCGCAGCCAGGAGTCGAGATAGCGGTCCCGGAGCTCGTCACGAGCGCGCTTCGCGCGCGCACTGGCCACGTTGGCCGACACACCGAGCTCGGGAGCGACCACCCGCGGCGGATGGCCCTCGACCATCGTCTGCCAGAGCAGCCGTCGGTCACCCTCGCTCAACCGGAGAAACGCCTCTCGGACCAGGTCGGTGTCGACGCCCTGCGCGCTGAGGGCCGACAGTCCTTCGTCGGGGCCCGGCAGCAGGTCGAGGTCCGTCGTCGACGTCGGGACGAGGCTCATCTCCCGGCGGATCGCGTCGACGCCGACGGTGCGTACCGTCGACACGAAGTACGCCCGGAAGTTCGACGACGGTCCCCGCCCCTCGCTCAGGAGACGGAAGAGGCGGGCGGAGGCCTCGGCCACCAGGTCCTCGGCGGACACGCGGCCGCGGTACGGCGTAGCGGCGGCGTGGGCGGCGGGCAGGTGCCTGCGCCAGAGGGCCGCGAAGGCCTCCTCGTCGCCCGAGCGCGCCCGCGCGAGCAGCACGCAATCGGACTCCTCGACCCCGGCCGTCGCGAGCGCACCGGTCATGGTGTCGGACCGTGGTCCCATCGTGTGTGCTGACACTCTGCGGCACCTTTCGCCAGATGTGCCTCACCAGTGTGCGCCACGACGGCCGCCCCGTGGGGGTCTTTGCCGAAGTGTCGTCGGGCATGACGGTGAGGTCGATCCGCGCCCGCCCCTTTCGCGTCGAGATCGACCTCACCGGCGGTCTCGCCCGGACCGTGTCCCCACACGGCGCCACGCGCGAACCGCCTCCTCCCTACCAATGACATAGACGTGTCGAGGGGCCGTTTCATGACGGGATTCGGCAAGAAAGTCGGGTCCGGCCTCGTCCGTCGCGGCCCACGAGACCGGGACAGGCACAATGGCGGCGTGACCGCCGACCGCTCAGACCGCGCCGACCGCTCCCGCCCTCGCGCCCGGATGACCGGCCCGGAACGCCGCGAGCAGCTCATCGCCGTGGGGCGCAAGCTCTTCGCCGACAAGGGTTTCGAGGCGACGACGGTCGAGGAGGTCGCTGCCAAGGCGAGCGTCTCCAAGCCGGTCGTCTACGAGCACTTCGGCGGCAAGGAAGGCCTCTACGCCGTCGTCGTGGACCGTGAGATCCAGGCACTGATGGGCGGCATCAGCACGGCGCTCGAGGAGCCCGAAGGGGCGCGGGTGCTGCTCGAGCGGGCCACGCTCGCCCTGCTCGACTACATCGAGAGCGACCCGTCGGGCTTCCGCATCCTCGTGCGGGACTCGCCGCCGGGCCAGTCGACCGGGTCGTTCGCGAGCGTCCTCGGTGATGTCGCGGTGCAGGTCGAGCACCTGCTCGCCGCCGAGTTCAAGCAGCGCGGCCTCGACCCCAGGTCGGCACCGATCCACGCGCAGATGCTCGTCGGGATGGTGGCCCTCACCGGGCAGTGGTGGCTCGACCGGCGCAAGTTCAAGAAGGACCAGGTCGCCGCGCACCTGGTCAACCTCGCCTGGAACGGGCTCTCGGGCCTCGACCGCACGCCGCGGCTCGTCACGGTCCCCCACCGCTGACCAACCCACCTCGAGTGAGCGCCCCGTCCCACACGAGTGAGCGCCCCGTCCCACTCGTCCCACCCCTCCTGTGACGGATGGGACGACGGGCTCACTCGACGGTGGTTGGGCGCTCACTCGAGGAGGGGGGGTCAGGTGGGGCGGAGGGTCTCGGTCCAGGTGTCGCCGGCGGCGTCGGTGACGCGCACGACGACAGCCTGGGTCGCTCCGGTGCCGGACTGCTCGAGCAGCGCCTGGCCCCGCTCCCCCGCGCACCGCACCGCGGACGTGCTCGTCTGGGCGCACGTCCAGCTGGAGTTGCGCACGGAGAGCGTCCCGGCGCCCGACGCGTTGCTGATGCGTACCGTCATCGAGCCCCCGACCTGAGAGCGCACGCGTACGGAGATCCGCGCCGGGTCGCGTCCGGACACGAGGCGGACCGTGATGGTGGGCGCGACGCCACCCGGCTGGGGCGCCGGGGGCGTCGTGGTCGGCGCCGGGGGTGTCGGGCTGGGGGACGGGGGTCTCGTCGTCGGCGGGGCCGGCGGCGTGGTGGCCGGCGGCATCGTCGGCCGTCCGGTGGCCGTGCCCGTCGGGGGCGCCGGAGTCGCTGGGGTCGCGCCACCGCTCTCGGCCGACGTCCCGCCTCGGGGGACCGGGGTGCCGCCGACCGTCGAGGGCGTGCTGCCGGGGTCACGCGCCACGTCGCCCGACGACGGCGACGTCCGAGTCGCCGCCGACGGGATGGGCGAGGCGCTGATGGTCCGGGTGGGCAGGCCGGTCGGGGAGATCGGCAGTGAGGTGACGACGGCTCGTGGGGAAGCACCCGGGACGGCGCCGGCGCCGGTTCCCGCGCGGGCCCCGGGTGCGGCGCTCGAGGCCGTCGCACTCGGAACCGGGGAGGCCGTCGCCGAGGGCGCCGCGAGGGAGGCACCGGGCAGTGCCAGCGCCCCAGCGACCCCGGCCGAGACGGCGAGCCCGGCGACGAGACCGGTGACCCGGCTCGCCACCTGGGCGACGGCATCGACCCCCGACCCGGCGGATGAAGAGGAGGAGGGGGACGGCGCAGGCGGAGCCGGGGCTCCCGCGCCCGGGGCGGGCCCACCCGCGCCGCCGGCGAACCCGGCGAAGCCGGCAGCTCCGGCGCCACCGGAGAGGCCCACGACGGCGGGGAGACTGAGGAATCCAGGCGTGCCGAGACCGGCCAGCAGCGCGAGCGGGACGATGAGCGCCGGGAAGCCGTCGTGGATGACCCTCAGGTCGGCCGCGATGGTCGCTGCGTGCGGGCACTCGGCGACGTGCGCCTCGGCGCGCTCGGTCTGCCGCTTGGGCAGCCGCCCGCGGACGAGCGCCCCGAGGTGGGTCACGGTCCAGCGGCACTCGTCGGTGTCAGCGGCGGCGAGGCCGCGCTCGGCGCGGGCGTCGAGGTAGAGCGCTCGGAGCGACTCGCGGGCGCGCATGGCGCGAACGCTGACGGCGTTGGCGGTCATGCCGAGGGCCGGCGCGACGGCGCGCGGCGCGGCGCCCTCGACCGTGGTGTGCCACAGCACGCGCTGGTCGCGCTCGGAGAGCCCGGCGAAGGCCTCCCGGACGAGGGCGAGCCCCTCGTCGTCGGTCGCGAGGCCCTCGAAGGGGTCGTCGGCCGGATCGGCGAGGACCTCGAGGTCGTCGGCCTCGGTCGGGACGACCCGCAGGTCGCGGCGGCCCTGGTCGATGGCGACGGACCGCACGGCGGAGAGGAAGTAGGCCCGGAAGTGCTCGTCGGGTCCCTTCCCGGCGCGAATCAGCGCGAGGACGCGCGCGGCGGCCTCGGCGACGATGTCCTCCGGGGCCGAGCGGCCACGGTGACGTCCCGCGACGGCATACGCAGCCGGCAGGTGGCGACGCCACAGCTCACCGAACGCCTCGGCCGAGCCTTCTCGGGTCCGGACGAGGAGGGACACGTCAGGGGCCGAGGCCCATGCCTCGCTCGACCACAAGGTCGCGTCTGCCGACAACCCTTTCGCCCTTCTACTGCCCCGGTGCGGGTCAGTCTGCCAAGCGGCGGGGCGGGCGTCGACTCGGAACGCGGGCGTGTGCGAGATCAGGACGAAACAGTCCGGATCGGGCCCTGCGGTGGCACCCTCTTCGGGGTCTGCCTCGACGCGCGGTGGGCAGGTTTCGTCCTTCCGAATGATCCCCTCCACGAAACCACGCGGAAGGACGAAACCTGGCGGCACCACCGAAGACAAACCCGTAGGGGTCACTCCCTCCCCTGACCAAGCGGGAGACCCCTATGGTGCCGTCATCGGTATGACGTGCCGGGACCCATTTCATGACACGGTTTCCCGAAATGGGCCGAAATGCCGGAAATTGACTCAGATTTTCTCCTCGAGCGAGACGGCCGGCCTCGACGAGACCGGGGCCTTAACGCGGCGAGACCGGCGGTTTACCCGGCGACCCGGCGCCCAACCCTGCGAATGCGAATCCCCCACTGTCGCCGGCCTCGGCCATGATGAGGGCCGTGCCCCTGACGACGCCGCCGACCCGATGACGAGGCGCTGGCTCTTCGCCGACCAGCTCGGCCCCCACTTCGACGTGGGCCGCGGGGGCGTCCTGCTCGTCGAGAGCCGTCGGGCGCTGGGGCGGCGACCGTTCCACCGCCAGAAGCTGCACCTCGTGCTCTCGGCGCTGCGCCACCGGGCCGCCGAGCTGGGTGACTCCGCCGTGCTCCTGCGCACCGACACCTACACCGAGGCGCTGCGCGAGGTGGGCGAGCCCGTGCGGGTCCACGAGCCGACGTCGTATGCCGCCGAGCGCCTCGTGCGCCGCCTGCTCGCCTCGGGGATGGTCGAGTCCGTCGACCCGACGCGTGGCTACAGCCTGTCGCGCGAGGACTTCGCCCGGTGGGCCGACGGTCGGCGACGGCTGCGGATGGAGGACTTCTACCGCTTCCAGCGGCAGCGGCTCGACCTGCTCGTCGAGGGCGACCGGCCCGTCGGCGGACGGTGGTCGTTCGACGAGGACAACCGCGAGCCCCCGCCCAAGGGAGCCGAGCGGCTCGATGTGCCGGCGCCCTACCAGCCGCGCGAGGACGACATCGACGCCGAGGTGCGCGACGACCTCGACCGCTGGACGCGCGAGGGCCACGTCCGACCCACCGGCGTCGACGGGCCACGCCTCTTCGCCGTGACCCGTCGCGAGGCCCTGGCGGCCCTCGAACGGTTCGTCACGCACCGACTCGGGGCCTTCGGTCCGCACGAGGACGCGATGCTCCGCGGCGACTGGGCCATGGCGCACAGCCTCCTGTCCGTGCCACTCAACCTCGGACTGCTCGACCCGGTCGAGGTCGCCGACCGCGCCGTGCAGGCCTACCGCGACGGCGACGCACCTCTCGCGTCGGTCGAGGGCTTCGTGCGCCAGGTCATCGGCTGGCGTGAGTACGTCTGGCACCTCTACTGGCACTTCGGCCCGACCTACCGCCGCCGCAACGCCCTGCAGGCCCGGTCGCCACTGCCGGACTGGTTCGAGCGGCTCGACGCCGACGCCGTCGAGGCCGCCTGCCTGCAGGACGCGGTGGCGGGCGTGCGCGACCGCGGCTGGGTGCACCACATCCCGCGCCTCATGGTGCTCGGCAACTGGGCGGCGCAGCGCGGCTACGACCCCGACGCGCTGACCGAGTGGTTCCAGACGCGGTTCGTCGACGGCTACGACTGGGTCATGCCGGCCAATGTCGTCGGGATGAGCCAGCACGCCGACGGCGGAGCGATGGCGACGAAGCCCTACGTCGCTGGCGGCGCCTACATCAACCGGATGAGCGACTACTGCGGCAGCTGTCGCTACGACCCCAGGAAGCGGGTCGGCGACGACGCCTGCCCCTTCACTGCCGGCTACTGGGCCTACCTCGACCGCAACGCCGAACGTCTCGAGGGCAACCACCGGATGGCCCGACCCTTGCAGCAGCGCCAGGGCCTGGCCGACCTCACCGAGGTCGTCGCGCAGGAGCGGCACCGCGGTGACGCAGCGCCCTGAGGCGAAGCCGCGTCAGCGCGGGGCGCGGGCCACGGCGAAGGTCCGCGTGAAGGGGAAGAGCACGCCGAACGCACGACGCGGGTATGCCGTCTCGAGCTCGCGCTCGTAGTCCGTGACGAAGGCGTCTCGCTCGTCGCCGTCGAGGACGCCGAGCACCGGGCGCAGGCCGGTGCCCCGCACCCACTCGAGCACCGGGTGCGGGCTGTCGTGCTCGGCGGTGAGCACGTGCTGGTACGTCGTCTGCCACACGTCGACGTCGGCGACGCGGTCGAGCAGGAGGGCGGCGTAGGTCTCCGGGCGTGCCACGGCCTGGGCCCGGTCGAGGCCCGGGCGCAGGTCGTCGGCGCGGGGGTGGCGCGCGGCGACCTCGCGCATGAGGCGGTGCGACGGCGCCTCGAAGTTCGCGGGGACCTGCATGGCGAACGTGCCCCCGGGCGCGAGGCTCTCGAGCCACGAGGGGATCAGGCGCAGGTGGCTCGGGACCCACTGGAGCGTGGCGTTCGTGACGAGGACGTCGACCGACCCGCCGGACCCGGCGGGGTCCCAGTCCTCGGCGCTCGCCTCGACCCACTCGACGCGGCCGTCGGCGTCGAGGGCCCGGGCGCGCTCGAGCATCTCGGGAGAGCTGTCGACGCCGATGATCCGTGCGCCGGGCCAGCGGTGGGCGAGCCCGAGCGTCAGCGCGCCGGGCCCGCAGCCGAGGTCGACGACGAGCGCGGGATCGTCGGCGTCGACGCGCGCCAGCAGGTCGGCGAAGGGGCGGCCGCGGTGGCCGGCGAAGACGGCATACTGCCGCGGGTCCCAGGCGGAGTCGGCCGAGCGAGCGGCAGCGCCCGGGGCGACGGGACGGTCGGGGGCAGGCTCGGCTGGATCAGCCGCAGGCGGGGTCGTGGGCTCGGTCATGTCGTCTCGCTTTCTTTCGATGTCAAGAGTCTTGACGGCGACTACAGTTGGGGGCATGAGCGCCGACCGCAGGCCCGCCGACGATGTCGACGAGATCGTCGCGGCCTGGCGCCGGGAGCGCCCCGACCTCGACGTGTCGCCGCTCGAGGTGCTCTCGCGGGTGTCGCGGCTCGCGCGCCGCCTCGACCTCGCCCGCGGCTCGGCGTTCTCCGAGCACCTGCTCGACGGGTGGGCGTTCGACGTGCTGTCGGCGCTGCGCCGGGCCGGCGAGCCCTACGAGCTGTCGCCCGGCCAGCTCGTGCAGCAGACCCTCGTCACGTCGGGGACGATGACCAACCGCGTCGACCGACTCGAGCGCAGCGGCTTCGTCGAGCGGCGTCCCGACCCCGGTGACCGGCGCGGCGTGCTCGTGCGCCTGACCCCGGCGGGTCGCGACGTCGTCGACTCGGCGATGGCCGACCTCATCGAGCAGGAGAAGTCGTTGCTCTCGGAGCTGTCGGCGACCGACCGGACCCAGCTGGCCGGGCTGCTGCGGCGGATGCTGGCCCCGCTCGAGACCCGGGAGACCCGCGAGACGCGTCGCGACTCGCACGGCTGAGGTCCTCACCCGGTCACCGCTGCGCCTGCTGGAACTCCAGCCGGTTGCCGACGGGATCGGTGGTGTGGAAGCGGCGCACGCCAGGGATGCTCTCGTCCCACGTCACCGGCACCCCCGCCTGCCCGACGGCGAGCGCGAGGGCAGCGACGTCACCGACCGCGATGCCGGGGTGGGCCTTGCGCGCCGGGACGAAGCCCTCCTCGATGCCGACGTGCACCTCGGCGGAGCCGGCCCGGAACCACGCGCCGCCGCGGGCCCGGAGCCGCTCGGGCTTGTCGACCTCGGTCATCCCGAGGACGCCGACGTAGAAGTCGCGCATGGCGTCTTCGCACCCGGCCGGACCGGACACCTGGACGTGGTGCAGGAACATCTCCATGCCCCCAAAGTATCTTGACATCAAGATACTTTCAAGAGCCCGGCGACCCGGGCTCCAGACAGTCAGCCGACGACCTCCGCGGCCTCGAGCCACTCGAGCTCGAGGTCCTCGCGCTCGGTGACGACCGCCTGCAGCTTCGCGTTGAGGTCGGCGAGGGCCGCGGGGTCCGTGGCCTTCTCGGCCATGTCGGCGTGCAGGCGCTCCTCACGGTCCTGCAACCGCGAGAGCTGCTTCTCGATGCGCGCCATCGACTTGCGCGCCTCGCGCACCTCGGCCGGGCTCGCGGTCGCCGCAGCCTGGGCAGGTGTGCCGTCCGGCGAGCTCGATGGGGCAGCCGCGCCACTGCTCGGGGCCGAGGACGCGGCCGCGCGCGCGACTTGGGCCGCGATGTCCGCCGTGCGCAACCGGAGGTACTCCTCGACGCCGCCGGGCAGCTCGCGCACCTTGCCGTCGCCGAGCAGCGCCAGCTGCTTGTCGGCCACCCGCTCGAGCAGGTAGCGGTCGTGCGAGACGACGACGAGGGTGCCGGCCCAGCCGTCGAGGACGTCCTCGAGGGAGGTGAGCGTCTCGATGTCGAGGTCGTTGGTCGGCTCGTCGAGGATGAGGACGTTGGGCTCCGTGAGCAGCAGCCGGGTCAGCTGGAGCCGGCGACGCTCGCCACCGCTCAGGTCACCGACCCGCGCCTGCTGGCGACCGCCGGGGAAGCCGAGACGCGTCGCGAGCTGGCTCGCACTGATCTCCTTGTCTCCGAGAGTCGTCCACTGCTTGACGTCCTCGATGGCCTCGATGACCCGCCACTGCTCGAAGCGCTCGAGCTCGCGCACCTCCTGCGTGAGGTGGGCGATGGCGACGGTCTTGCCGATCTTGCGGCGGCCGGCGTCGAGCGGGATCTCGCCCGTCAGCGCGCGCAGGAGGGTCGACTTGCCGGCGCCGTTGACCCCGACGATGCCGATGCGCTCCCCCGGCGCGAGCCGCCACGTCACGTGGTCGAGCAGCCGACGCTCGTGCGGTGGCTCGCCCACGGACACCGTGGCGTCCTCGAGGTCGAGCACGTCCTTGCCGAGGCGGCGGCTCGCGAACGACGCGAGCTCGACGCTGTTGCGCGGGGCGGGCTCGTCGGCGATGAGCGCGTTGGCCGCGTCGATGCGGAACTTCGGCTTGCTCGTGCGCGCGGGCGCCCCGCGGCGCAGCCACGCGAGCTCCTTGCGCATGAGGTTGGAGCGGCGGTCGGCGACGACCCCGGCGAGGCGGTCGCGCTCGGCCTTCGCGAGGACGTACGCGGCATACCCTCCCTCGAAGGCGCTGACCTTGCCGCCCTCGACCTCCCACGTGTTCGTCGCATAGGCGTCGAGGAACCAGCGGTCGTGGGTGATCGCGACGGTCGCGTTGCCGGGGCGGGGTCTCTTCGTCGCGAGGTGGTCGGCGAGCCAGGCGACCCCCTCGACGTCGAGGTGGTTGGTCGGCTCGTCGAGCAGGAGCAGCTCGGGGTCCGAGACGAGCAGCCGAGCGAGCGCGAGCCGACGGCGCTCTCCACCGGACTTGGGGCCGACGCGGCTGTCGAGGCCGCCGACGTTCTCGGCCTCGATGCCGCCGAGCAGCCCGGTCAGGACGTCGCGGATGCGGGGGTCGCCCGCCCAGACGTGCTCGGGCAGGTCGCCGAGCACGGCCTCGTGGATCGTCCACTCGGGGTCGAGCGCGTCCTCCTGGGCGAGCATGCCGATGCGGATGCCGTCGGCGCCGCCCTGCTTGGTGATGCGGCCCGAGTCGGCCTCCTGCAGGCCGGCCATGACGCGCAACAACGTCGACTTGCCACCGCCGTTGACGCCGACGACGCCGATGCGGTCGCCCGTGAGGACACCGAGGCTGACGTCGTCGAGGACGTGGGACGTGCCGAAGACGAGCGACACGCGCTCGAGGGAGATCAGGTTTGCCATCGCTGACTGACCCTACGGCCTGCGCGGGCGGCCGCCGAATCCCGCTCAGCGACGCCGGACACCCGCGGCGTCGCCGGTCCGGCTCAGGGGTGCCGCAGCGCTCCGGCGTCAGTGAGCCGGGAGCCCACCGTCGAGCCCCCGCGGCTCAGTCGGCGTGGCGAGGTGTCGCCACAACGTGGGCGCCGTGGACCGGGCCCTTGGCGCGTCGCAGGTCGCGGCAGAGGTCGGAGGCCGCGAGCGACACCGACAGGTCGAGCGAGGCCTCGTGGCTCTCGGTGAGGAAGGCGACGGTCGGGCCCGAGCCCGACACGACGCCGCCGAGCGCACCGAACTCGACGCCCGCGTCACGCAGCTCGCGCAGCTGGGGCCGGAGCGAGAAGGCGGCCGGCTCGAGGTCGTTGTGCAGGGCCGCGCCGAGCAGGGCCGGGTCACCCGAGCGCAAGGCGGCCATGAGCTCGGAGCTGACCTGCGGCTCGGGCACGTCGACGCCGTCACGTGCGCGGAGGCGGTCGCACTCGGCATACACCTCCGGGGTCGACAGTCCGGTGTCGCTGATGGCGAAGACCCAGTGGAAGGTGCCGCGGGCCAGCACCGGCGCGAGCTGCTCGCCGCGGCCGGAGCCCATGGCGTTGCCGCCGGAGAGGATGAACGGCACGTCGCTGCCGAGGGTGGCCGCGAGCTCGGCGAGCTCGTCGCGGTCGAGGCCGAGGCCCCACAGCTGGTCGCACGCCACGAGGGTGGCGGCCGCGTCGGCGGACCCGCCGGCCATGCCGCCCGCGACCGGGATGTCCTTGTCGATGCGGATCGAGAGGCGCTCGTCGACGTCCCAGCGGTCGGCGACGAGACGGGCGGCGCGGACGGCGAGGTTGGCTCCGTCGGTGGGGATGCGGTCGGCATACGCTCCCGCGGCGACGACCTGCCAGTCGTTCCAGCGTGCGACGGAGACCTCGTCGTGCAGCGAGACCGCCTGGTAGACGGTCGCGAGCGCGTGGAAGCCGTCAGGGCGCCGGGGACCGACGCGCAGCTCGAGGTTGACCTTGGCCGGGACCCGCACGGTCACCGCGCCGGGCAGGGTCGGAGCGACAGTCATGCGCCCACCCTATGGGCCGACCCGTCGGCGTCAGGACGTATGGCCCCGACGGCGTGCGCGCGGCTCGGCGGGACGCACGCCCTCCGGTCGGGCCTCCGCGATGCGCGCGAAGGTCAGGATGTCGAGCTGTTCGCCGCGGGTGCGCGGGTCGACCCCGGCGGTGACGAGCGCCTGCTCGGCGGCGTCCGCGGACCCCGCCCAGGACGCGAGCGCCCCGCGCAGGGACTTGCGTCGCTGGAGGAACGCCGCGTCGATGCAGCGGAAGACGTCCTCGCGGCTCGCGGTCGTCTTCGGCGGCTTGCGCCGGCGCAGCGCGACGAGGCCCGAGTCGACGTTGGGCGCCGGCCAGAACACGTTGCGCCCGACCCGCCCGGCCAGCTCGACATCGGCGTACCACGCGGCCTTGAGGCTCGGGACGCCGTAGATCTTGCTGCCCGGCTTGGCCGCGAGCCGCTCGGCGACCTCGAGCTGCACCATGACGAGGACGCGCTCGATCGTCGGGAAGTGCTGGAGGAAGGAGAGCACGACGGGGACCGAGATGTTGTAGGGCAGGTTGGCGACGAGCGCGGTGGGGTCGGGGCCGGGGAGCTTCGTGATCGTCAGGGCGTCGGCCGCGACGAGGCGCAGCTTGTCGGCGTTCTCCGGCTGGAGCGAGCGGACGGTCTCCTCGAGCGCCCCCGCGAGCCGCGGGTCGACCTCGACGGCCGTGACGTGCTTGACGACCGGGAGGAGCGCGAGGGTGAGCGAGCCGAGTCCGGGCCCGACTTCGACGACGACGTCGTGCGGTCCCACGCCGGCCACCCGGACGATCTTGCGCACCGTGTTGGCGTCGACGACGAAGTTCTGGCCCCACTGCTTCGTCGGCCGCACCTCGAGACGCTCGGCGAGCTCACGCACCTGTGCCGGCCCGAGGAGCGCGGCATCGTCTACGGCCGGCGCGTCCTTCTTGCTCATGCGCTCACCCTATGGGGCCGTGCTCGACGGCGTATGCCGTCGGGCGGGTGTCGCAGTCCCGCTCGCTCGCGCACCCGCACACGAACGGACGAGGCCCCCGACCGTGACGGTCGGGGGCCTCTCGTGCATGGCAACGCCTGCCGTCAGGTCAGGCCTTGCACTGCCACTGCGACGTGCCGTTGTCGGCGTAGACGCGGTTGGCCACGGTGATCTGCTGCTCGCGCGAGGCGAGGTCGGCGCGGGAGGCGAAGTCGCCACCGCCGTAGGCGAGCCACGTGGAGGTGAGGAACTGCAGGCCTCCGTAGTAGCCGTTGCCGGTGTTGATGTGCCAGTTACCGGTCGACTCGCACTGGGCGATGCTGTCCCACATGGCCGCGCGGGCCAGGTTGATGCCCGCACCCGAGGTGGAGCCACCGGTGCTGCGGGTGCTGCCGGTGCTGCCGGTGCTGCCGGTGCTCGTCGTGCGCGGGGCAGCGACCGGGCGGGCCTTGGAGCCGACGAGCAGGATGCGGTCGACGGGCGCCTTGGTCACCTTCGAGGAGATCTCCTTGGTGGAGACGACCTTGCCGTCGACGACGGTGGTGCGGACCGTGACGGTGCGCAAGCCGGCGACACCGGCACGCGAGACCTTGGTCTGGTCGGCGTAGAGGTCGCTCGTCTTCTTCTTCGTCGTGCCGAAGCCGATGGACTCGTTGACCTTCTTGTCCTTGGTCTGCACGCGCTGGACGGCGATCCTGGCACCCGAGGTGAGGCGGGTCGTGACCGGCGGGTTGACCTTGTCGGCCTTGCCGACACGGACGCCGAGCTGCGTCAGCGCCTCGCCGACGGTTGCCGCGGCGATGGTCTTCTTCGTCGTCTTGCCGTCGACCACGACCGTGACGGCCTTGGGGGTGACGATGCTGACGGTCAGGCCCTGGCGACCGATGGTCTGCGAACGGGAGACCGACAGACGGGCACCCTCACCGCGGAGGCCGAGCGCGAGGAGCGCTCCGTCGACCGTGGTCTCGGTCGTGCGCAGCTGACGCGTCTTGCCGTCGACCGTGAGGGTCAGCAGGCGGGCGTACTTGACGGTGATCGTGTCGCCGTCACTGATGGGGGCGTCCGCGGCAGGGACGACGACGTCGCCCGGCTTGACCGCGATCCCCTGGCTGTCGAGGACGTCGCCGACCGTGCTGCCGAAGACGTGGGCCGAGCTGGCCGTGCCGTCCACGGAGAGGTTGACGGCCTTGTCGAGCTGGGTCGCGCCGACGGCGCCACCGGTGAGGACGACGGCCGCGCCAGCGGCGGCCAGGATCTTGGCGTTGCGAGAAATCAAAACACTCCGAACGTCGAACGACCCGGGTGCAACGCGCTCTCGATCCGTCCTCCTCACGTCGTCGGAAGGAGGTCGATGCGGGGTGGCAACCGGCCAACAGTCGTCCACAGTGACCGACACACCACGGAAAGGTCAAATTTCGGTAACGGAGACCGACGTCGGTGGACGCGACGTTCTGCAGTGCGCTAAGCGGTTTGCCCGGTTCGCGCCGCACCCCACGGACCGTAGACCCGCTCGCTGTTCTCCGAGACCGCACGACACAGCGCGGGGACGTCGATGTTGAGCACCGCGGCCATCGCCCGGACCGTCACGGGCACGAGGAACGAGGCGTTCGTGGCACCCCGGTGCGGGGCCGGAGCGAGGTAGGGCGCGTCGGTCTCGACGAGGATCCGGTCGAGCGGGATCGCGGTCAGCGCGTCACGCAGGCCGCGCGCGTTCTTGAAGGTCACGGTGCCCGCGAAGCTGAGGTAGTAGCCCCGGTCGACGCACTCGCGCGCCATCGTCAGGTCGCCGGAGAAGCAGTGCAGCACCGTGTGCTCGGGCGCCCCCTCCTCCCCGAGGATCCGGAGCACGTCTGCATGGGCGTCGCGGTCGTGGATCTGCAGGGCCTTGCCGAGCCGCTTGGCGAGGTCGATGTGCCAGCGGAAGCCGTCCTGCTGCACCGGCACGCCCTCGGGGCCGGTGCGAAAATAGTCGAGACCGGTCTCACCGATGACGCGGACGCGGTCGTGGGCCGCGCAGCGCTCCACCTCGGCATACGCCTCCTCGAGCCGACCGCCCGCCGCGAGGCGTGGAACCTCGTTGGGGTGCAAGGCGATTCCGCCGACCAGCTCGTCATGGGCGTCGATGGCGTCCATGGTGAAGCGGATCCCGTCGAGGTCGCACCCGACCTGGACGAGACGGGTCACACCGACGGCGCGGGCGGCCTTGATCGCGTCGGCGACGTCGAACGGCTCGTCACCCTCGCGCGTGATGTCGAGGTGGACGTGGTTGTCGACGACGTCGATGGGCAGCGGGTCCGGCGCCGTCTCCGGCAGGCCCCGCTGCCCCGACGCGTGCGAGGTCATGCGGTCGGTGCCTCGTCGGCGCCGGTGGCGCTCCCGGCGCCCCGGCCGGCGCCCTTCGGCGCACTCATCTTCGGCGCGGCGAGCGGGTCGGTGTGGTGCCGCGTGCCGCCTGGCGCGCTGTCGCCGAGGCGGGCGCGCTCGCCCTCGACGACCTGCTCGGCGTCGAGCTTGACGAAGACGCCGGACGGCTTGGCGACGGGCGTCCCGACGACGACCGGACGCGACTCCCACCGGGGCGTCGCGGAGTACTCGCCGGTGATGACCGGGTAGCTCCGGGCGTCGTCGTCGAGGTCCGCGACGACCTCTAGACGAGGCATCGGCATGAACTGGCCCTCGCCGCCGAGGACGGCGTGGACGCGGTTCGCCGCGTGGGGCAGGAAGGGTGAGATCAGCGTATTGATATCTGAGACGGCCTGGGCCAGCGTGTGCAGCACCGTGGAGAGGCGCTCGCGCTCGTCGTCGCCCTTGAGCTTGAACGGCTCGGTCTTCGAGACGTACGCGTTGGCCTCCCCGACGACCCGCATGACCTCGGCGAGGGCGGCCTTCTGCCGGTGCCGCTCGAGGGAGGCGCCGACGGTCGCGAACGCACCCCGCACGGTGGCCAGCAGCTCCTCGTCGACGGGCTCGACGGCATACGCCCTCGGGATCTCGCCGAAGCTCTTGGCGATCATCGCGGCCGTGCGGTTGACGAGGTTGCCCCAGCCGGCGACGAGCTCGCTGTTGTTGCGCTGGACGAACTCGGCCCAGGAGAAGTCGGCGTCCTGGTTCTCGGGGCCGGCGGCGCAGATGAAGTAGCGGATCGGGTCGGGGCCGTAGCGCGCGACGATGTCCTGGACGTAGATGACGTGCTTGCGGCTCGTCGAGAACTGCTTGCCCTCGAGGGTGAGGAACTCGGAGGCCACGACCTCGGTGGGCAGGTTGAGCACGCCGTACTCCCCCGGCTCGCCGCCCTTGTCACCCCTGCCGGCGTAGCCGAGCATTTCGGCCGGCCAGATCTGGCTGTGGAAGGTGATGTTGTCCTTGCCCTGGAAGTAGTAGGACACGGCCGACGGGTCGTTCCACCACTCGCGCCACCGCTCCGGGGCGCCGACGCGGCGGCCCCACTCGATCGACGCCGAGAGGTAGCCGATGACGGCGTCGAACCAGACGTAGAGGCGCTTGCTCGGGTTGTCCTCCCAGCCCTCGAGCGGAACGGGGATGCCCCAGTCGATGTCGCGGGTCATCGCGCGGGGGCGGACGTCCTTGAGGAGGTTCTCGGAGAACTTGATGACGTTGGGCCGCCACGTGCCGGACGCCTCACGGCCCGCGAGCCACTCGCCGAGCGCACCGGCGAGGGCCGGCAGGTCGAGGAAGAAGTGCTGCGTCTCGATGAACTCCGGCGTCTCACCGTTGATCTTGCTGCGCGGGTTGATCAGCTCGTCGGCGTCGAGCTGGTTGCCGCAGTTGTCGCACTGGTCGCCGCGGGCCTCGGGGAAGGAGCAGATCGGGCACGTGCCCTCGATGTAGCGGTCGGGCAGCGTGCGGCCCGTCGACGGGCTGATGGCGCCGCGCGTCGTCTGCTCGATCATGTAGCCGTTGGCGTGGACCTGACGGAACATCTCCTGCACGACGGCGTAGTGGTTGCGCGTCGTCGTGCGGGTGAAGAGGTCGTAGGACAGGCCGAGGTCAGCGAGGTCCTGGGCGATGACGGCGTTGTACTTGTCGACGAGCTCCTGCGGCGTCAGCCCCTCCTCCTCGGCGAGGACGAGGATCGGCGTGCCGTGCTCGTCGGTGCCGGAGACCATGAGGACGTCGTGCCCGGCCATCCGCATGTACCTGCTGAAGACGTCGGAGGGCACGCCGAAACCGGCCACGTGGCCGATGTGGCGCGGGCCGTTGGTGTACGGCCAGGCGACGGCAGACAGGACATGGCTCATGGCGAGCAATCCTAGGCGGGCCCGTGGCGGCGCCGCGCGGGAGTATGCCGTGGGCCCCGTCGCCCACTCGGGCGCGGTCGCGCTGTCGGCTTCCTTCTAGCGCGAGACGCCCTCGTGCGGGTACGACAGAGGCATGACTGGACACATCGCACAGGCAGAGGTCATCGTCGACGCACCGCCGCGTGCCGTCTGGGGCGCCCTGACGGAGCCGGACCGGGTGAGGTCGTGGATGGCCGGCACCACCCTCACCACCGACTGGCAGGTCGGCAGTCCGATCACCTGGCAGGGCGAGATGGAGGGCAAGCCCTACGAGGACAAGGGCGAGGTGCTCGAGGTCGAGGAGGGCCACCGTCTCTCGATGACGCACTACAGCCCGCTCATGGGCCAGGAGGACCGGCCCGAGAACTACCACACCGTCACCTACACGCTGACCCCGACGAGGGACGGCCGCACCACGCTGGCGCTCGAGCAGGACGGCAACGACTCGCAGGAGCAGGCCGACCAGTTCTCGCAGAGCTGGCAGGGCATGCTCGAGTCGCTGAAGTCGACCGTCGAGTCGGGCTGAGGGCTCCGCGTCTTTCACGAGCGGCCCTGACCCACAACGGAATCGGCGCCGACCCGGAGGGGGTCGGCGCCGATGGCGTGCGGGGCCGCAGCGTCGCGGGCTCAGCCGAGGCGGGCCTCGAGCGAGATCGGCACGGCCTTGAGCGCCTGACTCACCGGGCAGTTGGCCTTGGCGTCCTCGGCGGCGGCCTGGAAGTCCTCGGCCGAGATGCCGGGCACGTCACCGACGACGCTGATCACGATCTCGGTGATGCCCGTGCCCGGGACGAACGTGACGTTGGCGGTCGTGTCGAGCGTCGTCGGGGGCGTGCCGGCCTGCGCGAGACCGTTCGACAGCGCCATCGAGTAGCACGAGGAGTGCGCGGCGGCGATGAGCTCCTCGGGGCTCGTCCTGCCGTTCGACGACTCCGCCCGCGAGGGCCAGTTGACGTCGTAGGTGCCGATGCCCGAGCTCTCGAGGCTGACCTGGCCGGAGCCCTCGAAGAGCGAGCCCTCCCAGTGCGTGCTGGCGGTGCGAGTGGTGCCCATGCCTTGCTCCTTCGCTGTGCAGTCGACTCGGCCGGACGGTCGCCGGCCTCCGAAGAGGGAACGAGAGCAGCCTTGCCCGCTGTTCCCCGGGAGGCAAGGGGTTCGCCTGTCGAGACGGCCCGCCGGGCGGTCAGCGAGCGGCGAGCGACGCGTCGTAGAGCGCCTTCTTGGACAGCCCCGTGCGCGCCGCGACATCGGCGGCGACGTCCTTGAGCCGCTCCCCCGCGTCCACCCGCGTGCGGATGCCGGCCACGGCCTCCTCGAGGGACGGCACCACCCGCTCGGCACCGGCCACGACGACGGTGATCTCGCCCTTGACGCCGCCCTCGGCCCACGCGACGAGCTCGTCGAGCGTGCCGCGTCGGACCTCCTCGTAGGTCTTCGTCAGCTCGCGGCACACGGCGGCCCGGCGGTCCGGGCCGAAGGCGTCGCGCATCGCGGCGAGCGTCTCCGGGAGCCGGTGCGGCGCCTCGAAGAAGACAATGGTGCGCCGCTCGTCGGCCACCTCGGCGAGGACCTTGGCCTTCTCGCCCGGCTTGCGCGGGAGGAAGCCGTCGAAGCAGAAGCGGTCGACCGGGAGGCCCGAGACCGCCAGCGCCATGAGGACCGCGCTCGGTCCGGGGACGCACGTGACGCGTACGCCAGCGTCGACCGCAGCGGCGACGAGGCGGTAGCCGGGGTCGGAGACGGACGGCATACCGGCGTCGGTGACCACGACGACGCGCTCCCCCGCGACGAGCCGGGCGACGAGGTCGGGCGTCCGGGCGGCCTCGTTGTGCTCGTGGTAGCTGACGACCGACCCGGTCGGGGTCACGGCGAGGTCGGTGAGCAGGCGGCGCAGACGACGGGTGTCCTCGGCCGCGACGACGTCGGCGGTGGCGAGCTCCTGCCCCAGTCGGGGGGCCGCGTCCCGTGGGTCGCCGATCGGGGTGGCCGCGAGGACGAGGGTGCCGGTGGTCATGCCGTCATCCTCGCAGGGCACCGACGTGCCGTTGTCGCGACCGCGCGTCACGACAACCGGCCAGGTGGCGGCTCGTCGAGGTCACGAGCCGCCGACGACCCCGACGCCCGTCCACGTGGTGGACTTCGGTGTCCACGAGATGGTCCCCATCGTGGACTCGAAACGCCGACGAAACCTCGACGCGGTACGACAGACCCATGACGAGCCAGGGCCCCGCCACGACCGAGCAGCTCCTCGAGGCCGACCGACGCGAGCCGAACGCCGCGACGTTCGCCTCAGGCGTCTCGTCGGCGCAGCAGCACGCCGCCCTCCGCGCGTCCGTGCGCCAGCTGGGCGCGCTGCTCGGTGAGGCGCTCGAACGCCACGAGGGCGCCGACCTGCTCGCCCTCGTCGAGAAGGTGCGCGGGCTGGCCCGCGAGCCCGAGGACGACGAGCTGCGGGCGCTCCTCGAGGGCGTCGACGCCTCGACTGCCGTCGTGCTGGCCCGGGCCTTCACGGCCTACTTCCAGCTCGTCAACGTCACCGAGCAGCTGCACCGCTGGCAGGAGCTGAGCGCGGTCGAGCAGACCCCGCTGGCAGCGACGGTCGGGCGCATCGGGGCCGCGCTCGAGGCCGGGACCGTCGAGCGCGCCGAGCTCGAGTCGATCCTCGCCCGCCTGGAGTACCGCCCCGTGTTCACCGCGCACCCCACCGAGGCGACGCGACGCACCGTCCTCAACCTGCTCCGGCGGATCGCCGTGACCGTCGACGAGCTCGAGGACCCGCGCCGTCCCGTCTCCGACGGACCGCGTGCCGAGCGTCGGCTGGCCGAGCTCGTCGACATGATGTGGCAGACCGACGAGCTGCGCATCGTCCGACCCGAGCCGACGGACGAGGCCCGCACGGCCATGCACACGCTCCGCTTCCTCGCCGACCAGGTGGTGCCCGACCTGCTCGCCGAGCTCGACCGGACGCTCGCCGGCATCGGCGTCGAGCTGCCACCGTCGGCCCGGCCGCTGCGCTTCGGCGCTTGGGCCGGCGGCGACCGCGACGGCAACCCCAACGTCACGCCCGAGGTGACCCTCGCGGTCATCGGCATGCAGCACGACGCCGGCCTCGCCGAGCTCGTCGAGAAGCTCGACCACATGCTCCACGAGCTGTCGTCGTCGACCCGCTTCGTCGAGGTCAGCGACGCACTGCGCGAGAGCCTCGAGCGCGACGCCGAGGCCCTGCCGGTGACGTATGCCGCCGTGCGCCGGCTCAATGCGGAAGAGCCCTATCGCCTCAAGCTCAGCTTCGTGCGCGTCCGGCTGCTGCGCACGCGCGACCGCCTCACCCACGGGAGCGCGCACGAGCCCGGTCGCGACTACGCAGGCTTCGACGAGCTGCTCGACGACCTCGTCCTCATGCGCGACTCGATGCTCGCGGCCGGTGACACGCTGACGGCGGACGGTGCGATCCTGCGCCTCATCCGCGCGGCCGTCGCCACCGGCACCGGCCTCGCGACGCTCGACGTGCGCGAGCACAGCGCGAAGCACCACGCCGCCCTCGCCGACCTCTACGACCGCATCGGCGGCCTCGACACCCCCTACGGCGAGCTCGACCACGCCGCACGCATCACGGTGCTGTCCCGCGAGATGGCCTCGCGCCGTCCGCTCACCGGTGTCGGCGTCCACGACGTCGGCGACGCCGCGCAGGCGTCCCTGTCACTCATGGCCGCGATCGGGAGGGCGCTCGACACCTACGGCCCCGAGGCGATCGAGACCTACATCGTGTCGATGACCCACGACGTCGACGACCTCTTCGCCGTCGTCGTGCTGGCCCGTGAGGCGGGCCTCGTCGACACGGGCACCGACTCGACTCCGGCCAGCGCGCGCATCGGCTTCGCGCCGCTCTTCGAGACCGTCGCCGAGCTCGAGGCCGCCGGACCGCTCCTCGACGCGCTGCTGTCCGACCCGTCGTACCGCCGTGTCGTCGCGGCCCGCGGCGACGTGCAGGAGATCATGCTCGGCTACTCCGACTCGTCGAAGGACGCCGGGATCGCCGCCTCGCAGTGGCAGATCCACCGGGCCCAGCGCGCCCTGCGCGACGTCGCCCGCCAGCACGGCGTCGTCCTGAGGCTCTTCCACGGCCGAGGCGGTTCGGTCGGACGTGGCGGGGGCCCGACCGGCGAGGCGATCCTCTCCCAGCCCTACGGCAGCCTCGACGGCCCGATCAAGATCACCGAGCAGGGCGAGGTCATCAGCGACAAGTACACCCTGCCCGGACTCGCGCGCTTCAACCTCGAGGTCGCTCTCGCCGCCGTGCTCGAGGCCTCGGTCCTGCACCGGCGGTCGCTGCTGCCGCAGGACGTCCTCGACGGCTGGAACGGCACGATGGACCTCGTCGCGGGACGTGGCCAGGACGCCTACCGCTCCCTCGTGCGCGACCCCGGGCTCGTGCCCTTCTTCGTGTCGGCGACCCCGGTCGACGAGCTGGGCAAGATGAACATCGGCTCGCGGCCCTCCAAGCGACCCGGCGGCGAGGGGGGACTCGAGGACCTCCGCGCCATCCCGTGGGTCTTCGGCTGGACCCAGTCGCGGATCATCCTGCCGGGCTGGTTCGGCGTCGGCTCCGGTCTCGCCGCGGCTCGCGAGGACGGCCGCGAGAAGACGCTGCGCGAGATGTACGGCTCGTGGGCCTTCTTCCGCACGTTCCTGTCCAACGTCCAGATGACGCTCGCGAAGTCGGACCTCGACATCGCCGCCGGCTACGTGCGGGCCCTCGTGCCCAACGACGTCGCCGGGGTCTTCGACACGATCCGCGAGGAGCACGCGCGGACGGTCGAGGAGGTGCTGCGGGTCACCGGACAGAAGGAGCTGCTCGAGGCGGCCCCCGTCCTGCGGCGCACGCTCGACCTGCGCGACAGCTACCTCGCCCCGCTCCACGCGCTGCAGACCTCGCTCCTCGCACGGTCGCGCGCGGTGCCCGACGACGTCGAGCCGGATGCGGACGTGCAGCGCGCACTGCTCCTGACGATCAACGGCATCGCCGCAGGCCTGCGCAACACCGGCTGACCCCCAACCACACTCGAGTGAGCGCCCGACCACACTCGAGTGAGCGCCTCACCCCAAACTCCGCGTTCGTGTGGGACGGGGCGCTCACTCGTGTGGGACGGGGCGCTCACTCGACTGCGTGTGGTCGCGTATGCCGCCGGCCCCGACGAGCGCACCGGCCCGGTCAGCCGGTGGCCGGGTCTCCCGCGGCGCGGAGCATCCGGGACGCCTGCTCGCGCATGACCTCGCGCAGCTCCGGCGGGTCGAGCACGGTCATCTCCCACGGCAGGGCCCCCAGGTGCATCGCCATCGCGCCGAGGTGGTTGCCGCCGGCCTCGAAGATGCAGCGGTCGGGGCCGTCTGCCGTGACGGTGCCGACCGATGGCGGGACCTGCTGGTCCACCGACGACTTCGGCGCCTCGATGCGCACCCGGGCGACGTGGTCGTACGCGTCGCGGCTGATCGCCCGCTGCACGTGCTCGGCGGCGTCGGGCGCGTCGCGTGGGCGGAAGCGCCAGCCGCGGGCCTCGACATCGGCCATCCGGTCGAGCCGGAAGGTGCGCCAGTCCTCGCGGTCGAGGTCGTAGGCGAGCAGGTACCAGCGGCGTCCGGTGGCGACGAGGCGGTAGGGCTCGACGCGGCGTTCCCCCGAACCGCGCGGGCCGGCATACGCGAAGGTGACCCGCTCCGTCTCGCGGCAGGCGCGCGCGAGCAGCAGGAGGGTCGCCGCATCGACCGGCGCGGCTCCACCGTCGAGCGTCACGGTGGCCTCGTGGATGGCCTCGACCTGCGCTCGGAGCCGTCCCGGCAGCACCTGGTCGAGCTTGGCGAGCGTGCGCACCGCCGCCTCCCCCAGCCCTTCGACCGTGCCACCGGCCGCGAGCCGGAGGCAGACGGCGACGGCGACGGCCTCGGTGTCGTCGAGCAGGAGCGGTGGCAGGCGTCGCCCGGCGCCGAGCTGGTAGCCGCCACCGGCTCCGTGGGCGGCGTTGACGGGGTAGCCGAGGTCGCGCAGCCGCTCGACGTCTCGGCGCACGCTCCGCGTCGTGACGCCCAGCCGGTCGGCGAGCTCGGTGCCGCTCCAGACAGGCCGGCTCTGGAGCAGGTCGAGCAGGCGCAGCACGCGGGCCGTCGTGCCGGAGCCGCTGTCGGACGTCGTGGACATGGCTCGAGCATGCCAGCCTCTGCGGACAGAAACTGTCCTATATGGCTGGGAGGGTCGAGCCATGACCACGACACAGACCTCCATCGACTGGACCTCGGCCCTCGTCGACCAAGCCGCCCGGCACTGGACCAACCAGCTGCGCCCCCGTCTCGAGGGACTGACCGACGAGGAGTACCTCTGGGAGCCGACTCCCGGCGCGTGGAACGTCCACCCGCGCGGACAGGGCACGACCGAGATCCAGGGCGGCAGCGGTGCGCTCACCATCGACTTCGCCCACCCCGAGCCCGTCCCCGCACCCGTCACGACGATCGCCTGGCGGCTCGCGCACATCATCGTCGGCGTCCTCGGCGCCCGGGTGCACAGCCACTTCGGCGGCCCGGAGGTCGACTACCTCACCTTCGACTACGCCGGCACCGCCGACGAGGCCCTGGCCCAGGTCGACGCAGCCTTCGCCGCCTGGACCGCAGGCGCCCGGGGCTGGGACGAGGCCGCGCTCGCCGAGCCCTGCGGACCGAGCGAGGGCCCCTGGGCCGAGCACCCGCGCGTCGAGCTCGTCCTCCACATCAACCGTGAGCTCATCCACCACGGCGCAGAGATCGCGCTGCTCCGTGACCTCTACGCCCACCGCGACGACTGAGAGAAGGACCAGACATGGCAGCCCACGTCCCACCCGTCGCCGACGAGCGCGAGAGTCTCATCGCCTACCTCGACCAGCAGCGCGACGCCTTCGCCACCGTCGCCTTCGGCCTCACCGAGGAGCAGATCCGACTCGCACCCACCGCCGGAACCCTCAGCATCGGCGGCCTCGTCAAGCACGTCACCACGTGCGAGCGCGGCTGGACCGAGCGGATGGCTGCGGCGCCCGAGGCGCCGGCCCCGCAGGACCGGTCCCCCGAGGAGCAGGCCGCCGCCTGGGGCGACGACTTCCGCGTCACCGACGGTGACTCACTCGAGTCGCTCCTGGCCGCGCTCGCCGCCCAGGGCGACACGACCCGCGAGGTGCTCCGCCGTGCCGACCTCGGAGCCGCCGTGCCGGTGCCGCGCGACGCCCCGTGGTTCCCCCAGGACGTCGACGCGTGGTCGGTGCGCTGGGTCGCGATGCACCTCGTCGAGGAGCTCGCCCGGCACGCCGGGCACGCCGACATCGTCCGCGAGTCGATCGACGGCGCGACGATGTACGCGCTCGTGGCCGCCCGGGAGGGCTGGCCCGAGACGCCGTGGCTCACACCGTGGCGACCGGCCACGCGGAGCAGCACCTGACGCGAGTTCCGTTGCAGCACAACGCTTGCAGCACAAAGGCGAAGGGCCCTTGGGAGTATGAGTCTCAAGGGCCCTTCTGGTTGATCGGTCGATGATGACGCTCCCGATCGACTCCTCGTCGTCTCCGGTCCCGGCCGCCTCGTCACCCGGCTGCCGCAGTGGGTTGCCCCACCGTGTGGACCCTCGTCTCCGAGTTGTCCCGCTCTCCCCGAGGGGAGGGCGTGAGAGATTTCTATCCCGCACCGACGGGGTCCGCAAGGGCTTTCGCGAAACATTTCAGCGGTCCACAGCCGGGCGGCGTGTCGTCCACAGGAAGGGTCCGTTTCTCCACCGGTCGTACGCGTCGGTGCACAGCTTGTGCACCACCCCTGTGGACGGCGGGGCTCAGTCGCCGGCCCCGCCCGACTCGTCGAGAACGGCCCGCAGGAGGGCCACCCCGGCCGCCGCATCCCGGGCCCGCTCGCGGTCCCCGGCGGCGGCATACGCGGCCTCCGCCTCGACGAGCGAGCGCACCTCGGCGGCCACGAGCGAGCGCTCGGTGGCGTCGTCGAGCCGACGACGCTCGGCCTCCGTCACCCCGAGCCCGACGGCCGCCCCGGCCACGTCGGCCGACGTCGCGACGGTGCGGCCGTCGTCGACGGGAACGGCCTCGGCGTTCTCGATCGCGGCCACGGCGGTGCGCAGCACGCTGGCGGCTGCCCGGTCGCGCTCGCGCATGGCCGTCGTCAGACGGGAGCGCAGGACGGTGCGGAGTGCCGATGACATGCCGAGACGGTATGCCGCTGCCTACCTTGTGCGCCAAGGAGTTTCGCCCCGACTGAGCTCAGCCCGGCGGACGAAGCCGCTCTCGGAAGAAGTCGCGGACGGCCGCGACCGCCTCCGGGTGCTTGTGGTCGGTGAGCGTCGCGTGGTCGTGGCCGTCGAGCTCGACCGCGATGAAGCCGTCGCCGAGCTCACGACGCAGCGTCTCGAACCGCGTCCCCGTGGCCCAGTCACCGCGGTAGCGGACACCGAGCACCGGACACCCCTGCGCGACGCGGCGTCGCACCACCTCGAGGTCCGCAGCCGCCAGGTTGATGTCTGCGGCCCGCCGCCGTCCGAGCGGCAGCGGTGTCGCCGGCTGGGCGACGACGGGGGCCACCACGACGGGGTCGACCATCATCGCGAGCGCGAAACCACCGGTCACGCACATGCCGATCGCCCCCACTCCCGGGCCGCCCACGCGGAGGTGCAGGTCCCGCGCGAGGGCACGCAGCCACCCGGCAAGCGGTGCCGTGCGACCCGTCGCGAACATCGTGAACTCGCGGGTGACGCAGAGCCGCGGCACGACTCGCAGGGCCTCCCACGTGTGCGGTGGGGCGTGCGACGAGCCGAACAGGTGCGGCATCGTCACGGTGAAGCCGTCCTCGACGAGCTCGTCACCCAGCTCGATGACCTCCGGGGTCAGGCCCGGGCTCTCGTGCACGACGACGATCCCAGGCCCCTCACCACGTTCGTAGACGGGGTAGGCGAAGCCGTCCGCGGTGAACTCCCCGCCTGCCCAGCCCGCCAGCAACGACATGCAAGGACCCTACGGCGGTCGGCGCTCCCGTGGGCAGAGTCCACCGCGCGACTACAGTGACGCCATGTCGAGCGACGCCGGTGCGGCACCGACCGAGGTCCCCGCCCACGGCGGCAGCGCCCTCCCGCGGTTCCTGTCCCGGCCGTCGCCACGGGACCCGGCCCCCGTCACCGACCCGGCCGAGCGGCGCGGTCTCCGCTGGGAGACGGTCCTCGTGCTCGGGGTCAGCCTCGGGTCGTCGGCCGTCTACGCCGTCCTCAGCATCATCGAGAAGCTGACCCGTCCGGTCCCGCTGTCGCAGCAGACGACGGCGATGAACCAGTCGGCCACGCCGGGACGTCCGTGGCTCGACCTCGCCTACCAGCTCGCCGGCATCGTCCTGCCCCTCGTCGCCGTCGCCCTGGCGCTCTACCTGCTCAACCACGTCCGGAGGCCGGCTGTCGATGTGCGCGCCGGCCACTTCGTCGGCCTCGACCGCCGCGAGCCCGGCCGTGACCTCCTCCGCGGGCTCGGGCTCGCCGCCGTCATCGGCATCCCGGGACTCGGCTTCTACTTCCTCGCCAAGGCGATCGGCATCAACACCCAGGTCTCGGCCGCCAACCTCGAGGCGGTGTGGTGGTCGGCTCCCGTGCTCGTCCTCGCGGCCGTCGAGAACGCCCTCCTCGAGGAGGTCATCATGGTCGGCTACCTCTTCACGCGGTGGCGCCAGACCGGATGGTCGTGGCCGCTCGTCATCGGGCTCTCAGCGCTGATCCGTGGCAGCTACCACCTCTACCAGGGCTTCGGCGGCTTCGCCGGCAACATCGTCATGGGGCTCGTCCTCGGCCTCGTCTTCGTGCGCACCCGGCGCGTCATGCCGCTCGTCGTGTGCCATGCCGTGCTCGACACCGTGGCCTTCGTCGGCTACTCCGTGCTGCGGTCGCGCGGGGTCTCGATCTGACCGCCCCCGCCGGGCGCCGTCGGAGCGCTGCGCGGCCCACCCAGCCTCACTGCATACGATGTCGCCCATGAACTCGGCCAGACAGGTGCGCGCTCGCCTGCTCGGGGACCCGGCCGACGACTACCGGCTGACCCGCCGCACCGCCGGACGCATCGCGTGGCTCGGCTGGGCCGGGCCGCTCTTCTTCATGCTCGTCGGTGGCTTCATGCGCTTCTGGCACATCGGAGCCCCGCACCAGCTGATCTTCGACGAGACGTACTACGTCAAGCAGGGCTGGTCGATGGTCCTGTACTGGTTCGAGATGAAGAACGACGACGTGCTGCAGCAGGCCAAACAGGTCGACCAGCACTTCACCGCCAACGACCCGATGGTCTACGGCACCGAGGGCGACTTCGTCGTCCACCCACCCGTCGGCAAGTGGCTCATCGGCTGGGGCGAGGCGCCGTTCGGCATCCTCAACTCCTTCGGCTGGCGCTTCGCCGTCGCGCTCGCCGGCACGATCTCGATCTTCATGCTCGGTCGCATCGCCCGTCGGCTCTTCCGCTCCGACCTGCTCGGCACCGTCGCGGCCGCGCTCCTCGCCTTCGAGGGCCACCACTTCGTCCACTCGCGCACCGGCCTGCTCGACATCTTCGTCATGTTCTTCGGGCTCGCAGCCTTCGGCGCGCTGCTCATCGACCGCGACCGGGCCCGCGAGGTGCTCGCCCGAAAGGTCGGTGACCGCGCCCGCACCGCGACGTCGTGGCTGGGGCCGTGGCTCGGCTGGCGGCCCTGGCGCTGGGTTGCCGGCATCATGCTGGGCCTCTCGGCCGGCGTGAAGTGGTCCGGGCTCTACTTCCTCGTCTTCTTCGGGGTGCTCACGGTCCTCTGGGACGTCGGCGCGCGTCGCGCCGCCGGGGTCCGTGGCTGGGGCGCCGGCGGCGTCGCCAAGGACGGGCCGTATGCGTTCGTGCAGCTCGTCGTCACCGCCGTCGTCACCTACGTGGCGAGCTGGACCGGCTGGATCCTCACCAAGGGCGGCTCCTTCCGCACGTGGGCGCAGAACAACCCCGACACCGACTACGGCTGGCTGCCCGACTGGTGGCGCTCGCTGTGGGCCTACCACCAGCAGATGTACGCGTCGACGCAGGCGATCACCTCCTCGCACCCGTACCAGACCAACCCGTGGTCCTGGCTCATCCAGGGACGGCCGACGTCGTTCTTCTACGAGGGCCCGAAGAAGGGCGCCGACGGGTGCCTCGTCGACCAGTGCAGCAAGGCGATCACCTCGATCGGCACCGTCTCCATCTGGTGGGGCGCGACGCTCGCGATCTTCGTGCTGCTCTTCATGTGGGCGCTGCACCGCGACTGGCGCGCCGGCGCGATCCTCTGCGCCCTGTTCGCCGGCTACCTGCCGTGGTTCTTCCTCGGTGACCGGACGATCTACTCCTTCTACGAGGTCGCGTTCGTCCCCTACGCCGTGCTCGCTTGCGTCTACGTCCTCGGGCTCGTCGTCGGCGGCCGCGACGCCTCCCTGACGCGCCGCCGCATCGGCTACGGGCTCATGGGTGCGTTCGTGCTCGTCACCATCGGCCTCTTCGCGTTCTTCCACCCGATCTACGTCGCCGACGTCATCCCGCTGTCGGAGTGGCAGGCTCGGATGTGGTTCCCCAGCTGGGTCTGAACCCGGGCGGGCCGGCCGTCGCCAAGGTGGGACGTCTGCCGGAGACGCCGGTCCTCGGCCGCAACCGGTCAGTGCACGACCCGGACGATCGGGGCAGAACGGTCTACCCTGAACGGTGCACCACCGTTCATCTGACCCATCCCTCGGACCCACCGTCTGCTAGAGGTACGGCCGGCGCCCACGCCCGTTCGGGAGCAGGTGAGGAGACCCCTCATCTGCGGACGAGAGCGCGGAAGACCGCTCCCCAGAAGCGCGCTGTCCCTTCTCAAAGGAGTCCTGATGACGTTCTTTCCCCTAGGCCGAGCTCACGCGCCAGTCGCGGCGGCGGTCGGCGCCCTCGCCCTCCTCGCTGCGTCGGGGCCGACCACGGCCTCACATCCCGACGTCGCGGACGCGGGTGCGGTCTCCGAGGTGCACCCGGTCGCAGCCCGATCACACACGGCCACGGCCACGCCGGTCGAGCACCTCGTGGTCATCTACCAGGAGAACGTCTCCTTCGACCACTACTTCGCCACCTACCCGCAGGCCGCGAACACCGCCGGTGAACCCTCGTTCCGACCGGCACCCGGCACGCCGAGCGTCAACGGGCTGGGCGTCTCCCTGCAGTCGCCCAACAACCCCAACTCCGTCCAGCCGTTCCGTCTGGCCCGATCCCAGGCACAGACCTGCGACCAGGACCACAACTACAAGGACGAGCAGCTGGCCTTCGACCACGGGCTGATGGACAAATTCGTCGAGACCGTCGGCCGAGGTGCCGGCGTCTGCGCCGACTACGGCCACGGCAAGGGTCTGGTCATGGGCTACTACGACGGCAACACCGTCACGGCGCTCTGGAACTACGCGCAGCACTTCGCGATGAGCGACAACGCCTTCAGCAGCACCTTCGGGCCCTCCACGCCTGGAGCCATCAACCTCGTCTCGGGGCAGACGCACGGGTTCAGCCCGGACGGCGGGGCGGTGCCGGCCGCCAGTGGCACCATGATCGGCGACCCCCAGCCGACGGGCGACATCTGCGACACCCGCGACACCAGCTCGTCGGTGGACCCCCGCAATCGAAACATCGGCGACCTGCTCAACGCCCAAGGAGTCAGCTGGGGCTGGTTCCAGGGAGGCTTCGCCGACTGCGCGGCCTCGCACACCGACGCCGGCGGGGTCGTGAGCAAGGACTACATCCCGCACCACGAACCGTTCCAGTACTACGCCAGCACGGCGAACCCCGACCACACGCGTCCGACGTCGATGGCCGAGATCGGACACGCCGGACCCGCCAACCACCAGTACGACCTGACCGACTTCTGGTCCGCCGTGCGAGCGCACAGCCTGCCGTCGGTCAGCTTCCTCAAGGCGGCCGCCTACCAGGATGGGCACGCCGGATACTCCACGCCGCTCGACGAGCAGCGCTTCCTCGTCGAGACGCTCAACCAGCTCCAGAAGTCGTCCCAGTGGGAGCACACCGCCGTGGTCATTGCCTACGACGACAGCGACGGCTGGTACGACCACCAGATGTCGCCGATCGTCAACCAGTCCCGGGAGGCCAATGATGCGCTGACCGGGCCGGGCGCCTGTGGCACCAACCCCGCCCGGATCGCCGGCGGCTACCTGGACCGGTGTGGCTACGGTCCACGGCAGCCGCTGCTCGTCATCTCGCCGTTCGCCAAACGCAACTTCGTCGACCACTCGGTCACCGACCAGACCTCGATCCTCAGGTTCATCGAGGACAACTGGAACACCGGGCGGGTGGGCAACTACTCCTTCGACGAGAAGGCCGGATCCCTGACCAACCTCTTCACCTTCCGGACCCCCGGAGACGACGGCCACGGCGCCCGCGCCCCGCGCCTCACACTCGACCCGGAGACCGGTCAGCCCAAGGCCCTGTGACGAGCCCGTTCCGTTGGTGAAGCCGAGGGGAGCCGTCGCTCCGTCTCCTCCCGAATCCCATCCGGAAATGGCAGAAGGCCGGACGAAAAGCATGTCCGGCCTTCTGCCATCTGTGGAGCTGATGGGATTCGAACCCCTGACCTTCTCATTGCGAACAGGTGCCGGGCCGTTGTCGTGCTCGTCCTGGTGCTCTGCATGCGTTACCTCGGCACCGTTGCCAGATGGCAGTTTCGGGGCTCGGGGGACACCGGGGGGACACGACTCGAGCACACGGGTCTGCGCAGTGACGGGAACCCTTCGCGCTGGCAGGTGCCGCGCAGAAGGCGCGTCAGGAAGTCGGCCACGCGGGCTGTCTCGGTCACCAGGCGCTCGAGGTGGGCAGTGGTCCTCCGTGGGGCTGTGCCCGAGCGGCGACGGCTGGGGCCCCCCTCGTCTAGGCGCCTGAGTCCCGGCCGATCGACGAGGGGCCGGCTGCGAGTGTCGTCAGGACGTCGGGCTCCGCCGTGAGCTCGTCATAAAGCGTGGGGGCGGCGGGGTGCGCGAGGACGGCGCGCCAGCGCCGCCCGCAGCGCGGGGTCCCCGCCGCGGGTCCCCGCGCTTTTCCGCGCCGCAGGCGCGTTTAAGCCAGTACAGAAACTACTCACTGACTCGAACCCCGGATCTGTGCTCCGTCGGGTGATGCGCGACAGTCGCCCGTCAGGTGATGTGCGACAGGGGCGTGGTTCGGCACCGTGGGTTCGAGGACCTGAACACGTGCGTCGACGACCTGGAGGAAGCGCTCAGCGCATCCCGATGAGGGCGGGTCTTCATGTGCGCCGCGCGGCATGACCGGATGTCGCCGTGGAGTTCGCCTCAGCCTCTCGGTGTGGCTGCGACCGACGGCCGGGCACGGTTGTAACGATGGTTGCGTGTCCGGGAGTAGTAGTGCATGGAATCACCGACTCAGCGAAGTACCGGCGTGACGGCAGCGTCAGGCGCCCGGGACGAGCGATGGTTCGAGGACCTGTACGTGCGGTTCAAGGCTCGGGTGTGGGCGTACGCGATCCGTCGGGTGCCCGATGATGCCGATGACGTCGTCACTCAGGTGTTCGCGGTTGCTTGGCGCAAACGCGAGGAGGTGCCTGACAGCTGCCTTCCGTGGCTGTACGCGGTCGCTGCCCGAGAGACGCTGCACGTGCTGCGCACACGTCAGCGCTCTGATCGGCTCGTTGCACGGCTGTCCGGCCGTGGCTGCGGCGTGGTCCCCGACCACAGTGAAGCGGCGGCCGGCCGGGTCGATGCGGCGAACATCGTCAGCCAGGTAATGCACAGCCTTTCAGCCAAGGACGCTGAGGTCCTGCGCCTGTGGGCCTGGGAGCAGCTCGAGCCCGCAGAAATCAGTGTCGTACTCGGAATCACCCCTGCCGCAGCCCGGGTGCGGCTGCACCGCGCTCGTCGCCGGCTCGAGTCACGCCTCACAGCCGCAGCATCCCGACGGACCCCTCTCCTTTCGCGTTCGGAGCCCTCATATGACTGATAACACGACCTCGGGCAGCACCTTGCGTGACCTTCTCTGCTCGGTCGATCCCGCGTCGGCCGCAGGCTATGCCGACCACGACCCGGCCCAGCTGCGCCGCGAAGCCCAGCAGATCCGCCGCGCAACCCGCACACCCTTCCGCCCGCCCGCCCACCGCCGACGCGCCGCTGTCATTGCGGCCGCATCGGTGGCTGTGGTCGCCGCCGGAGGGTCAGCCGCTGCGTGGGTAGCCGCGACCCGCCCGTCAGACCCGTTCAGCGGGTACTGCTCCCCGGCGGTGACGCTGGACCGCGAGGTCTGGGCGCACCGCGGCTTCGCCGTCGCTGAAGGCTCGGACGGTTCCCGGTCGGTGCCTGACGCTCTCGAGGTCTGCGCCACGATGTGGAGTACCGGCATCGTGACCGGCGGCGAGCCGCGTCAGCCGGGATCCACCACCGTGCCGGAGCTGACCGCGTGCGTCATTGATGACACGCTCGTCGTCTTCCCCGCTGGCGCCGGCGTTTGCCGCCAGTTCGGTCTCCCAGCCCTTCGCCGGTGAGCTGTTCAACCGACGGGCTGCCTTTAACGACGTGGCACGAGACGCGGCAAATCCGGTAAACGTCTCACGCTTGATGAGCGGACGTTCGACCTCATGCATGGCATGCTCCATGCTGCGGATCAAGGGAGCGCCCTCGCTCGTAATCGAAGGTCGACCATATTCGACGCTTGCCTTGTGCGGGTCGTGTCAGGTGGCGCCTAGTGGCTGTGGCTCACGACGGTCGCCATGGTTCTTGTGGTAACCGGTCAGTTGGAGCGTCGCACCATAGAGCGGCACGAGCGAGGCCGCGCAAAGCTTGGAGGAGTAGGACCATGGACTCAGGCAATGTCGCGAACCCTCACGAACACCCTCGCGCTGGAACGACTGATGTTGAGCGGCTCTATAAGGTTGCTTTCGATCTGCCGGAGAACCTTGCGAGATGGGCTCGCGCCTCGACGGAGCGTCTATGGACCGAGAAGACGCCGGTGAGAATGGAGTCACGAGTCTGCAACGTCCCCTTCTACGTCAAGGGGATTGCGCTTGGCGACATCGTCCGCGTGCGGGCGGATAACGAGCGTCGAGAGTTGGTGTTCGAGGAGTTCGTCGCGCCTTCTGGGCACTCAACAGTTCGCCTCATCATCTTGGATAAAACTGAGTTGGACCGCATCGGGTCGCTGCTAAAGAAGTTCGAGTGCGCCTGGGAGGTGGACGGCTCAGGCATCCTCTGGGCAATCGACGTACCACCCGCCGTCGCCTATGACACGCTCCTAATCGCCCTCATGCAGCTCAAAGAAGCCGGAAAGATCGAAATCGAAGAGAGCGCCGTTGCACAGGGGCATCGCAAGGGACTTGACACGCTCGGCCAGTCAGGTGGTCTGCCCACTGGAGGGTGAGGAGTGACCACAACGGCAGCGCGGCGTGACTGCGCGCGCGTGGCCGTCCTCAGAGCGGCAGATGAGTGCGTTTGTGGCCTGCGTGAATCAAGCCTTCATGACTGTGGAGTTCCAAGGACTGCGGATCGGCGATAACCCTCAACGAGGTGTTTGTGCGGCAGCTGCGGGGAGTTCTAGTTTCCTGCCATGGGCGGGGGGGAGGCCGTTGACGATGACGTGAGACCTGCACCTCGGGTGCGGTCGTCGGTGTGGCCTGCGGTGACCGGAGTCCTGCTTCTGCTGCTTGGCGGCTACCTGATGGTGCGCCCGCTGACTTCGCTGGGGTTGTTGCTGCTGGCGATAACCCTGGGGCTGCTGGTGGCTGGGGTCCGTGAGCTCGTCGGGGTCGATGACGACGGATCTCGCTCCGGGTGGCGGTTTGTCCGTGGTGCCGCGTATGTGCTGGGTGCGGTCGGGGTCGTGGCGTTCACCGGGCTGGGGGTGCGCGCGGTGATCCTCGTGGTCGGCGTCTCCTTGGTCATCGCGGGCGTGACCGACCTGGTCGACGCCCGCTCGGTCCGCGGTGTGGAGCGGTGGGGCGCGGCGTTGGGCGGGCTGGCCTCCGTGCTCTTCGGCCTGCTGGCCCTGGCGTGGCCTGATGTCAGCGTCATCGTCATCGGGGTGCTGGTCGGGCTGCGGCTGATCCTGCTGGCGATGCGGCTGCTGGCCGTGGCCCTGACCCGGGTCCGGGGTACGCAGGGCAGCCCCAGGCCGGTGCACGGGTGGAGACGCTGGGCCGGCCTGGCCGGCAGCGCGCTGGCGCTCGGGCTGGCCCTGGTACTGGTCCTGGTCAGCCTGACCCTGCAGCGTGGCGCCCCTACCCCCGGCAAGCTGGTGCGCACCGAGCCCTACACCCGCAAGATCCCAGATGGCGCCTCGGCTTGGCGGATCCTGTACAGCACCACCCGTGACGAAGGGCAGCCGGCGGTCGCCAGCGCGCTGGTCGTCGTGCCGACCGCCAAGGCACGCGACGGCATCCCCGTCATCGCGTGGGCGCACGGCACCACCGGCGCCGTCCCCGGCTGCGCTCCCAGCGTCATCGACCCGTTCGAGTCCGGCGCCTTCTTCAACCTCGACCAAGTGCTGGCCAACGGGTGGGGCCTGGTCGCCACCGACTACGTCGGGCTGGGCACCACGGGCCCGCACCCCTACCTCATCGGGCAGGGTGAGGGCCGCTCCGTCCTGGACGCCGTGCGCGCCGCGCACCAGCTGCGCGAGGTCAGCCTCGGCAAGGACACCGTGGTCTGGGGCCACTCCCAAGGCGGCCACGCCGCCTTGTGGACCGGCATCCTGGCCCCGACCTACGCCCCCGACCTGACCATCGACGGCGTCGCTGCTCTGGCGCCGGCCAGCAACCTGCCCGGGCTCATCGACAACCTCGGCAACGTCACCGGCGGCGAGCTGTTCGCCTCGTACGTCATCGACGCCTACGCCAGCGCCTACCCCGACGTCACCTACCGCGAGTACGTCCGCCCGGGGGCGCAGCCCATCGTCAAGCAGATGGCCGGCCGGTGCCTGGCGGAGAAGAGCACCCTGCTGTCGGTGCTGACCATCAAGTCACTCGACAAGACGATGTGGAACGGTGAGCCGAACCGTGGCGCACTGGCCGCCCGGCTTAACCAGAACGTCCCCACCGGCCGGATCCAGGCCCCGCTGCTCATCGGCCAGGGAGGCGCCGACAGCCTCGTCGTGCCGGCCGCCCAGGACGCCTACGTCAAGGCACGCTGCGCCGCCGGGCAGCAGGTCGACTACCGCACCTACCCGGGACGCGACCACGTGCCGCTCGTCGAACCCGACTCGCCCGCGGTGCCGGATCTCATCGCTTGGACCAAGGACCGCCTCTCAGGCAAAGCGCCGCTCAACACCTGCAGTTGAGGGCCGGTCCGCTCCTCCCGTCAGGCGACTCCGTCCCCGAGCAGGGGCCCTCGTAGCCGTCACCCGTTTCCCGCCCGGCGGCAGAAGAGGACGTCCCAACTCAGCCCGCCCACTCGGCAAGGACAGGCTCGAGGATCTGCCGCCCTATTTGAAGATGGTTCTCCTGGTCATTCGTGTACGAGGCGAACTCCAGATCGCTTGCAGCCTTCAGCAGCAGTTGAGGCAGTGGCGCGGACGCGTTGTCCAGCGCTCCGGCCGCTTGTTCGGCCAGACGGGAGAGGTCCAGCAGGCTCGCGGTGCCGTCTTCGAACGCGGTCCACGCTTCCCTGAGTGGCGCGAGGACGCGGCGGCCGTGGTCATCCATGGCTGCAGGGTACGGACTAATCCGCGGCCACGCGATCATGAAAAGCTCGCTCGGCGGCAAGACAGGACGCTTCAGTGAGCCGCTTCTCGTGCTGCACTCCGCACGTTAGCGGCCACCTCTAGTCTGCGGCTATGAGGCTGGCTTGGATGGTCACGACGGTGGCAGGTGTGCTCATCGCGGGGTGCGGTGGACCTGATCTGGTGCCTGGAGGACCCGCACCCGAACCGGTGCGTAGTTGGGGAACCAGCTCGCCCGGAGTATGGGCAGCCGACGCCGTCGACGTCCCAAGTCCTTCCGGTGGCGCCGTTCGGGTCGCAGCAGGGCTGAACGGCCGAGGTGAACTACTCATCACGACGTGGGGCAGCTCGTCGTGCCCTCGGCTGCCGTCCTCTGTGGAGACGGACGGCTCAAGCGTCGTCGTGGAGACGAAGCAGTTCAACCTCTTCGGTGGTGATGGTTGCACTTCCGATGCTTCGCCAACCACGAGCTCGGTCTCCTTGCCGTCGGGTGTCTCCATGAATCGGAGCCTGCAGGTCGTCGTCGACGGCACTCCCGTCACCGCCCGTCGCGTGTAGCGGAGCCATCCTCGTCGCGAAGGCGAGGATCGCGGCATGACAGCGCGTCCGCTCGATAATGGCCATGGCGGTTTTCGGCGGCGTCCAGACTGTTCGAATCAGCTGATGCAGCTGAGGCTCTGGGAAGATCAGCGCATGCCCTTCGACAGTCGCGGCGACCGCCGCCCGGTAGCAAACCCGAGCAACAGCCCCTTCTTGAGTCAGATGCGCGCCACATTCGGCACGGAGATGGTGCGCGTGCTTCGCAACCTTGGAACCGAGGATGAGGAGTCCTTTGAGACCGAGGCGCTCATCCAAGGCAAGCTCGGCTCCTTCGACATCAACACGCCGGTATTCGAGGGCGACTACGTGGAGTTGCCGGATCCGCGGCGCGGAGAAGGTGGCGTGGAGCTGCGGTATGTCGCGAAAGCAACGGTGCTGCGGGCTGGGCCAGAGGACATGCACCGAGTGAAGGTCGAGTGGGGCACGACTCCTCCGCCTCCTCGGGTCGCCCCGGTCCGGCGGCTGAGCCTCGAGAATCTCCACCCCGGGGTGCAGGATGCTGCCGGCGAGTTGTTCATGGATGGCCACTACCAGCCTTCAGTCGCGGAGGCCTTCAAATCTTTGGAGGTTCGCGTCCGCTCCATGACGGGCTCCTCTAAGTCTGGTGCGCCGCTAATGGGCGACGCCTTTGCCTTCCAGAAGGACGACCCGCCCATCGACGTTGCGATCCACGAGGGCCAGAGCGGAAAGGATGAACGCGAAGGCTTTCACGCCATCTTTCGCGGCGTCATGCTCGGCATCCGCAACCCTCGGGCCCACGAGCTCTTCGCTGCCGAGGACCCCCAGCAGGCGCTGGAGTATCTCGGGCTCGCGAGCCTCCTTCACCGACGTCTCGATGCGGCCGAGCTAAAGGATCAACGATCCTGAACGCGGCAGACATCCCAGGTTCTGTTGCTGTCAAGCAGCGCGTTGGAGGATGTGCTCCCAGGCGATTCTTTCGTCGTACAACGCGCCTGTTTTGAGGCAGCCGTGCAGGATGCCGATCCACCGGTTCGCGAGCTGTCGTAGGGCGGCTTGGT
>NZ_JBFRDT010000010.1:0-148753 GCF_052113925.1 Terrabacter sp. RAF57 | reverse complement strand
GCTCCGGCCAAGCGCGCCACGGCGACGAAGGCCGCCCCGGCCAAGGCGGCGGCGAAGAGGACGACGACGAAGGCCGCTGCGACGAAGGCTGCTCCGGCCAAGCGCGCCACGGCGACGAAGGCCGCCCCGGCCAGGGCCGCGGCGAAGACGACGACGACGAAGGCCGCTGCCACGAAGACCACGGCGGCCAAGAAGGCGACGACGGCCCGCAAGACGACGGCCAGGAAGACCGCCTCGAGGTGAGGCCACGCGGCGCCCGGCACGGGCGTCGCCGGACGTGACGTGGGCCCGACCGGCGACGGTCGGGCCCACGCGTGCGTCAGCGGATGGGCTGGCCCGGCCCGACGCCCACGATGTGCAGCGCGATGACGAGGTCGTCGACGACCTCGACCGTGAGGCGCTGGCCGAGGCGCAGCAGGCGCAGCCCGCTCGCCTCGAACGCCGGTGCCTCGAAGCGCAGCTCGACGCCGTCGTCGCGCAGCACGCTCCCGGTGTGGGTCTCGGGGTCGAAGCGGTGGACGGTGGCCTGCATGCTCCTGATCCAACCAGATCCCCGGTGCTCGAGGACGGTGCGTGTCGCCGGGCCGAGCCCGAGCCGGCGCGCCCGCGCGAGGCTCCGTGCGTCGTCGACGTCGGTGCGCAGTCGGGGGAGCGGCAGCACCAGGCGCACCGCTCCGTCGGCCTCGTGACGCGCGGCGCTGTTGGTGCCGAACCGTGGCGTGAAGCCGCGGCCGCAGCGCAGGACCGTGCCCGTGCCGTCCGCGTCGGGCACGAACGACTCCTCGACGGACGCAGCGGCCTCGAGCGCCGACCGCAGCGAGGCGGCGTCGAGCGAGGGAACGTCACCGAGCAGGGCGGCCACGCGGGCGCCCGGCCCGGCGTGCCGCATACCGGCGCAGACGGCCTCGTTGAGCCCGGTGCCCGGGTCGGCCACGACGTGCACCCCACGCGTACGCCACCTGGCCGCCAGGCCCGCGTCGCTCGTCACGAGCACGAGGTGGTCCGCCCCGACGGCCGCGGCGGCCGCGGCGAGCGTGTCGGTCGCGATCGCGGCACTGAGCTCGGCGCGGTCCGAGCCGACGGCGCGGGCGAGGCGCGACTTGCCGTGGCTCGTGTCCTTGACGGGGACGACGACGTGCCAGCCGGCGGACGGCTCTGCCGGGGGGTGCGCGTGCGAGGAGGTCGTCATGCTGGCGATATCGTCCCACTCGCCGCCCTGCTGCTCGACACCGCGCCGTGAGGTGGACAAGATGAAGCCCAGCCACGTCGACCGGCGTGCGCACGACGAGGAGGACGTGACACCGTGACTGCCGGCGCACCCAAGAGGCGGTTGCCGTGGGCCTACCGGCTCGTGGCCCTCCTGCTCCGGCCGCTGCTGATGCGGGTCACCAAGCGCGACTGGCGCGGGCTCGAGAACATCCCGGCCGAGGGCGGCTTCGTCGTCTCGACGAACCACATCTCCTACGCCGACCCGCTCGTCTTCGCGCACTTCATGTTCGACAGCGGGCGCGAGGCCTACTTCCTCGGCAAGGACAGCCTCTTCGCGATCCCGTTCGTCGGCTGGCTTCTCAAGAAGTGCGGACAGATCCCTGTCTACCGCAACTCCGCCGCAGCGACCGACTCCTACCGGGCCGCGGTCGAGGGCGTGCGCGCCGGCAAGGCGCTCGGGATCTTCCCCGAGGGCACCATCACGCGCGACCCCGACCTGTGGCCGATGCGGGGCAAGACGGGCGCCGCCAGGGTCGCCCTCGAGACGCGCTGCCCCCTGATCCCGGTGGCGCAGTGGGGCGCTCAGGAGATCCTGTCTCCCTACGGCCACAAGCCCTCGCTCTTCCCGCGCAAGACGATGATGATGTACGCCGGTCCGCCCGTCGACCTCTCCGACCTCTACGACCGCCCGATCGACACCAAGGTGCTGCGCGAGGCCACCGACCGGCTCATGGACCGCATCACCGGGCTGCTCGAGGTGCTCCGGGACGAGAAGCGTCCGACCGAGCGCTTCGACCCGCGCAGCCACGGCGTCCCCGAGATCGGTGACCCCCTGGGGCACCACGAGATCGGGCGCGCCAAGCGTCACCGCGGCCGGGACGGGAGCCCGTCGTGACGGCTCGCGTCGCCGTCATGGGCAGTGGCAACTGGGGCACGGCCTTCGGGATGATCCTGGCCGATGCCGGGTGCGACGTGACGATGTGGGCGCGTCGACCGGAGGTCGCCGACGCGATCAACGCCGGGCGCAACGACGCCTACCTGCCCGAGCTCGAGCTGCCGTCCGCCGTCCGCGCCACCGTCGACCCGGCCGAGGCCCTCCACCGGGCCGACGTCGTCGTGCTCGCCGTGCCGTCGCAGACGTTGCGCGACAACCTGACCCGCTGGGGCGCCTCGATCCCCACCGGCGCCCCGGTCGTGTCGCTCATGAAGGGCGTCGAGCTCGGCACGACGATGCGGATGAGCGAGGTCATCGCCGAGGCCGCTGACATCGCGACCGACCGCATCGTCGTCGTGTCCGGCCCCAACCTCGCGCCCGAGATCGCCCGTCGCCAGCCGGCCGCGGGCGTCGTCGCGTGCCGTGACATGGCGACTGCCGAGCGCGTCGCCAGCGCCTGCGCGACCCCGTGGTTCCGGCCCTACACCGACACCGACGTCATCGGCGCCGAGGTGTGCGGGGCCACGAAGAACGTCGTCGCGCTCGCGTCCGGCATGGCCGAGGGGATGGGGTTCGGCGACAACACGAAGGCCACGATCATCACCCGTGGTCTGGCGGAGACGACGCGCCTGGGCCTGGCTCTCGGCGCGCACCCGCAGACCTTCATGGGCCTCGCCGGCGTCGGAGACCTCATCGCGACGTGCATGTCGCCGCTCTCGCGCAACCACAGCTTCGGCGTGCGGCTCGGGCGCGGCCGCACGGTCGAGGAGGCGACCGCCGAGCTGCGCACGACGACTGAGGGCGTGAAGTCGTGCGAGTCGATCCTCACGCTCGCCGGGCAGCACGACGTCGACATGCCGATCTGCGAGCAGGTCGTCGCCGTCATCCGTGACGGTCACTCGGCGAGCGAGGTCGGCCCGCGCCTCATGTCACGTGACCTCAAGGCTGAGAAGCACTGAGGGCGTGTGCCGCCCGCCGGCTCGCGTCAGGCGTGGTCGAGCGCCTGTCTGAGGTCGGCCCACAGGTCGTCGACGTGCTCGATGCCGACTGACAGCCGGACGAGGTTGACCGGCACCTGCTCGGACTCCGAGGGGTGACGCCGGCGGCGCTCGAGCTGTGACTCGACGCCGCCGAGGCTCGTCGCGTGCAGCCAGAGACGCGTCGAGGCGCAGACCCGCTCGGCGGCGTCCGCGTCACCGGCCACGTCGATCGAGACCATGGCGCCCGAGCCGGGGTAGCGCACGCGCTCCACGGCCGGATGGCCCTCGAGGCGGCGGGCCAGCTCGGCCGCGCTGGCGCTGGCCCGCTCGAACCGCACCGACAGCGTTCGCAGCCCGCGCAGCGCGAGGAAGACCTCCATCGGTCCGGCGATCGCCCCGTGCAGGGTGCGGTGGCGACGCAGCCGATCGCCGATCGCGCGCCCGCGCTCGGTGTCGGCGACGACGGTCGCGCCGAGCACGACGTCGCTGTGACCCGAGAGGTACTTGGTGACGGAGTGCACGACGACGTCGGCGCCGAGCGAGAGGGGCCGGCACAGCAGCGGAGTCGAGAGGGTGTTGTCGACGACGCTCGTCACGCCGAGCTCACGTGACCGGGCGAGGACGACGTCGAGCTCGGTGACGTCCATGAGCGGGTTCGTCGGCGACTCGAGCCAGAGCAGGTCGGCCGACTCGAGGGCGGCGACGAAGCCGGCCGTGTCGGTGGCGTGCACGCGGACGACCGTGCCGCCGGCCTTCTCGTGGGCCACGAGCAGGTCGCCGGTGCCGTTGTACGTCGTGTCGGGGGCGACGACCGTGCCGCCGGCCGGGACGAGCCCGAGTGCCGCCGAGATGGCTCCCATGCCCGACGCGTGCACGAGCGCGTGACCGCCCTCGAGGCCGCCGAGCGCCTCCTCGAACGCGTTCCACGTCGGGTTGCCCGAGCGGGCGTAGTTGACGGGCCCGTCCGCGGCATACGTCGACGTCAGCTCGACGGCGACGTTCGCGGGCGAGCCGGGGGAGCGCTCGGGGCGTCCCGACGCCACGAGGAAGGTGTCGACGTGCAGGTGCTGCGAATCCGCTTCGGTGCCCACGCCCTCAGGGTACGAGGGGCCCCCACGGTCTTCGATAGAGTCTCGTCTGATGACCACGGACCAGCCCCAGCCCGACCTGCCGAGCCGCCCCCGCGTCGCCATCGTCTTCGGAGGGCGCTCCTCGGAGCACGCAGTCTCCTGCGCCACCGCTGCCGGGGTGCTGCGCGCCATCGACCGCAGCAAGTACGACATCATCCCGATCGGCATCTCCCGCGACGGGCAGTGGGTCCTCGCGGCCGACGAGCCGAGCCGCTTCGAGCTGACGGCCGGGCGCACCCCCGAGGTCGAGCCGAGCGCCGCCCACGTCGTCCTGCCGCTCTCGACGCGCGAGAGCTCGCTCACCTCGCTCGAGGCCGGCCGGCCGCCGCAGGAGCTCGGCCAGGTCGACGTCGTCTTCCCCCTGCTGCACGGGCCGTTCGGCGAGGACGGCACGCTCCAGGGCTTCCTCGAGCTCTCCGACGTGCGCTACGTCGGCTCCGGCGTCTTCGCGTCCGCCGCGGGCATGGACAAGCACTACATGAAGGTCGTCTTCGCCGGCCACGGGCTGCCCGTCGGGCCGTATGCCGTCATCACCGACCGCGCGTGGCGCACCGACCCGGCCGCCGCCATGGACGCCTGCGCCGGTCTCGCCTACCCGCTCTTCGTCAAGCCCGCCCGGGCCGGCTCGTCGATGGGGATCACCCGGGTCGACGACCCCGCCGAGCTCCAGGCCGCCATCGAGGTGGCCCGCGACCACGACCCCAAGGTCCTCGTCGAGGCCGGGATCGCGGGCCGTGAGATCGAGTGCGCCGTGCTCGAGGGCCACGGCACGTCCGGGCCGCGCACGTCCGAGGTGGGCGAGGTCGCGGTCCACGACAACCACGGCTTCTACGACTTCGAGGCGAAGTACCTCGCCGAGGCCGACGTCGACCTCACCTGTCCCGCCGACGTGCCCGAGGAGATCTCCAAGGAGGTCCGACGGCTCGCCGCCGAGGCGTTCGAGTCGCTCGGCTGCGAGGGGCTCGCGCGCGTCGACTGCTTCTACACCGACGACGGCCGGGTGCTCATCAACGAGATCAACACGATGCCGGGCTTCACGCCGCACTCGATGTACCCGCGGATGTGGGCGGCCTCGGGCGTCGACTACCCCGACCTCATCGACGAGCTGATCTCGCTCGCCCTCGAGCGGCGCACCGGCCTGCGCTGAACCGGGCCGACCGGGCACGTTCCGGGGACGGCCGGGCCGGCCACACGGCATACGCCCTCAGGAGCAGTGGCGACCGGTGACCGGGAGGGACTTCGCGACGTCGGTGAAGGCCGGCAGCAGCAGCGGCACCGCGCCGTAGGCCCCGGGGGCCAGCACCTCGATGGCCGGGTCGCGGCCGTAGGTCGTCGCCACCGACCCGTCGCTGAGGGGGCGCACCACCCAGTCGACGCCGTCGACGGTCACGCAGTCGTCGGTCGTCGGGCCGAGGGGGTCGAGCCCGCAGCGGGCGATGAGCGCCGGGTCGCCCCACGCCGCCACCGACCCGTCGTCGGGCTGCGTCGCCACCCTCGCGTGGCCGCTGACGTCACCGGGCCACCGGGCCGAGGCGCAGACCGGCGCCGACGCCCGGGGCGCGAGCGCCACCTCGGGGGCGCGGCTGCACGCGGACAGCACGACGGCGGCGCCGATGAGCGCCGCCGTCGTGAGGTACGGGCGTCCGGTCAGGGGGCTGGCCTCAGACGTGGACGACCGTGCAGGTCAGGGTCCGGGTGATGCCGGGGACGTCCTGGAGCTTGGCGATGACGAGACGACCGAGGTCGTCGACGTTGGAGGCCTCGACGCGGGCGATGACGTCGTAAGGACCCGTGACGTCCTCGGCGAGAGTCACGCCCGAGATGCCCGCGATCGCCTCCGCCACGCTCGCGGCCTTGCCGACTTCGGTCTGGATCAGGATGTAGGCCTGGACCACGTGTCACCTCACTGTGTGTCGATCGTTGGACGGTCGTGCACGGGCGCGACGCGCTGGCCCGACCGCTCGGAACGGCAGGTCCCAGTGTGACTGCGACCGTGCCCTGACGCTACCTTGCCATGGGGCCTCACGTCCCATGGAAACCGGGGGCCTGAGACGGCCGTCCACCGAAAGGGTGTGTGATCCGTGCCGAACGGGCAGCGGCTCCAGCGTGGGCCGATGATGACGGGCGGGACGCCCTTGCGAGACCTCGACGAGGACGAGCTGCTCGGGCGCATCCTCCCGGCCTTCCCGGGCACCGACGAGCTGCTCGTGGCCCCGGGTGACGACGCCGCGGTGCTGCGCACGTCCGAGCGCACGATCGCCACGACCGACACCGTCGTCCTCGGCCGTGACTGGCTCGACGCGTGGTCCTCCGGCGCGGACATCGGGCACAAGGTCGTGGCCCAGAACCTCGCCGACGTCGCGGCGATGGGCGGCCGGCCCACGGGGATCCTCGTCACGCTCGTCGCCGACCCCGACCTGTCGCTGGAGTGGGTGCTCGACCACGTGGGCGGCCTGGCGCAGGCGTGTGCCGCCGCGGGCGTGGCCGTGCTCGGCGGGGACCTCTCGTCGGCGCCGCCCGGGGTCGTCATGGTGTCGGTCACGGCGCTCGGCCGCCTCGACGGCGAGCCGGTGCTCCGCTCGGGGGCGAGGCCCGGGGACGTCCTCGCCGTCCACGGGTCGCTCGGCCTCGCCGACGCGGGCCTGCGCCTGCTTCGGGCCGACGCCGTCGAGCGGCACCCGGTCGCGGTCGCCCGTCAGCGACGTCCCGAGCCCCCGCTCGCGGCGGGGCCCGAGGCGGCGGCCGCCGGGGCCACGGCGATGCTCGACCTCAGCGACGGCCTGCTGCGCGACGGGGGGCGGATCGCCCGGGCCAGCAGCGTCGTCATCGACCTCGACCCGCGGGCGCTCGCCGCGGACGTCGACGCGCTGACCGAGGCCCTCGGAGCCGAGGCCGCGCTCGACTGCGTGCTGGCCGGCGGCGAGGAGCACTCGCTGCTCGCGACCTTCCCGCGTGGGTCTCTGCCCGTCGGCTGGCGGGCCATCGGGTCCGTCCGGGCTCCCGGGGCCGATGAGGGTGGGGGCATCCTCGTCGGCGGCCGCGTCGTCACGCACACCGGCTGGGACCACTTCCGCGGCGCCTGACCGGAGCGGCGGGCTCGCGGCTCGAGGTCGGGCGCGAGATCGCGCAGCCCGTGCGCCCGGGCGACAGCCGGTGCGCGATCACCCGCACGACGAGGTATGCCGTCGCGCCCGGACGCGGCGGTCACCTCGACCCGCACCCGGCGGGCACGACGAAGGCCGGCCCCCTCGGGGGACCGGCCTTCAGCGTTGGTGAGGGACGTTCAGCGAACGACCTTGCCCGCCTTGAGGCAGGAGGTGCAGACGTTGAGTCGCTTCGGCGTCACACCGTCCACCAGCGTCCGAACGCGCTGGATGTTGGGGTTCCAGCGGCGCTTGGTGCGGCGGTGCGAGTGCGAGATGTTGTGACCGAAGCTCGGTCCCTTGCCGCAGACGTCGCAGTTGGCAGCCACGGGTATCTCCTGAAATTCGATGTTGACGAAGTGCTGAGCTCCACCACTGGATCGGGGCAGACGCACGAGGGCGCGCGTCACCCCGCAGTCACGGGGGGAACCGGTAAAGCGTAGCCGACGAGATGCTCGGACGACAAAACGGCGTGAGCACCCCACTGAGCCCGCCTCATACGAAGGTCCGGGCCGTCTCGACGAGCTGGGCGGCATACGCAGGTCCGTGCGACGCCGCGTGCACGGCGAGCGGGTGCAGCTGGTGCAGGCCCACGAGCTCGCGCCACCCCGGGCGGAGTCCGGCGGCCTCCTCGTACGCGGCGAGGACGCGGCCCAGGCCGGGGCAGCCGAAGAGGGCCAGCATCGCGAGGTCGGTGAGCCCGTGCCCGCCGTGCGCGGCCGGGTCGATGAGGACGGCGCCGTCGGCCGTGAACACGACGTTGCCTGCCCACAGGTCGCCGTGGATGCGAGCGGGGGGTCGGTCGTCGTCGAGGTCGCCGGACGCCAGCCGGTCGCAGACGCGGTCGACGGTGCGGGCCCCGGCCGCGTCGAGGTGACCGCGGTCGAGGGCCCGGCGCACGAAAGGGCGCACCCGCTGCTCGGCGTAGAACAGGCCCCACGTCGGCGTCGGGTCGTTTGTCTGCGTCTGGCGCCCGATCCAGGCGTCACCGGTCCAGCCCGCCGGGGGAGACCCGAAGGCCGGCGCACCCGAAGCATGGGTCACGGCGAGGCCCCGCCCGAGGGTCTCGGCTGCCTCCTCCGTCGGACGAGCGGGGTGCAGCCGGACGAGGTCGATGTGCCCGGCACCGACGCCGCGGACCTCGACGACGCGGGCGCCGCCGCGCCCCTGCGCCTCCCCGAGCCAGCGCAGGCCGGCCGCCTCGACCTCGAAGAAGCCGGCGGTGGGCGCGCGCCCCCGACGCCGGTGCGGCACGGGACTGGTGCATGCGACCGTCCGGACGAGGCGCTAGCCTGCCGAGCATCGGCGAGCCGATCCGCAGGCCGATGGACACGCACGACGAGCAGGAGGTCCGATGCCCGGCGCAGCGCCGCCGCCCGACGGGCCGCTCAGCCTGCTCGACCTCGTCGCGGTCCGCCGGTGGGCCGTGCTGACCCGGTCGCTCTTCGCGGCCCGCCGCGCCGAGATCGATGCCCTCAACGTCTTCCCCGTCCCCGATGGCGACACGGGCACGAACCTCTACCTCACCTTCGACGGCGCGGTCGAGCGCACCCTGGCCACCGCGGACGTCACGACGGCCGACGCCCTGCTCGCCGTCTTCGCCCGCCACCTGCTCTGGACCGCCCGGGGCAACTCCGGCGTCATCCTCAGCCAGCTGGCCCGCGGACTCGCCGAGGGCTGCGCCGGGGCAGCCGAGATCGACGGCCGCGTCCTCGCCGAGGGGCTGCAGCACGCAGAGCAGCGCGCCCGCCAGGCCGTGACGGACCCCAAGGAGGGGACCATCCTCACAGTGGCCCGCGCCATGGCCGAGGCCGCCGCCCGGGCCGCCGGGTCCACCGCACCGGGGTCGTATGCCGTCGCCGACGGCGCCGACGACGCCGACCCGGGTGTCCCAGCAGCAGGCGATGGACCCGTCGGCGTCCACGCCGTCGCGCTCGCGGCTCTCGACGCCTCCCGGGAGGCCCTCGAGCACACCCCCGAGCAGCTCGAGGTGCTGGCCCGCGCCGGCGTCGTCGACGCCGGGGGAGCCGGGCTCGTCGTGCTCCTCGAGTGCCTCGAGCGGGTCTGCGCCGGCCAGCGCGCTCGCTCCGGGTCCGACGCCTCCGACCGACGTTCCCGACGCCGGCCCGACCCCCGGAGCGCGGCGCTCAGCGCGGCTCGACCGGCCGACGGCGCCGAGACCCCCGGCATCCCGGAGTTCGAGGTGATGTACCTCCTGCGCGACTCCGACGACACCGCGGTGGACGCCCTGCGCGCCCGCCTCGTCGAGCTCGGCGACTCGGTGCTCGTCGTCGGCGGCGACGGGGAGTGGAACGTCCACGCCCACGTCGACGACGCAGGCGCCGCCGTCGAGGCCGGCATCGAGGCCGGCCGCCCGCACCGGGTGCGCATCACGCGCCTCACCGACGAGCACGGCCACGGCACTCGAGGTGCGCGGGTCGACGGTGCCGGCACCTCGGCGGTCCGTGGTGCCGCGATCGTCGCGTGCGCCGCCGGCGTCGGTCTCGAGGGGCTCTTCGAGGACGCCGGCGCGGTCGTGGTCCGCTCCGGACCCGGTCGGCGCGCCTCGACCGGGGGTCTCATCGACGCCATCCGCCAGCAGCACGCACGCGGGGCCTCGGGCGTCGTCGTCCTGCCCAACGACGGCGACACGCTCCTGGCCGCTGCCGCCGCCGTGCGTGCGGTGGCCGACGACGGCATCGAGGCGCACCTCGTCCACGTCCGCACGGCCGTGCAGGGCATCGCCGCCCTCGCCGTCTTCGAGCCGACCGCCGCGGCGTCGGCCAACGTGCTCGCCATGCAGGCGGCGGCGTCGGCGACCCGACACGGCGCGGTCACCGTGGCCAACCGGGCGGCGCTCACGAGCGGCGGTCCGTGCGAGGCGGGTGACGTGCTCGGCGTCGTCGACGGTGACGTCGTCATCGTCGGCTCCGACCAGCTCGACGTCTCCCGGCAGGTCGTGCAGCGGCTGCTCGCGAGTGGCGGTGAGCTCCTGACGGTCGTGGCGGGTGTCGACGCGCCCGACGGCCTGCTCGACGCCGTGACCGCCGAGGCCCGCGTCGCCCACCACGGCATCGAGGTCTCGCTCCTCGACGGCGGGCAGGCGGTCTACCCCGTGCTGCTGGGGGTGGAGTGAGGTGCCGGTGCTCACCGAGGACTCGCCGCTCACCAAGCTGCTCACCAAGCCTGACGCCGCCCAGCTGGCCCGCACCAAGGGCCTGCAGAGTGTCGGCGACCTGTTCGAGTTCGTGCCCCGGCGCTACGTGCGCCCCGGCCAGCTCACCGACCTGTCCTCGCTCCACGTCGGCGAGGAGGTCCTCGTCGTGGCGGAGGTCCGCACGGCGACCTCGCGGGCCATGCGCAACCGTCGAGGCAAGATGCTCACCGTCGTCATCGGCGACGACCACGGCAACGAGCTCGACGTGACCTTCTTCAGCGCCTTTGGCCACGAGAAGAAGCTGCTGCCCGGCGTGCGCGGGCTCTTCGTCGGGCAGATCGGCGCCTACGGCCGGCGGCTCCAGCTCACCCACCCGGAGTACGAGCTCTTCGACGACGACGAGCAGGGTGAGGCGACCGTCGAGTGGTACCGCACCCACCGCGTGCCGGTCTACTCGACGACGGGCAAGCTCAACTCCCTCAAGCTGCGCCGGCTCGTCCACCAGGCGCTCGACTCCGTCGACCGCGTCCGCGAGCCGGTTCCCGACGGCGTACGCGCCACGCGGGGTCTCGTCGACCGCGCCGTCGCGCTGGAGCTCGTCCACCGACCCACGCTCGACGACCAGCCGTCCCGCGGGCTCGACCGGCTCAAGTACGACGAGGCGTTCGTCCTCCAGACGATCCTCGCCCAGCGCCGCAAGGCTGCCGAGTCCGAGCTCGCGACGCCGCGGCCTCCGCGTCCCGGCGGCCTGCTGGCTGCCTTCGACGCCCGGCTGCCCTTCGAGCTCACGGCGGGGCAGCGCGAGATCGGCGAGGTGCTCACGACCGAGCTCGCGTCCGACCGGCCGATGCACCGGCTCCTCCAGGGCGAGGTCGGCTCGGGCAAGACGGTGGTCGCGCTGCGTGCCATGCTCGCCGCCATCGACGCGGGCGGCCAGGCGGCCCTGCTCGCCCCCACCGAGGTCCTGGCGGCTCAGCACCACCGCTCGATCATCGCGATGCTCGGCGACCTCGCGCAGGGCGGCATGCTCGGCGGCTCGGAGTTCGGGACCACCGTGGCGCTGCTCACCGGGAGCCAGAACGCCGCGACCCGCCGTCGCTCCCTGCTCGACGCGGCCTCCGGCGAGGCCGGCATCGTCGTCGGCACCCACGCGCTCATCCAGAAGCATGTCCAGTTCGCGGACCTCGCCCTCGTCGTCGTCGACGAGCAGCACCGCTTCGGCGTCGAGCAGCGGGACGCCTTGCGCGAGAAGGGCATCCGGCCACCTCACGTGCTCGTCATGACGGCCACCCCGATCCCGCGCACCGTCGCGATGACGGTCTTCGGCGACATGGAGACCTCGACGCTGCGTGAGCTGCCGCGCGGTCGCTCACCCATCACGACGCACGTCGTCGACGCAGACCGGCCCGGCTGGGTCGACCGCACGTGGCTGCGCGTCGCCGAGGAGGTCGCCAAGGGGCACCAGGCCTACGTCGTCTGCCCGCGCATCGGTGACGTCGACGACGAGGCCGCTCTCGCCCCGGGCAGCGGCGCCACCTCCCGCGACACCTCCGACGAGGACGCCGGCTGGGAGACCCACTGGGAGGGCGACGAGGGCGAGGTCGAGGGCGACGCCCCCGAGCGGGAGCTGACCGGCGTCTACGCGATGCTCAGCACGCTGCGCGCCAACCCGGCGCTCGACGGCACGCGCATCGGGGTGCTCCACGGCCGGCTCGACCCCGACGCCAAGGATGCCACGATGCGTGCCTTCGGGGACGGCGAGATCGACGTCCTCGTCGCCACGACGGTCATCGAGGTCGGCGTCGACGTGCCGAACGCCTCGGTGATGGTCGTCGTCGACGCCGACCGGTTCGGCATCTCCCAGCTGCACCAGCTGCGGGGTCGTGTCGGCCGTGGTGCGGTGCCCGGGCTCTGCCTGCTCATGACCCAGGGCGCGGGGGAGCGGGCCGCCGAGCGCCTCGACCAGGTCGCCGCGACGACCGACGGCTTCGAGCTGGCCCGCGCCGACCTGCTCCTGCGCCGGGAGGGCGACGTGCTCGGGGCGCGCCAGAGCGGCCGGGGCAACTCCGTGCGTCACCTGCGACTCGGCAGGCTCGAGGACGAACAGATCATCGCCGACGCCCGCGAGGACGCCTTCGCGCTCGTCGACGCCGACCCCGGCCTGCGCGAGCACCCGGCGCTCGCCGCCGCGGTCGCGATGCGGCTCGACGAGGAGCAGGCCGTATGGCTCGAGCGGGGCTGACATGACACGGATCATCAGCGGCACGGCAGGCGGTCGTCGCCTCCGGACGCCGCCCGGGTCCTCGACCCGACCCACGTCCGACCGGGTCCGCGAGGCGCTCTTCAGCCGGCTGGAGCACCGCGGGCTGCTCGAGGGCGCGTGCGTGCTCGACCTCTACGCCGGGTCCGGTGCGCTCGGCCTCGAGGCCGCGAGCCGCGGCGCCGCGCAGGTCCTGCTCGTCGAGTCGCGCCAGGCTGCCGCGAAGGTCATCCGCGCCAACGCCGACGTCATCGGGCACCCGGCCGTCCGCGTCGTCGCCGACACCGTCGAGCGAGCCCTGGCCGCCGGCCCACCCGCCGGCGTGCAGATGGACCTCGTGCTCGTCGACCCGCCCTACGACGTGTCCGAGGACGCCCTGGCGGCCGTGCTCGCCGCGCTCGTCGGGCACCAGTGGCTCGCGCGTGACGCGTTCGTCGTCGTCGAGCGCTCGAGCCGCTCACCGCAACCGACGTGGCCCGAGGGGCTCGAGCTCTCCGGCGAGAAGCGCTACGGCGAGACCGCGATGTGGTTCGCCGAGCCGCCGCCGAGCGACGTCGTCGCGTGACCCGTGGCGCGAGGCTCACGCGCCGCCCGGGACCCGGACGGTAGGTTGGGCCGCGTGACGAGCGAAGCGCGCCGCTGTGTCTGCCCCGGCTCCTACGACCCGATCACCAACGGTCACGTCGACGTGGTGACCCGGGCCAGCAGGTTGTTCGACGAGGTCGTCGTCGCGATCCTGCACAACCCGAGCAAGCACGGCACGTTCGACATCGAAGAGCGCACCGCCCTCATCGAGCAGTCCGTCGGCCACCTGCCCAACGTCCGGATCGGCGCCTGGGCCGGCACCCTGGTCGTCGACGTGTGTCGCGAGGTCGGAGCGGCGACGATGGTCAAGGGGCTACGCGGCGGCACCGACTTCGCCTACGAGCTGCCGATGGCGCACATGAACCACCACCTCACCGGCGTCGAGACGCTCTTCATCGCTGCCGACCCCACGCTCCAGCACGTCTCGAGCTCGCTCATCAAGGAGGTCGCGCGCTACGGCGGCGACGTCAGCGGCCTCGTGCCGGACCCGGTCCTGGCGGCGCTGACCGAGCGGCTGGGGGAGCGTTCGGGCTGATTTGGGCGCACGGCGCGCCTCTAGTAGCCTTGGAGGTCGGTCCACGTCCGTCTTGGCGCGGGCCGAATCCTCAACTGTGCGCAGGAGTCATGGACCGTCCCGATCCCCGTTCTCCTCTGGTGCTCGACACCAGAGAGCTTGTTCGGCGACCGGGAACGATGCACGAGATCTCGCGCACGGTGACGTTGCCCGACGACCTCGGAACCGACGTCATCTCGATCCAGACCGGTCAGCCGGTCCAGGTCGAGGTGCGCCTCGAGTCCGTCGTCGAAGGTGTCCTCGTCACGGGTTCGGCCAGTGGCACGGCGACCGGCGCCTGCGTGCGGTGCCTGGATCCTCTCGAGCTCGATGTCGAGGGGACCTTCCAGGAGCTGTTCGCCTACGCCGACCGGGCGGCGCACCACCACGAGGTGGGAGCCGACTCGGACGAGGACGAGGTGCACGAGCTGGTCGGTGACCTCATCGACCTCGAGCCCGTGCTCCGGGACGCTGTCGTGCCGACGCTGCCGTTCCAACCGGTGTGTCGGCCTGACTGCCCGGGGTTGTGTTCCGAGTGTGGGATGCACCTCGCGGAGGACCCGGACCATCATCATGAAGTGATCGACCCGAGGTGGTCGTCCCTCAGCGGACTGCTGGGGAACGACCCGCAAGAGAAGAGGAACTGACGTGGCTGTCCCGAAGCGGAAGATGTCGCGCTCCAACACCCGTTCGCGTCGCGCGAACTGGAAGGCAACGCCGACGACGCTCACCACGTGCCCCCAGTGCGGTGCGGCGACCCAGCCGCACATCGCGTGCCCCTCGTGTGGCACGTACAAGGGCCGTCACTACGCCGCTGCCGAGCGCACCGAGCACCAGGCCTGATCACCCCGTGAGCAGCCCCGTGAGCAGCCTTGGTGCTGGGGGTGTTCCGGCGGTGCCGCAGCGGCCCGTCGATGCTCTGATCGCCCACCTCCGTGAGGTGGTCGGCCAGGACATCGACGAGCCGCTGCTGCTGCGTGCCCTGACGCACCGGTCGTACGCCTACGAGAACGGTGGCCTGCCCAACAACGAGCGCCTCGAGTTCCTCGGAGACTCCGTCCTGGGCCTCGTCGTCACCGAGTCGCTCTATCGTGAGCACCCCGACCTCGCGGAGGGGCAGCTCGCCAAGCTGCGCGCCGCCGTCGTCAACATGCGGGCGCTTGCGGACGTCGCCCGGGTCTTCGACCTCGGGCAGTACGTCATGCTCGGCAAGGGTGAGGAGGCCACCGGTGGCCGCGACAAGGCCTCGATCCTGGCCGACACGCTCGAGGCCCTCATCGGCACCGTGTTCCTGTCGACCGACATCGACTTCGCCGCGCGCTTCGTGCACCACCACTTCGATCCCCTGATCGAGGAGGCCGCCACGCTCGGCGCCGGTCTCGACTGGAAGACGAGCCTGCAGGAGATGGCGGCCGGCTCGGCCCTCGGCTCGCCCGAGTACCGCGTCAGCGAGCAGGGGCCCGACCACGAGAAGGAGTTCCACGCCCGCGTCGTCGTCGGCGAGGAGGTCCTCGGCGAGGGTCGCGGCCGCTCGAAGAAGGAGGCCGAGCAGAAGGCCGCCAAGGAGGCCTGGCACGCGCTCGACGGTCGTCGCAGCGCCTCCGTGGCATCGGCGGCCGCGGGCCAGACACAGGCCTGAGCCGCGCGTGCCGGAGCTGCCCGAGGTCGAGGTCGTCCGCCGCGGCCTCGCCGACCACGTCGTCGGTCGCCACGTCACGCGTGCCCGGATCACGGGCGTCCGCGTCGCGCGTCGTCACGACGCCGGGCCGGAGGACCTCGCGGCGCGACTGCACGACGTGACCGTCACCGCGGCCTCGCGTCGCGGCAAGTACCTCTGGCTCGCCCTCGACGGCGAGGACGCGCTCATCGTGCACCTCGGGATGAGCGGGCAGATGCTCGTCGAGCCCGCTGACGCTCCGCTCGAGAAGCACTGCCACGCCCGCTTCGACTTCGCCGACGGCGGGCCGCAGCTGCGCTTCGTCGACCAACGCACCTTCGGCGGCCTCGCCCTGTCGCCGCTGCGTCCCGACGGCATCCCCGAGTCCGTCGCCCACATCGCTCCCGACCCCTTCGAGCCGGTCTACGACCAGGCGGCCGTCGTGCGGCGGATGAAGCAGCGCGACAGTGCGGTCAAGCGGGCCCTGCTCGACCAGTCGCTCGTGTCCGGCATCGGCAACATCTACGCCGACGAGGCGCTCTGGCGCGCCAAGGTGCACGGCGAGCGGCTGTGCTCGTCGCTGACGAAGCCGACGCTCTCCGCCGTCCTCAACCAAGCGCGCGAGGTCATGGCGGAGGCGCTCGGCCAGGGCGGCACGAGCTTCGACTCGCTCTACGTCAACGTCAACGGGGCGAGCGGCTACTTCGACCGGTCGCTCCATGCGTACGGCCGCGCTGGCACGCCCTGCGACCGCTGCGGCACGATCATGCGGCGCGAGCAGTTCATGAACCGCTCGTCCTTCTCGTGCCCCGTCTGCCAGCCTCGCCCGAGACGCCGAAGCCCGTCCTGACCGTCGGGGACGGTGGGACGGGCCGCGGCGTTCTCGTCAGGTCGGTCCGTCGGCGGACCGTGCCGTTCGGTCAGCTCCCCGTCGGGCGACGCTTCGGCGCGGGACGCACCGGGTCGTCGTCGACGGGCTCGACGTGCTCGGGCACGACGATCGGCTTGATCCGCGCCCAGACGAAGAAGAACGCGCTCATGAGGAGCAGGACGATGCCGGCCCACAGGTTGGCGTTGACGCCACCGGTCTTCTGCAGCGCCTGGTCACCGAAGATCCCCATGACGAGGAGGATCAGGCCGTAGAGGCCCAGCAGGGCGCCGATGAAGTTGCGGATGTCGAAGGCGCCCGCGGTGTGCTTCTCGCCCCGCGTCCCGTCCGGGTCAGGTGCGTCGAGCCGGTGTTGGTCACTCATGTCGAGGCTCCTGTCAGAACAAGAAGTTGAGGATGATGACGAGGCCGAGGGAGATGCCGGCCAGAGGAAGGGTGCGGCGGAACCACGGCATCGTGCGCTCCTGGGGGTCGACGAGCTCCTCTCTCGGCGTCTCGGAGTAGACGAGACCGCGCAGCTCGGACGACGGCTTGGGCTCGGTCACGAGCGACACGCCGACGCTGAGCACGATGTCGACGACGAACGCCGCGGACGCCGCGACGAAGGCGGCGCCCTGGCCGCTGAGTGGGATGACCCCGAGGCTCGCCGACCCGAAGCCGTCCTCGCTGAGGAACGCGACGAGCACGGCCGAGAGCGTGCCGGCCGTCAGGCCGACCCACCCGGCGGTTGCCGTCATGCGCTTCCAGAACATGCCGAGGATGAAGGTCGCGAACAGTGGTGCGTTGAAGAACCCGAACAGCGACTGGAGATAGTCCATGACGTTGCTGAAGGAGCTGGCGATGGTGGCCGTGAAGATCGCGATGACCGTCGCTCCCACCGTGGCCAGACGGCCGATGCGCAGGTAGTAGTCGTCGCTGTGGTCCTTGCGGATGTAGCGCTGCCACAGGTCGTAGCTGAAGACGGTGTTGAACGCCGAGATGTTGGCGGCCATGCCGGCCATGAACGCGGCGAGCAGTCCCGCTATCGCGACGCCGAGCAGCCCGTTGGGCAGGATGTCGCGCATGAGCAGGAGCAGTGAGTCGTTGTACTTCACGCCCTCGCCCGATGCCCCGCCCGGTGGGGTGCCGCCCGCCTTGAGCTCACCGATCTCCTTGACGAGCACGGCGGCGACCATGCCGGGGATGATGACGATGAAGGGCACGAACATCTTGGCGAACGACCCGATGATGGGTGTCTTGCGAGCCGCTGACATCGAGTTGGAGGCCATGGCCCGCTGCACCTCGACGAAGTTCGTCGTCCAGTAGCCGAAGGACAGGACGAAGCCCAGGCCGAAGACGATGCCGACGACCGACCAGAACGGCGAGTCGAAGCCCGAGAGCGCCTGGCCCGGCCACGAGTGGAGCTGCTGCTCGGCCGACGGGACGCTCGCCGACGCCGGAGCCGACGTGGCGAACTCGGTGACCTTGTCCTTGAGGCCCTGGTAGCCGCCGACGCGGTGCAGGCCGATCAGGGTCAGCGGCAGCAGGGCGGCCACGATGACGAAGAACTGGAGCACCTCGTTGTAGATCGCGGCCGACAGGCCACCGAGCGTGATGTACGACAGGACGATCGCGGCGGCGACGAGCAGCGCCACCCAGAGCGGCCAGCCGAGCAGCGCGTGCACGATCGAGCCGAGCAGGTAGAGGTTGACGCCGGCGATGAGCAGCTGCGCGACGGCGAAGCTGATCGAGTTGACGAGGTGGGCACCGGTGCCGAAGCGGCGGAACATGAACTCGGGGACCGAGCGCACCTTGGAGCCGTAGTAGAAGGGCATCATCACGACGCCGAGGAAGAGCATGGCGGGGATGGCGCCGACCCAGAAGTAGTGCACGGTCGAGATGCCGAGCTCGGCACCGTTGGCCGACATGCCCATGATCTCGACGGCACCGAGGTTCGCCGAGATGAAGGCGAGGCCGGTGACCCAGGCCGGCAGCGACCGGCCGGAGAGGAAGAAGTCGATGGAGTCGGACACCGCGCGCCTCGCCATGACCCCGATGCCGAGGACGAAGACGAAGTAGAGGGCGATGATGACGTAGTCGACCGGTTTGGCGCTGATGAGGGCGTCCGCCGTGGGCAGACCCGCCAGTGCGTGCATGCGTTCAGTCCCTTCGTTGAGCGACGACCGACGCTAGCGCAGCCACTGAAGACGGGCGAGTCAGGATGTGCGAGTGCCGCGTGCCCTCGTGATGAGCCGTTTGAGCGGGACGGAGGTGTCCGCCGCGCTGTCGGCTTCGATCGTCATACCCTTCTCGAGCGCTCGTTTCACGGCGAGGTAGTCGGTCGGGACGCCGACCGACTCGACGGCGATGAGCAGCCCGTCGCGGTAGCTGAGCAGCGAGAAACGTTCGGCTGCGACGTCGCCCCGCACGACGGTCCGGTCCGCGCCGTGCGGGAGCCCCGCCATCTGGAGCCGCAGGTCGCCCTGGTCGCTCCAGAACCACGGCACGCGGTCGTATGCCGTCGGGTGGCCGACGAGGGTCGCCGCTGCCGCCCGCGCCTGGTCGGTCGCGTGCGGCACGCTCTCCAGCCGCATCGTGCCCGGCTCGCCGCGGTCGAACGGGTTGGGTCCGACGGCGCAGTCGCCGGCCGCCACGGTGACCCCGTCCGAGGTGAGTGCGTACTCGTCGACGACGATGCCCCGAGGTTCCACGAGCAGGCCGAGCTGCGCGGCGAGGGCGGTGCTGGGTGCGGCTCCGATCCCGACGACCACGAGGTCGGCGGGCAGCTCGGTGCCGTCATCGAGCTGGACGCTCGTGACGCGACCGTGCTCGCCGGTCAGGCGGACGGCATGGGATCGCAGCAGGATCCGGGTGCCGCGGCGCTCGTGGGCCTGGAGCACGGCGTCGGACAGCACCGGCGTGACGGCCCGCCCGAGGAGCCGGTCGGTCGCCTCGACGACGCTCACGTCGCTGCCGAGCGCCCGAGCGCCGGCGGCGATCTCGAGCCCGATGAAACCACCGCCGACGACGACGACCTCTCGTGCGGCGCGGAGCCGAGGCGCCAGCCGGTCGGCGTCGGCGAGGGTGCGCACCGAGTGGACCCCGTCGAGGTCGGCGCCCTCGACCCCCAGGCCGCGGTTGACCGCGCCCGTCGTCAGGGCGAGGCGTTCGAAGGTGAGGGTCCGGCCCGAGGCCGTCGTGGCGCTCCCTCCGGAGGCGTCCCGGCCGATCGTCACGACGGGGTCACCGGTGACGAGCTCGACCTCGAGGTCGGCGAACCAGGCGGCGTCGTGGAAGACGAGGGAGCCGCGGTCGTGCTCGCCGCGCAGGTAGCTCTTCGACAGGGGTGGGCGCTCGTAGGGCGGCTCGGGCTCGGCGCCGACGAGCACGACGGGCCCTGTGTCACCGAGCTCGCGCAGAGCCGTGACGAGCGAGATGCCGGCCTGCCCGGCGCCGACGACGAGGGTGCTGACGGTCGCGGCGGTGGCCATGCGTCCACCCTAGGGTGGGCCCATGACGTGGTCTCCCGCGAACCCCGAGTCCGTCTTCACCTACGGCGCCCCGCAGCTGAAGTTCGGCGCCGGCGCGGCCGACGAGATCGGGCACGACCTCCTGGTGCTCGGTGTGTCGCGGGTGCTCGTCGTCACCGATGCCGGCGTGCTCGCGACCGGCTGGCCCGACCGCGTCGCCGACGGCATCCGCGGGTTCGGGGTCGAGGTCGTCGTCCACGACTCGGCGCACGTCGAGCCGACCGATGCGAGCCTCCTCGTCGCGGTCGAACGGGCCCGAGCGGACGGACCGTTCGACGGCTACGTCGCCGTCGGGGGTGGCTCGGCCATCGACACCGCGAAGGCGGTGGACCTGCTCCTCAGCGACGGTGGGGAGCTCATGGACTACGTCAACGCGCCGGTCGGTGCCGGTCGCGCACCGACCCGCCCGCTCGCGCCCCTCGTCGCGGTGCCCACCACGACCGGGACCGGAGCCGAGAGCACGACGATCTGCGTCCTCGACGTGCTCTCGCTCAAGGTCAAGACGGGCATCTCCCACGTGCGGCTCCGGCCGAGCCTCGCCGTCGTCGATCCTCGACTCACGGCCACCCAGCCCGCGGGGGTGACGGCAAGCGCCGGCATGGACATCCTCTGCCACGCCCTCGAGAGCTGGACGGCCCGGCCGTTCACGAGCTACGAGCGCAAGCAGCCCGGCGAGCGCGTGCCCTACTGCGGCAGCAACCCGATCGCCGACATGTGGTCGGAGCGGTCGATGTCCTTGCTGGCCAAGGCGTTCCGGACGGCGGTTCGCGACGGCTCCGACGAGGCCGCCCGCGGCGAGATGGCGCTCGCGGCGACGTTCGCCGGCCTCGGGCTCGGCAACGCGGGCGTCCACGTGCCGCACGCCAACGCGTACCCCATCGCCGGCCGGGTGCGCGACTTCCACCCGGACGGCTACCCGAGCGACGAGCCGATGGTGCCGCACGGCATGGCGGTCGCGCTGACGGCGCCCGAGGCGTTCCGGTGGACCTTCGGGTCCGACCCCGAACGGCACCTCGCCGCGGCCCGGCTCCTCGACCCGGCGCACGGCAGCCGCTGGGAGTCCGAGCCCCGTGACGTGCTTCCCGGCGTCCTCGTCGACCTCATGCGCGACATCGACATGCCGAACGGCCTCCGGGCCGTCGGGTACGACGAGCGGGACGTCGACGCCTTGGTGGAGGGTTCGCTCAAGCAGCAGCGGCTGCTCGCGACGAGCCCCCGCGAGGTCGGACCCGACGACCTGGCCGGCATCATGACCCGCTCGCTGCAGCTCTGGGAATAGTGGTCGACGCGAGGGGCAGGTGGCGGCATACAGTGCCGTCTGTGACCACGGAGCCCACGCACCTGCCCCTGCCCCTCGACAGCGACTGGCTCGACTGGGTCGGCGCCCGCGGCGAGCAGCAGCTCGCGCTGGCGCGGTCCCTCGTCGAGGGACTGCGCAGCGACCCGCCGAAGCAGCCGCTCGAGGTGCTCCGGGTCTGGAACGACGCACAGACGGCGCTGTCGAACGCCGCGTCCGTCGGGTCGCTCTTCTCGGAGGTGCACCCGGATGCGACCGTGCGCGAGCGCGCCGAGTCCGTGGCCCAGCAGGTGCAGAAGCTCGACACGGACCTCGGTCTCGACACCGAGCTGTATGCCGTCCTCGCGGGGCTCGACGCGAGCGGCCTCGACGCCGACGCGACGCGGGTGCTCGAGCGGACGCTGCGTGACTTCCGTCGCTCGGGTGTCGACCGCGACGAGGAGACCCGCGACCGCCTCCGTGCGCTGAGCGAGCGGGCGATCCTGCTCAGCCAGGAGTTCAGCAAGAACATCCGCGAGGACGTCCGCAGCATCCGGGTGACGCCCGACCGGCTCGCGGGGCTGCCGCAGGACTGGGTCGAGGCGCACCCGGTCGGCGACGACGGCCTCGTCACCGTGACGACCGACTACCCCGATGTCGTGCCCTTCCGGACCTTCGCGCACGACGCGCAGGCCCGCCGGGACCTCGTCACCGAGTTCCTCACCATCGCGTGGCCGGCCAACGACCGCGTCCTGCAGGAGATCTTCTCGGTCCGCCGGGAGCACGCCTCTCTCCTCGGCTACGCCTCCTGGGCCGACTACGACGCCGAGGTCAAGATGATCGGCAGTGGCGACGCCATCGGCGAGTTCGTCGACCGCATCACCGAGCTGTCGGCCACGAGCGCCGAGCGCGACAAGGCGGTGCTGCTCGAGCGGCTGCGCCAGGACCGTCCCGACGCCACCGACATCGACGGGGCCGACGTCTCCTACTACGCCGAGCTCGTCCGCAAGGAGGACCTCGTCGTCGACGCGCAGCGCGTGCGCACGTACTTCCCGTTCGAGTCGGTGCGCCAGGGGCTGCTCGACGTGACAGGCCGGCTCTTCGGGCTCGAGTGGTCGCCGGTGCCGCGCGAGGACGCCCGCACGTGGCACGAGGAGGTCGCGACCTACGACGTCTCCTTCCACGGCGCGCGCATCGGCCGCATCCACCTCGACCTGCACCCGCGCGACGGGAAGTACAAGCACGCGGCCCAGTTCGACCTCGCGCGCGGTGTCGACGGCACACAGCTCGCCGAGGGCGTGCTCGTCTGCAACTTCAACCGCGGCCTCATGGAGCACGACGAGGTCGTCACCCTCTTCCACGAGTTCGGCCACCTCGTGCACCACGTGCTCGCCGGCCGCACCGAGTGGGTGCGCTTCTCGGGCGTCGCGACCGAGTGGGACTTCGTCGAGGCCCCGAGCCAGATGCTCGAGGAATGGGCTTGGGACGCCGACGTGCTGGCCACCTTCGCCCGAAACGCCGACGGCGAGACCATCCCCGCCGACCTCGTCGAGGCGATGCGCCGGGCCGACGACTTCGGCAAGGGCTACGACGCCCGGACGCAGATGTTCTACGCCGCGCTCTCCTACGACTTCCACGTCAACGAGACCGACGACCTCACGGCCCGCCTGCGCGAGCTCATGGAGCGCTACTCGGTGTTCCCGTACCTCGACGGCACGCACATGCAGTGCCACTTCGGTCACCTCGACGGCTACAGCTCGGCGTACTACACGTACATGTGGTCGCTCGTCATCGCCAAGGACATGTTCTCGGCCTTCGACAAGGGCGACCTCTTCGACCCCGAGGTCGCCGGCGCCTACCGGGACAAGGTTCTCGCGCAGGGCGGGCGACGCGACGCGGCCGACCTCGTCGAGGACTTCCTCGGCCGTCCCTACACGTTCGACGCGTATGCCGCGTGGCTCGCGGAGTGACCGCGGCGGGGCCTGACGGCCTGCACGTCACGGCGCTGACGGTCTACCCCGTCAAGTCGCTCGCCGGGGTCCCGGTCGACGAGGCGGTCGTCGAGACCCGCGGGCTGCACGGCGACCGGCGCTGGGCGGTCGTCGATCCGGAGGGCACCAAGGTCACGGCGCGCGAGGAGCACGCGCTCCTCGGCCTGAGGGCCGAGCCGCTCGACGGCGGGGGAGTGCGCCTCGTCGCACCCGGCGCGGACGCGCTCGAGCTCGGCCCGCCCCGGGGAGCCGCGCCGGTTCCCGTCGCGTTCTCCGGGCAGGACCACGCGCTCCCCGCCGGCGCCGACGCCGATGCGTGGCTGACCGCCCGGGTCGGACGCCCGCTCCGGCTCGTGTGGCAGGACGACGAGGCGCACCGGCCCATCCGTCCGGACATGGGTGGCGCCGACGGCGACCGGAACTCGCTCTCCGACGCCGCACCCCTCCACGTCACGTCGGAGTCGTCCCTCGCGCGGCTCAACGACTGGCTGCTCGAGACAGCGGCCGAGCGTGGCGAGGGGCCGCGAGATCCCTTGGGGCACGACCGTTTCCGGCCCAACGTCGTCGTCTCCGGGAGCGACCCGTTCGCCGAGGACGCCTGGACGACGGTCCGCGTCGGGGACGTGCCGTTCCGCGCGACGATGGTGTGCGACCGCTGCGTCATGACGACGGTCGACCGCGGCGACCTGCGCACCGGCAAGGAGCCGATCCGCACCCTCGCCCGACACCGGAAGTGGGACGGTGCCACGTGGTTCGGCATCCGACTCACGCCGGAGCTGCCCCTTGCCGACGGTGCCCTGCTACGGGTCGGCGACCCCGTCGAGCCGGCCTGACCGAGCTGGGCCGAGCCGAGCCGAGCGGCGTGGCGCGAGATCGGGCGCGAGATCGGGCGCGAGATCGGGCGCGAGATCGCGCGGTGGTGGTGCATCAGCCACCCGAGCTGCGCGATCTCACGCACGACCAGCCGGGGCGCGAGGCGTCAGGTGAGTCGGGACAGGACCTCGCGCAGGTCGGTGAGGCCGCGTGCCTCCTCGGGGCTGAGGGCCGCCAGCGGCGTGGCTGACAGCCGGCGATAGACCGCGGCCATCCCCTCGAAGAGCTCGGGCGAGACGCCGGCCGAGCGCTGGGTGGCCGCGATGCTCTCCATCTCGTCGACGAAGCGCCCGCTCTTGGCCGCAGCCACGGCGACCCGTCGGGCGGCGCCCTCGACCTGGGCGGGGAGCTCCTCGGCGAGGTCGTCGAGGACCGGCGCGAGCACCCCGAGCGCCTCGGCCGTCTGGAGGGCCTGCGCCCAGACGGCCGTCGTGCCCTTGTAGACGGACGCCGTGCACATCTTCACGGCCGAGGCCTGGCCGACGCGGTCGCCGACGATGCTCCGTCGCAGCCCGACGGCCGGGACCCGAGCCACCTCGGCCGCGCGGGCGCCGGCGAGGTAGAGCATCGTGTCGCCGTCCGGCTCCGGCGGACCGCCGCTGACGGACCCGTCGACGAGGTCGAGGCCCTCGGCGGCCGCCCGGTCCGCGAGGCCGGAGACCCGGTCGGGCGACACGGCGTTGGCGTCGAGGAGCAGCGGTGTCGAACCGGTCACCCTGGCCGCGTCGATGACGGATCGGAGCACTGCGTCGGCAGCTGCGGGAGGGCAGATGCTGACGACGAGGTCGACGGCCGCGACGACCTCCTCGAGGTCGGGCAGCAGCTCCAGGCCGGTGGCCAGGGCGGCCGTGCGGTCGCTGCGTCCTCGCACGGTCGCGACGACCCTGGTGCCCCCGGCCGCCCAGGCACGCCCCAGGGCCGCCCCCATGGCCCCCGGCGAGACGATGGCGATGGTCCGCACGGTGCGGGCTCCCGGTAGGAGCTCCCCCGTCGTGGAGGGTCCGCGCGCCGGCCCGACGCTCACGGGATCGGGAGGTCCTTGAGCACGACCGCCTTGCCGGTGCTGCGCTGCGACAGGTCGGCCATGGCCTGTCGCACCGTCTTGGAGAAGAGGTGCGCACCCTTGATCGTCGGGTGGATGCGGTCGGACTGGACCTGCTCGGGGTGGGCCCGGATGGCGTCGGCCCAGTCGGCCACGATGACGTTGGGCCGCCCGCGGGCGATGAGGTCGAGCGTCGCGTTGTCGGTGTCGACGCGGGCGAACGGTCCCATGATGTTGACCAGCACGACCATGCGGCCGGAGCCGAGCACGTCGAGCACCTGCTTGACGCGGTCCTCGTCGACGCCGGCGTTGGTGCCGAAGGCGAGGATGATCGCGCGCCGGTTGCCGTCACCGCGCGCGGAGACCTCGGCGAGACCGTCGGACCAGCGACGGTTGGACTTCGCGTCGATGCGGATGCCCGGGAAGTAGTAGCGCAGCGCCTGGAGGCTGCCGACCATGATCGAGTCGCCGTACGCGTCGATCTCGGGCCCGGAGGGCATCGTGAACGAGGCCTGGGCGGCGGACGCCGCTCCCGACGAGGACGGGCTCGCACCGGTCGTCGCGACGGGATGCGACGCCGCCGAACCGGGCGCCGCGGTCGCGGGGGAGTGGCTCGCCATGGCGTCGGCGGCCGCCTCGTTGGCGGCGAGCATGCGCGCGGTCTCGCTCTGGTCGGGGGCGGTGAGCACGATGACCGCCGTCACGACGGCCAGGGCGGCGACGCCCGCGCCGACGACCTGCTTGGTGCGTCGGGTCAGGCTCGAGACCTGCCCGCGCAGCCGCGTCGCCACGCCCCGGAAGCCGAGGGTGCGGAACGGCGTCTCGACGAAGCGGAACGTGAGGTCGGCGAGCGCGAACGTCACGAGCACGCACCACAGCCGCGTCAACAGGTGCGACGTGGTGCCGGGCGCCGACGGGTTGTCGAGCGCCACGAGCAGGATGACGGGCCAGTGCCAGAGGTAGATGGAGTAGGACCGGGCGCCCACCCAGCCCGCGACGGGGTGCCGCATGACCCGCTGCACGCCGGTGACCCGGTCGGGGCGTCGCTCGATGACACCCATGACGAGGACCGCCGTCGCGAGCGACGCGAGCACGATCCCGCCGCGGAAGGTCACGGTGGACTGCTCGTCGAGGAGGACCATCTCGGCGAGCAGGACCACGAGGGCCAGCGGGACGGCATACGACCCGAAGCGACCCCACCGCGAGGGCGCCACCCACAGCGCGAGCTGCGGGCTGGCCCAGGCGAAGGCGAGAGCGGCTCCCGCCATGAGCCCCACGACGTGGGTGTCGGTGCCGTAGTAGACGCGCGTGGCGTCGGTGCCCGGCGTGAAGAGCAGGGCCATGAGCAGTGACGAGCCCACCCCGACGGCCACCGCCACCCCGACGCGAACCCGGCTCGACACCGCGAGCAGGGCGAGGGTCACGAGCGGCCAGAGCAGGTAGAACTGCTCCTCGACGGCCAGCGACCAGAAGTTCATGAACAGCTGCGGCGCGGTCTGGCCGAAGTAGCTCGTGCCAGCCGTGATCTCCGCCCAGTTCGTCGAGAAGGTCAGGGCCCCGACGATCTGCCGGCCGATGTCGACGAGGAGGTCCTGGCTGACGGCCCGTGCGATGAGCACGCTCGTCACGACGCAGAGGACCAGGGCGGGCACGAGCCGGCGCGCGCGTCGCACCCAAAACTGCGAGAGCGCGATCCGGCCGGTGCGGTGGTGCTCGCGGACGAGCAGCGTCGTGATGAGGAAGCCCGAGACGACGAAGAAGACGTCGACGCCGAGGAAGCCGCCCGGCAGCCACGAGGCGTTGAGGTGGTAGACGAGGACCCCGACGATGGCGAGGGCCCGCAGCCCGTCCAGGCCCTCGATCCGAGCGGGGCGTCCCGACGGAGCACGCCCCGATCGGGGGGTGGCCCCCGTGGCCGTGTCGGCGGTCTGACCCGTGCCAGCCGCCCGTGAAATCGCCGACGTCGTCAACGTCGCTCCTTCCGTGGGCCGCGGTGAGTGGAGTCACCGCCGTGCCTGTTGTGAGCATAGGTACGCGTGGGGCTCCCGTTGCGGCGCCACGCGGCATACCGTGTCGGGGTGGCTGACGAGCAGGATGCCGAGGGGGCCGGCGCGCCCGTGCGCGTGACGATGTTCGTGCGCGGGCAGGTGCAGGGCGTGGGGTTCCGCTGGTGGACCCGAGCCCGGGCGCTCGAGCTCGGTCTGGACGGTCACGCCCGCAACACCGCCGACGGCCGCGTCGAGGTCGTCGCCCAAGGCCGCCGTGAGGACGTCGACGCGCTCGAGGCGCTGCTGCGCGAGTCTCCCTCGACGACCAGACGACCGGGACACGTCGAGAGCGTGGTCGTGCAGCAGGGCGTTCCGAGGGACGGAATCTCCGGGTTCGTCGAACGCTGACCCGCCTAGGCTGGCCGGGTGAGCGACGTGCCCGAGGTCCCCGCCGAGCTCGCTCGGCTGCGCAGCAGCATCGACAACATCGACGCCGCGCTCGTCCACCTGCTCGCGGAGCGCTTCAAGTGCACCCAGCAGGTCGGCCGGCTCAAGGCCGAGGAGCACCTACCCGCGGCAGACCCGCAGCGCGAGGAGCGCCAGATCGCGCGGCTGCGGGCGCTCGCCGACAGCGCGGGCCTCGACCCGGTGTTCGCCGAGGCGTTCCTGGGCTTCATCATCGCCGAGGTCATCCACCACCACGAGCGCATCGCGAACGGCGACTCGTAGGCGTCGTACCGGAAGGCGCCGCGCAGCCCCGGTGCCCTCAGTAGAGGGTCGCGTCCTGGCGCGCGTCGAGGGCCGCGTCATAGGCCGCGGCCTCGTCGTCGGAGGCGAACCCGCCGGCCTCACGCGTCATCGCCCCCGCCGTCGGCAGGGTCTTCGGGTCCACCTGTGACGCGCTGTCCCACAGGCGGCTTCGCTTGATCGCCCGCGCGCACTGGAAGTAGACGCGCTCGACGGTCACGACGAGCACCGAGGCCGGCAGCACGCCCTTGACCTCGTGGCAGGCCAGCTCGTCCGGGTCCGTCGAGACGACCGCGGTGCCGCGCACACGGAGCTCCTCGCCGAGGCCCGGCACGAGGAAGATCAGGCCCACCCGCGGGTCGGCGACGACGTTGCGCAGGGTGTCGAGGCGGTTGTTGCCGCGGCGGTCGGGGATGACGAGCGTGCGCTCGTCGCGCACGACGACGAAGCCGGGACGGTCGCCACGCGGCGACTGGTCGAGGCCGCCGTCACCGACGGTGGCGACGACGACGAAGGGCGCCGCCTCGATGATCCGCGCCTGGCTCGGCGTGATGGTCGCCGACTCCTTGGCGAGGCTGTTGGCCGCCGGCGCCGTGGGGTAGACCTCGAGCAGCCGCTCGAGGGTCGTGACCGTGTGTTCGTCGTGCGTTGCGCGCTCCTCTACCTCCACCCGACCACGGTATGCCGTCCGTCCCAGCACGCGCAGGCGCTCACCTCCCCGGAGCACGGCCCCACGACTAGTACGCTGACCGGGATCGCTGGCTGGCTGGACAAAGGATTTCTCGGGTCGTGTACGTCAAGAGCCTCACCCTGAAGGGCTTCAAGTCCTTCGCCTCGGCGACCCACCTGCGTCTCGAGCCCGGCATCACCTGCATCGTCGGCCCCAACGGCTCCGGCAAGAGCAACGTCGTCGACGCGCTCGCCTGGGTCATGGGAGAGCAGGGCGCCAAGTCGCTGCGCGGCGGCAAGATGGAGGACGTCATCTTCGCCGGCACGTCGGGGCGGGCGCCGCTCGGTCGCGCCGAGGTGGCCCTGACCATCGACAACACCGACGGCGCGCTCCCGATCGACTACACCGAGGTGACGATCGCCCGCACGATGTTCCGCAACGGTGGCTCGGAGTACGCCATCAACGGCACCCCGTGCCGCCTGCTCGACGTGCAGGAGCTGCTCTCCGACAGCGGCATCGGCCGCGAGATGCACGTCATCGTCGGCCAGGGCCAGCTCGACACCGTGCTGCGCGCGACCCCCGAGGAGCGCCGCGGGTTCATCGAGGAGGCCGCGGGCGTCCTCAAGCACCGCAAGCGCAAGGAGCGCGCGCTCCGCAAGCTCGACACGATGGAGGCCAATCTCACCCGGGTCCAGGATCTCACCGGTGAGATCCGTCGACAGCTCGGTCCGCTCGGGCGCCAGGCCGAGACCGCGCGCAGGGCGGCCGTCATCCAGACCGACGCCCGCGACGCGCGCCTGCGCCTCGTCGCCGACGACCTCGTCCAGCTGACGTCGACCCTCGAGCAGGAGGTCGCCGACGAGTCCGCCCTCATCGAGCGCCGCTCCGAGGTCGAGGCGTCCATCGGCGACCTCGGCCACCGCCTCTCCACCCTCGAGGAGGCCGCCGAGGCCGCTCGTCCGGCCCTGACCCGGGCCCAGGACGAGTACGTCTCGCTCGGCCGGCTCGTCGAGCGGATGGCCTCGACCCGGTCCCTCGCCGCCGAGCGCGTGCGGCTGCTGAGCGAGGACGACGAGCCCGAGGCCCCCGGCCAGAGCCGCGACCCCGAGCAGCTGCGCGCCCAGGCCGCCGACGTCCGCGAGCAGGAGGCGTTCCTCCTCGAGGAGATCGCCGAGGCCAAGGCCGCCCTCGAGAACGCCGTCCTGACCCGCACCGAGGCCGAGCGCGGTCATGCCGAGGAGACCACCCGCCTGCAGCGCGAGGCCCGGGCCGCGGCGGACCGTCGCGAGGGCCTGGCCAAGCTCGGCGGCCAGGTCGGCGCCAAGGCCTCGCGCATCGAGGCCCGCGAGGCCGAGGTCGGACGCCTGCGCGGCACCATCGAGGCCGCCCAGGCCCGCGCCGCCGAGGCCGAGCACGAGTTCTCCCGTCTCGAGTCCAGCGTCGCCCAGGACGAGGAGGGCGAGGAGGGGCTCGACACCGCCTACGAGGAGGCTGCCGCGCGCCTCGACGCCGCCGAGGCCGAGCTCGCCCGCTGGAAGGAGGCCGAGGCGACCGCCGAGCGCGCCCGCACCACGGCCGCCGCCCGGGTCGAGGCCCTCGGTCTCAGCCTGAGCCGCAAGGACGGCGCGGCTGCCCTGCTCGCCGCCGCCGACGAGGGCCACCGCATCCTCGGCTCCGTCGCGTCGCTCGTCACCGTCGAGCCCGGGCTCGAGAACGCCGTGGCCGCCGCCCTCGGGACGGCTGCCGAGGCCTTGGCCGTCGGTTCGCTCGATGCCGCTGCGGCGGCCCTGGACGCGCTGCGTGACGGCGACAACGGCCGCGCCAGCCTTCTCGTCGCGGAGTCCGCGACCCGCGTCGACCCCTCGTCATGGCCGGCTCTGACAGACGACGCCCGCTGGGTCCGCGACGTCGTCGAGTGCCCCGACTCCGTGCGCCCGGCCGTGGAGCAGGTGCTCGAGCGCGTCGCCCTCGTGCCCGACGGCGCGGCCGCCCGCACGCTCGTCCGCAGCCACCCCGGAGTCACGGCCGTGACCCGCGGCGGCGACGTCTACGCCCCCGGTGCGGTCCGCGGTGGCAGCACGACGGCGCCCAGCCTGCTCGAGCTGCAGGCCGCGTTCGACGACGCCCAGGACGCGATGGCGCGGGCCACCCGCGAGGGCGAGGAGGCCCGCTTCCGCGTCTCGGGCGCCGACGCGACGCGCGCCGAGCTCGCCGACGCCGTCGAGGCCGCGCTCGAGCGCCTCAACGAGAGCGACGCCAGGATGGCGGCGATCGCCGAGAAGCTCGGCTCGCTCGGTCAGACCCTGCGGGCCGCGCGCTCCGAGGTGGAGCGCACCGAGAAGGCGATCGCGGACGCGACCGCGGCCCTCGAGGCCGACCAGACCGAGCACGCCGCCCTCCTCGAGCGGCTCGAGGCGGCGAGCGGTGAGGGTGACTTCGCCGACGAGCCGTCGACCGAGGAGCGCGACCGCCTCGAGGCAGTGGCCCGCGAGGCCCGTGCCGCCGAGACCGAGCTGCGTCTGGCGCTGCGCACCCGCGAGGAGCGTGCGCGCGCCCTCAAGGACCGCGCCGACGCGCTCGAGCGCGGCGCCCGCCACGAGGAGGAGGCCCGTCAGCGCCTCGCCGAGAAGCGGGCCCGACGCCAGCGCGAGGCCGCCGTGGCCGGGGCCGTCCGCACGGCCGCGGCCTGGGCGCACGAGCTGCTCGCCGAGTCGGCCGAGCAGGCGGGTCGCGCCCGCGCCGCTGGGGAGGCCGAGCGCACCGAGCGGGACGCCGAGCTCGCCGTCGTGCGCCGTGACATCGCGACCCTGCAGGCCGAGCTGCGCGAGCTCACCGACACGGTCCACCGCGACGAGGTCGCCCGCACCCAGCAGCGGCTGCGCATCGAGCAGCTCGAGACGAAGGCCGTCGAGGAGCTCGGCATCTCGCCGTCCGACCTCGTGGAGGAGTACGGCCCGCACCAGCTCGTCCCGGCCGTGCCCGACCCCGACACCGATCCGGACGCGCCCCAGCCCGATCCGGTCCCGTTCGTCCGCGAGGCGCAGGAGAAGCGGCTGCGCCAGGCCGAGCGCAAGCTGAACGCCCTGGGTCGCATCAACCCGCTCGCGCTCGAGGAGTTCACGGCGCTCGAGGAGCGGCACAAGTTCCTCACCGAGCAGCTCGAGGACCTCAAGAACTCCAAGCGTGACCTGCTCGACATCGTCAAGGAGGTCGACGAGCGCGTCGAGCGCGTCTTCGCCGAGGCCTTCGAGGACACCGCGGTCCAGTTCGAGCGCGTCTTCCAGCGACTCTTCCCGGGTGGCGAAGGGCGTCTCGTCCTCACCGACCCGTCCAACATGCTGACGACGGGTCTCGAGGTCGAGGCTCGCCCGCCCGGCAAGAAGATCAAGCGGCTCTCGCTGCTCTCCGGTGGTGAGCGCTCGCTCGTGGCCGTGGCGCTGCTCGTCGCCATCTTCAAGGCCCGGCCCTCGCCCTTCTACATCATGGACGAGGTCGAGGCCGCCCTCGACGACGCCAACCTCGGCCGCCTCATCACCCTCTTCGAGGAGCTGCGCGACAGCTCGCAGCTCATCGTCATCACCCACCAGAAGAAGACGATGGAGATCGCCGACGCCCTCTACGGCGTCAGCATGCGCGGCGACGGCGTGACGACCGTCGTGTCGCAGCGACTGCGCGACGTCGCCGACCGAACCGCCTGACCCGACGGCATACGCCCCCCAGCCCGCCGGCAAGGGCGCAGCGCTCCCGCCCTTCCATGTCCGCGTGCCTCCATGTTTCGCGCGCTCGTGACCTGAGCGCGCGAAACGCGCCCCAGGCGCGTGATCCTTCCCGCGCCTGGGGGCCGGATCGCGCGCTCCACGCACGAGCGCGCGAAACCTCGGAAGAGGCAGGGCTGTCGTGTTGCGGAATCGTCACTCTGTGCTATTTGCGTCACAGGGGTCACATGCGTCACTCTTGTCACATGGTTTACCTGGTCATCTCGATGCTCGTCGTCACCGTGCTTGCTGTGGCGGTCGTCGGCGTCGTCGCGGGGCCGGCGCCCCCCGGCGGCCGGGACCTGCTCACCGCCAAGGGGGAAGGGGTCGCACGCTCGGCACGTCGCCGTGCAGGCACCCTCGGTCGTCCGCGCGCCCGCACGCACTAGTCGCGCCCGACCGCCTGCCCACCCTCCTCGGCCACCGGCCACTGCCGGTGGCCGAGCCGCGTCCCGGGGTGCCCGGGGCCGTGATCGAGGTCGTGATCGCGGCGTCCGGGACCTCCACGCCAGCGTGGTTGGATGGCTGACGTGGACACTGTCTGGACATACGTCATCATCGGCGTCGCCATCCTCGTCGGCGCGGTCGCCTACGGCGTCAGCCTCGTGCGCGGCCGCGGCCGCACCGTCGAGCGCGAGGCCCCGCCGACCCGTCCGGTGCTGCCCGGCGAGGACCTCGACCGCCGGCCGCCCGCCGACTCGACCGACACCGTCGCTCCGCCCGCAGGCCCGCCCGCGACCACGACGCTCGAGCCGGAGGCTCCCACGGCGCCGACGCCGGCCCCCGAGCCGACCCTCGAGCGACCGGAGTCCGCACGGGGTCGCCTGCAGCGCCTGCGGGCCCGTCTGGCCAGGTCCAACTCCTCCATCGGCCAGGGACTGCTCGCGCTGCTCTCCCGTGGCAAGCTCGACGAGGAGGCCTGGGAAGAGGTCGAGGACACCCTCATCTCCTCCGACCTCGGCGTCGAGGCCACGACCGAGCTCGTCGACTCGCTGCGCACCCGCGTCAAGATCGACGGCACCACCGACGAGGCCACGGTGCGGGGCTGGCTCCGCGACGACCTGCTCGCCCTCGTCCAGCCCGACATGGACCGCCGCATCGCGAGCAGCCGCATCGGCGAGCGCCCCGCCGTCATCCTCGTCGTGGGCGTCAACGGCACCGGCAAGACGACGACGGTCGGCAAGCTGGCGCGCGTCCTCGTCGCCGAGGACCGTGAGGTCCTGCTCGGTGCGGCCGACACCTTCCGTGCCGCAGCCGCCGACCAGCTCGAGACGTGGGGGGCCCGCGTCGGGGTCGCCACCGTGCGGTCCGACAAGGACGGCGCCGACCCTGCGGCCGTCGCCTTCGACGCCGTCAAAGCCGGTATCGAGGAGGAGGTCGACGTCGTCATCATCGACACCGCCGGCCGCCTCCACAACAAGGTCGGCCTCATGGACGAGCTCGGCAAGGTCAAGCGCGTCATCGAGAAGCAGAGCCCCATCGACGAGGTGCTCCTCGTCCTCGACGCGACGACCGGGCAGAACGGTCTCCAGCAGGCCAAGGTCTTCTCCGAGGCGGTCGACGTCACGGGCATCGTCCTGACCAAGCTCGACGGCACCGCCAAGGGCGGCATCGTCGTCGCGGTCCAGCGCCAGCTCGGTGTGCCGGTCAAGCTCGTCGGCCTCGGCGAGGGCCCCGACGACCTCGCCCCCTTCGACCCCGAGGCCTTCGTCGACGCCATCGTCATGTGACGACGCGCGCTCCCGGCCCACGACGCCGAGCACGTGTGCCGGACGGCATACGTGCTCGGCGTCCGGTGGACGAACGGGGGAGTCCACGATCTGGACGCCCACGGTGCGGGAAACCATCCGCTAACAACCCCCACCGGTTGTTGACACGGCTGTAACAAACGACGCGGTCACCCGAAATTCGGCCCGTCCATCGTTCTCGCCATGAGCGCACTTACCTTCGTGACGGCAGACGCGCCGTTCACCGACAGCGGGAACACCGCGTGGGTCCTGGCAGCGGCCGCACTGGTCCTGTTCATGACCCCCGGTCTCGCCCTCTTCTACGGCGGCATGGTTCGCACCAAGAGCGTCCTCAACATGATGATGATGTCGTTCATCACGATGGGCACGGTCGGCACGGTGTGGATCCTCTGGGGCTACAGCCAGACGTTCGGCCCCGACATCGGGGGTGGCCTCATGGGCAACCCCTTCACGCACTTCGGCCTGAGTGGCGTCATCGACCAGATCTACGGCTACGTCCCGGCTGACGCCGCGGCGGGCACGGCAGCGGCCGGCGGCATCCCCGCGACCGCCTTCGTCGCCTTCCAGGTCGTCTTCGCGATCATCGCCGTGGCCCTCGTCTCGGGTGCCATCGCCGACCGTGCGAAGTTCAGCACGTGGACGATCTTCACGGTCGTCTGGGCCACCCTCGTCTACTTCCCCGCGGCCCACTGGGTGTTCGCTTTCAGCGGCTACGCGGCCGAGACTGGCGGCTGGATCGCCAACAAGGCCGACGGCCTCTTCCTCGGCGGCGCCGGTGCCTACGACTTCGCCGGCGGCACGGCCATCCACATCAACGCCGGTGCGGCGGGCCTCGCCCTCGCGCTCGTCCTCGGCAAGCGCATCGGTTTCAAGCGTGACCCGATGCGTCCCCACAACCTGACGCTCGTCATGATCGGCGCGGGCATCCTCTGGTTCGGCTGGTTCGGCTTCAACGCCGGCTCGGCGCTCGGCGCCGGTGTCCAGGCTGCCGGCGTCTGGGTCAACACCCTCGCCGCGACCGCGACCGCCATGCTCGGCTGGCTCCTCACGGAGAAGCTCCGCGACGGTCACGCGACCTCGCTCGGCGCGGCCTCCGGTGTCGTCGCCGGCCTCGTCGCCATCACCCCGGCCTGCGCCACGGTCTCGCCCATCGGTGCCCTCATCGTGGGTCTCGTCGCCGGTGTCGGCTGTGCGCTGGCGGTCGGCCTGAAGTTCAAGCTCGGCTTCGACGACAGCCTCGACGTCGTCGGCGTCCACCTCGTCGGTGGTCTCATCGGCACCCTGCTCATCGGCTTCCTCGCCACCACGGGCAGCCCCACCGGTGCTGCCGGGCTCGACGTCAACGAGGGACTCTTGTACGGCGGTGGCGGCTCGCAGCTCGTCGCCCAGCTCGAGGGTGCGCTGGCCGTCCTGGTGTTCTCCTTCGTGGTCACCTACCTCATCGGTCTCGCCCTCCACAAGACGATCGGCTTCCGCGTGACGCCGGAGGAGGAGACCAGCGGTATCGACCTCGCCCAGCACGCCGAGACCGGGTACGACTTCGGTTCCTTCGGTGGATCCCGGACCGGTGTCGTCGCCGGCCACACCGCCACCGCACCCGCCCCGTCCGCCGAGAAGGCGCCCAAGGAAGAGGCCTCCGCATGAAGCTCATCACCGCCATCATCAAGCCCCACCAGCTCGACGAGGTGAAGGAGGCACTGGAGGCCTTCGGGGTGGCCGGCATGACCATCAGCGAGGCCAGCGGCTACGGCCGCCAGCGCGGCCACAGCGAGGTCTACCGCGGCGCCGAGTACACCGTCGACTTCGTGCCGAAGGTGCGCCTCGAGGTCCTCGTCGACGACGTCGACTCCGCGGACGTCCTCGAGGTCATCCTCAAGGCGGCCCAGACCGGTCGCATCGGTGACGGCAAGATCTGGTCCGTCCCGGTCGAGGAGGTCGTGCGGGTCCGCACCGGCGAGCGGGGCGTCGACGCTCTCTGAGCGTCGACGGTCCACCCGCAGCACCGAAGAAACACCACACGCGACTCAAGGGGACGGCGAGACCTGACATGACGGATGTGACCTCACGACGTCTGGACCTCGCCGGCACCCGAACCTTCGCGACGCCCGGCGCGGGCCAGACCCGCCGCCGGGCGCTCGCGGAGTTCGGGTTCGGGTGGCTCCAGGAGCTCTGGCGCGAGGCGTGCGCGGGGCGTCGGCACGAAGGTGTCGCCCTCGCAGCGGTCGGCTCGCTCGCCCGCGGCGACGGCGGACCGCTCAGCGACTACGACCTGGTCCTCGTCCACCACCCACGAGGCTTGTCGGGCAAGGAGGTCGGCGCCTTCGCCGACAAGCTCTGGTACCCGATCTGGGACGCCGGGGTGCGGCTCGACCACAGTGTCCGCACCGTGGCCGACTGCCGGGCCGTCGCGTCCGACGACCTCTCCGCGGCGGTCGGGCTGCTCGACCTCACCCACGTGGCCGGGGACGCCGACGTCGTCAACGCGGCCCGGTCCACGGTGGCGCACGACTGGCGGGCCAACGCCCGCACCCGGCTCGGTGAGATGCAGGAGTCGGTGATCCAGCGCCACGCCCGCCAGGGCGACCTCGCCCACCTCATCGAGCCGGACCTCAAGGAGGCCCACGGCGGCCTCCGCGACATGTCGGTGCTGCGGGCCCTCACGGCCGCCTGGCTGACCGATCGACCGCACGGCGAGGTCGACGAGGCCTACGAGCGCATCCTCGACGTGCGTGACGCCATCCACGTCGTCACGGGGCGCGGGAGGGACCGGCTGACCCGCGACGACCAGGACGCGTGCGCCGCGCTGCTCGGCTACACCGACGCCGACGACCTCCTCACCGACCTCTCGACGTCCGCACGCACCATCGCGTATGCCGTCGACGGCACCCTGCGCCGCGCCATGCAGTCCCAGCGCGCCCGCACCCTGCGGGTCGGCCCCCGCCGTCCGCAGCTGGCGCCCCTCGGCTACGGCCTCTACCGGCACGACGGCGAGGCCGTCCTCGGGCCGTCCGCCGACCTGTCGTCCGACCCGATCACCCCGCTGCGCGCCGCCGTCGTGGCTGCACGCGGCGGCATACCCCTCTCGCCGACGACGCTGAAGAACCTCGCCGCCACCGCTCCGGTCCTGCCGGAGCCCTGGCCCGAGGTCGCCCGCAACCTCTTCGCCGACCTGCTCGCGTCGGGCCCCGGGCTCGTCACCGTGTGGGAGGGCCTCGACCTCGCGGGCGTCGTCGAGCGGTGGATCCCGGAGTGGAAGGCCGTGCGCAGCCGCCCGCAGCGCAACGCCGTGCACCGGCACACGGTCGACCGCCACCTCATCGAGACCGTCGTGGCGGCGAGCGGCATGGTCCGCGACGTCGCCCGGCCCGACCTGCTCATGCTCGCCGCGGTGCTCCACGACATCGGCAAGGTGCCGGGGTCGCAGGACCACAGCGTCACCGGCGCCGAGCTCGCCGACACGGTGCTGCAGCGGATGGGCGTCACCGACGCCGATCGCCGGACCATCGTGCGGCTCGTGCGCGAGCACCTCACCCTCGTCGACCTCGCCACCCGCCGCGACCCCGAGGACCCGGCCACCATCGCCGCCCTCTCGGAGGCCGTCGACGGGTCGGCCATGACCCTCGACCTCCTGCGCGCCCTCACCGAGGCGGACGCGTCGGCCGCCGGCCCCAAGGCCTGGAGCGACTGGCGCGCCGGACTCGTCCAGCGCCTCTACCAGGCCTGCCGCACCGCCCTGACCACCCAGACCCAAGGAGAGGGGCCTCTCGTCGTGGAACCGATCGAGACCCTGCCGCTCGGGGGCGACGCGCTCGACCGCATCGCGTCCGGAGAGCCCTACGTCACCGTGTCGTCCCTCGGTGGCGCCCACCGCATCGACATCATCGACCGCGACCGTGCCGGCCTCTTCGCCGACACGGCCGGGCTGCTCGCCGCGCACGGCTTCGTCGTGCGCTCGGCCATCGTCCGCACGATCGACGGCCTCGCCGTCAACGAGTGGTGGGTCGACTCACCGGGCAGCGAGACCCCGCTGCCCGAGGTCATCTCGCGCGACCTCGTCCGCGTCGCGAAGGGGGACCGATCACCGCTCGGCAAGCTCCAGCGGCGCAAGTCGAGCGGGGTGCGCAGCCCCGGCTCGGGCTCCGTCGACTCGACGCGCGCCATGGTCATCAGCAGCGCGTCCGACAGCGCGACCGTGGTCGAGGTCCGCGCGACCGACCGTCCCGGACTGCTCCAGGACATCGGGATCACGCTCGCCCGGGCGTCGCTGTCGGTGCGCTCCGCACACATCGCGACGTATGCCGGCCAGACGCTCGACACGTTCTACGTGACCGAGTTCGGCGGGGGCCAGCTCGCGCCCGCCCGGGCCGCCCAGGCCGTCGCGATGATCATCGACACCTGCGACGCCGACTGACCCCTCGGGTCAACCAACCGGAACGCCGGCGTCTCCGGCGGCCGACGGAGCGTGGCCGCGGGCGAGCGTCCTGTTGGTTGACCCGTCAGTCGAGCAGGCCGGCGTCGTGGAGGTGGACGAGGACGAGCCGGTCGACAGCCGACACCCGGTCGCCGTCGCCGGCCGTCAGCCAGGCGATCTCGTCGATCTCCCGAGACGGCACGAGCGCGCCGGTGTGCGTCGCCGTGTAGCAGGTGAGGCGCACGACGAGCCCGTCCGTGCGGGCGTCGGCGAGCGCCTCGAACGTGCCGACGTGGGCCGCGGTCGCCGGGTCGACGGACACCGCGAGCTCCTCGTCGAGCTCGCGGACCAGCGTCTCGAGGTCGCTCTCGCCCGGCTCTCGCTTGCCACCCGGCAGGTAGAAGCGGTCCCGGCCGGCGTTGCGGGCCGTGAGGAGCCGGCGCTCCTCGAGGTGGATCCATGCGATCTTGTCGATGAACGGCGGGGTCGTGGACGGCAGGGCACTGGGGTCACTCACCTGCGCGACCCTACGCGGCGGCCTACGCCGTCGCCCCCAGGGAGGCCACCGAGTCGGAAGTGGTCGGCGGAGCGGATAACCTTGCCGGGTGTTTGCATCCCTGTCTGACCGCCTGACCGCGACGTTCAAGAACCTCCGCGGCAAGGGCCGACTCACGGAGTCCGACGTCAACGCGACGATCCGCGACATCCGCCTCGCCCTGCTCGACGCCGACGTCGCCCTGCCCGTCGTCAAGCGGTTCACCGGGTCGGTGCGCGAGCGCGCCCTCGGTGCCGAGGTCAGCCAGGCGCTCAACCCGGCCCAGCAGGTCGTCAAGATCGTGCAGGAGGAGCTTGTCGCCATCCTCGGCGGGCAGACGCGCACGATCCGCTTCGCCAAGCAGCCGCCGACGGTCATCATGCTCGCCGGCCTCCAGGGCTCGGGCAAGACGACCTTCGCCGGCAAGCTCGGCAAGTGGCTCAAGGACCAGGGCCACACGCCCCTCCTCGTCGCCGCCGACCTCCAGCGGCCCAACGCCGTGACCCAGCTCGAGGTCGTCGGCGAGCGCGCCGGTGTCCCCGTCTTCGCGCCCGAGCGCGGCAACATGGGCGGACACGACGCCGTCCTCGACTCCGGCGAGGGCACCCAGTCGTTCGGCGACCCGGTCACCGTGTCGCGGATGGGCATCGAGCAGGCCCGCGCCAAGCAGTACGACGTCGTCATCGTCGACACCGCCGGCCGTCTCGCGGTCGACGCCAACCTCATGCAGCAGGCGTCCGACATCCGCGCGGCGATCTCGCCCGACGAGGTCCTCTTCGTCATCGACGCGATGATCGGCCAGGCCGCCGTCGAGACGGCCCAGGCCTTCCACGAGGGCGTCGCCTTCACCGGTGTCGTCCTGTCCAAGCTCGACGGCGACGCCCGTGGTGGCGCCGCCCTGTCGGTCGCCGAGATCACCGGCGAGCCGATCATGTTCGCCTCGACCGGTGAGAAGGTCACCGACGTCGAGGTCTTCCACCCCGACCGCATGGCGAGCCGCATCCTCGACATGGGTGACGTGCTGACGCTCATCGAGCAGGCCGAGCGCGCGTTCGACAAGCGCGAGGCCGACGAGATGGCCCGCAAGTTCCTCGCCGAGGAGGACTTCACCTTCGAGGACTTCCTCTCGCAGATGAACGCCATCAAGAAGATGGGCTCGCTCAAGTCGATGCTCAAGATGATGCCGGGCATGCAGGGGATGCGTGACCAGCTCGACGCCTTCGACGACCGCGAGTTCGACCGCGTCGAGGCGATGGTCCGCTCGATGACGCCCTTCGAGCGCACCCACCCCAAGCAGATCAACGGGTCGCGCCGCGCCCGCATCGCCAAGGGCTCCGGCGTCACCGTCACCGAGGTCAACCAGCTCCTCGAGCGCTTCGGCCAGGCTCAGAAGATGATGAAGTCGATGGCCCGCGGCGGCGGGGGCGGCCTGCCGGGCATGCCCGGCATCCCCGGCACGGGCAAGCGCGGCAAGCAGCAGCAGCCGCAGCGCAAGAAGAGCAAGAGCGGCAACCCCGCCAAGCGCGCCGCCGAGGAGCGGGCCGCCGCGGAGAAGGCCGCCTCCGGGCGCGCCGCGTCGGCGGCCGGCGCCTTCGGAGCCCCCGCCGCCAACGGTGCGGACGGCGCCGACGAGGACCCGCTGGCCGGCTTCGACCCGTCGAACCTGCCCAAGGGCTTCGAGAAGTTCCTCGGCGGTCGCTGACCGGTCACGAACGGCCCGACGAGGCCGCGGGTGACCGCGGGCGTCGGCCGGCTGGCCGACCCCGCAAGATTCTGGACTGGCCGAGGGATCCGACGACGCCCGCGCGGCGTCGGAGGCGCGTCCTGACGAGTCGTCACGACGACCCCATGGCCGAGCTCGTGACGCAGCGTGACTTCCACCCGGCCTCGATCGTGGCCGCGGCCGTGCAGCTCGCCGTGTCGCTCGTCGTCGTCGCCTCGATCGCCTGAGCGGTCCCCGGCCGGAGCGCGACCCGACGCCCGTGACGGTGCCAGCCGGGCGGCATACGCTCGATGCGTGGTCACCACCGACGGACGCTCGCGGGTGCGGCTGCCCGACGGGCGGCGTCTCGACGTGTGGCTCGGAGGTGACCCGCAGGGCACCCCGCTCGTCTTCTTCCACGGCACCCCGGGCGGCCGGCTGCAGGCCGCGCTCGGCGACGGCGCGGCCTCCCGCGCCGGCGTCCGGCTGGTGGCGTTCTCCCGTCCGGGCTACGGCGGTTCCACGGATGGACCCACGTCGCTGACCTCCGTCGGGACGGACGCCGGCTCGGTCGCGGACGCGCTCGGGATCGACGCCTTCGCCGTGCTCGGCGTCTCCGGGGGAGGGCCGTATGCCGTCGCGGCCGCAGCCGTCCTGCCCGAGCGCGTGCGCGTGGTCGGCATCGTCGCCGGGGTCGGGCCGCTGCTCGAGCTCGACCCGTCCGCGGCGGCCGACCCCGCGGTCCGCGCGGCGCTCGCCGGGAACCTCGACGAGGCGGTGGCGCTCCAGGACGGCGCGATGACCGACGGCGGGCGGGGGAGCGGACCGGGTGCTCGGGCGAAGGTCCGGGTGGGCGGCTTCGTCTCGCCCGAGATCCTCGAGCCGTGGACCGGCAGCGGTCGCCCCGGCGTGCCGTCCTACCGCGGGGTGTCGCGGGACGCGCTCGCCTTCACGGTCGGCTGGGACGTCGACCTCGGAGACGTCCGCGCCCCGGTCCACCTCTGGTACGGCGACCGTGACCGGACGGTCGGGCTCGAGCACGGGCAGTGGCTGCACGCCCACCTGCCGACGTCGCGGCTCGTCGTCCGGGAGGGCGCCGGACACCTCGCGACGCTCCTGGCGCACTGGGCGGACGTCCTCACGGATCTGGCGCGCGACGGAGGTTAGGGTCGGTGCCATGAGTGCACCGGTGCTCCACGTCCGCGGTCGGGTGCTCGTCGGTCCCGACGACGTCGTCGACGAGCTGTGGGTCATCGGAGGGCGTGTCTCGTTCACGCCGCCGAGCGACGGAAGCGACGTGCAGACGCTCGAGGGCTGGGTGCTGCCGGGTCTCGTCGACGCCCACTGCCACGTCGGTCTGGGACCGCACGGTGGCGTGCCGCGCGAGGAGGCCGAGCAGCAGGCGATCACCGACCGTGACCGCGGCACGCTGCTCATCCGCGACGCGGGGCAGCCCGGCGACACGCACTGGGTCGACGAGCGCGACGACCTGCCCAAGATCATCCGCGCCGGCCGCCACATCGCCCGGACCCGGCGCTACATCCGCAACTACGCCCACGAGGTCGAGGAGGACGAGCTCGTCCGGCACGTCCGGCTCGAGGCGCACCGTGGCGACGGGTGGGTCAAGCTCGTCGGCGACTGGATCGACCGCGACGTCGGCGACCTCGCGCCGAGCTGGTCGCGGCAGGCCGTCGCCGACGCCATCGCGGCTGCGCACGAGGAGGGGGTCCGGGTCACGGCGCACTGCTTCGGCGAGGAGTCCCTGCGCGACCTCGCCGCCGCCGGCATCGACTGCATCGAGCACGCGACCGGCCTGCGCGAGGACTCCATCGACACCTTCGCCGCCCAGGGCATCGCCATCGTGCCGACCCTCGTCAACATCGCGCAGTTCCCCGACCTCGCCGAGCCGGCGAAGGAGAAGTTCCCCGACTACCACCGCCACATGCTCGACCTGCACGAGCGGCGCTTCGCCACGGTCGGCGCGGCGCACGAGGCCGGCGTGCCGATCTACGTCGGCACCGACGCCGGCGGCAGCCTCCCGCACGGTCTCGTCGCGCAGGAGATGGTCGAGCTGACCAAGGCCGGCCTGACGAACGCCGAGGTCGTCGCGGCCGCGACGTGGGGCGCGCGCGAGTGGCTCGGACGCCCCGGCATCGTCGAGGGAGAGGACGCCGACCTCGTCGTCTACGCCGCCGACCCGATCGCCGACGTCACCGTCGTCGGCGACCCGCGAGGTGTCGTGCTGCGAGGTCGCGTTGTCGCCTGAGCACCTGCCCGGGCCCGCCGCCGACGAGGCGCCGCTCACCGCCGTGGGCGAGCGGGTCGAGGTGCGTCCCCCGTCGACGGCCGACATCGAGTCGTATGCCGCAGCCGTGACCCTCTCGGAGCGGCGCCTCGCGGACTTCGCCATGCCCAACCCGCACAACCTGCCGGTCGTCCTCGACAACCAGTCGCCGACCTACCGCACCTTCATGGTGCACGCGCTCGACCCGGAGGGCTCGCACGGCCTCGTCGGGCGCATCAACGTCGCGAACGTCGTCGAGGGAGCCTTCCGCAGCGCGACCGTCGGCTACGACTCCTACGACCCGTATGCCGGCCGCGGACTCTTCGTCGAAGGGCTGCGCCTCACGCTCGACCTCGTCTTCGCCGACCAGCCGCACGGGATGGGCCTGCACCGCGTCGAGGCGAACATCCAGCCGGCCAACCACCGCTCCGCCGGGCTCGTGCGCTCGCTCGGCTTCGTCCACGAGGGCTTCTCGCGCGACTTCCTGCACCTGCCCGGCATCGACGGCCGCCGGGACTGGCGCGACCACGACCGTTTCACCCTGCTGTCCACCGACTGGCCGGCCGTGCCCTACCGGTCGCACGGCCACCGCCGCATCGCCTGCGTCGTGAACGGTTCGGGGTCCACGGCCTTCGGCGCCTACGGCGGCACGAGCCTGGCCTCGGCCCTGGCAGCCGAGCTCGGCATCCCGCTCTACACCGCGTCCATCGTCGAGCGCCCGGCCACGCTCTTCGAGCTGCTCCGCGTCTCACCCGTCGGCGGTGTCGTCGAGTGCCGGCTCGGCGGGCCGGAGCTGCGGATGGGCCTGGCCCGCGCGGGCTTCGAGCCCTCCGGGGTGCCGGTCCTCGAGGGCGCCACCGACGTGTCCCGGCGTGAGGTCGTGCGCCACGCCCTCGCGGTCCGCGCCGCCCACGCCTGAGGGCGCGGACGGCATACGCCATCGGGGTGGACGGGTCGCGCGCTGCTCTCTGCGGGGTGCGTGTCCGGAGCACCCCTTCGGGTCTGGCAGAATGGAGGGCTGTACCCGTCCGGCCGCTTCCGGCTGGACCGGACGCCTACACACCGAGCGTCGGCACCCCGGCTGAACCCAGCCGGTCTCGCCGCGCTCACTACTGGTTGAGGAGACCGCCACCATGGCAGTCAAGATCCGTCTGAAGCGCATGGGCAAGATCCGTGCACCGTTCTACCGCGTCGTCGTCATGGACTCGCGCACCAAGCGCGACGGCCGTGCCATCGAGGAGATCGGCAAGTACCACCCCACCGAGCAGCCGTCGCTCATCGACATCGACATCGAGCGCGCGCACTACTGGCTCGGCCAGGGCGCGCAGCCGACCGAGGCCGTCGCGGCGCTCATCAAGATCGTCGACGAGGGCAAGCTCCAGACCAAGGAGCCGAAGACCCCGAAGAAGGACCTCTACGAGGCTGCGATCGCCGCTGCCGGCGGCAAGACCGACGCCGGCACCGACGGCCCGACGCCGCGCAAGAAGGCCGCCAAGAAGGCCGAGCCCAAGGCTGAGGCCAAGGCCGACGAGGCCAAGGCCGACGAGCCCAAGGCCGACGAGGCGACCGAGGCTCCGGCCGAGGCTGCCGGCGACGACGCCGCGAAGGCCGAGGCCTGAGCATGCTCGAGGAGGCGCTCGAGCACCTCGTCAAGGGCATCGTCGACCACGACGAGGACGTCGTCGTGGTCCGCAAGGAGCTGCGCCGCGGTGAGCTGCTCGAGGTCCGGGTCCACCCCGACGACCTCGGCCGCGTCATCGGCCGCTCCGGCCGCACGGCGAGCGCGCTGCGCACCGTCGTCGGCGCCCTCGCGGGCAACAACAACGTGCGCGTCGACATCGTCGACACCGACCGCGTGCGCTGAGCGCCGACTCCGACAGAGTCACCGAGAGGGGCGTCCCGGACCACCGGGGCGCCCCTCTCGCGTCCCCGCGCCCGACCTTCGCGCACCGGTCTCCGACCGCCCCCAAACCTGAGAGGATTCGGCCCATGAACGTCGTCCTCGCCCGCATCGGCAAGCCCCACGGTCTGCGTGGAGAGGTGACCGTCCAGCTGCACACGGACGACCCCGAGACCCGCTTCGCGGTCGGCACCGTCATCGAGACCGAGGCCGAACCGGGGTCCGGAGTGCCCACCACGCTGACCATCGCGTCGACGCGCGTGCACCGCGGCATCTGGCTCATCACCTTCGAGGAGATCCCCGACCGTGTCGGCGCCGAGAGCCTGCGCGGGACCCGCCTCGTCCTGCCGGAGTCCAACCCTCAGGTCGAGGACGACGCCTTCTACGAGGAGGACCTCGTCGGGCTCGAGGCCCGCGACCCGAGCGGCGAGAAGGTCGGCACCGTGAGCGGCCTCGAGATCGGTCCCGCCCAGGATCGGCTCGTCCTCACCCTGACCGACGGCGTCACGGCCTACGTCCCGTTCGTCAAGCGCATCGTGCCCGTCGTCGCCGAGGACCACGTCGTCGTCGACCCGCCGCCCGGCCTCTTCGACCTCTATCGCGAGGGCACCGAGTGACCGTGCTCGACCCGCGTCCGCCCAGGCGTCCGGCCATGCGCGTCGACGTCGTCTCGATCTTCCCCGACTACCTCGCCCCGCTCGACCTGTCGCTCATCGGCAAGGCGCGCGAGGACGGCCTCCTCGACGTCCGCGTCCACGACCTGCGCGACTTCACGCACGACCGGCACCGCACCGTCGACGACACCCCGTACGGCGGGGGAGCCGGCATGGTCATGAAGGCCCAGCCGTGGTCCGAGGCGCTCGACCACGTTCTCGCACAGGACAACCCGTCGCAGGCGAAGCCCCGGCTGATCGTCCCCGGGCCCGGCGGCCAGCCGTTCACGCAGGCGCTCGCGCGCGAGCTCGCCGACGAGCCGTGGCTCGCGTTCGCGTGCGGACGCTACGAGGGTATCGACGAGCGCGTCTACGACCACGCCCGCGAGGACCTCGGGCTCGAGGTGTCGGTCGTGAGCCTGGGGGACTACGTCCTCAACGGCGGCGAGGTGGCCGTCCTCGCCATGGTCGAGGCCGTCGGCCGGCTCGTGCCCGGCGTCATCGGCAACGCCGAGTCGCTCGTCGAGGAGTCGCACGAGGACGGCCTGCTCGAGTACCCCATCTACACCAAGCCCGCCTCGTGGAGCGGCCGCGACGTCCCGCCGGTCCTCCTCTCGGGCAACCACGGCGCCATCGCGGCCTGGCGGCACGAGCAGCGGCTCGCACGCACCGCGGAGCGGCGGCCCGACCTGCTCCACGCCTCGCACGCCGCCCCCGACGGCGGTGACGTCGTCATCAGTGCTGCGGCGCCGGGCGACGTGCCCGAGCTCGCCGTGCTCATGCGCGCGTGCTGGGTCCAGGAGGCCGTCGCCAACGACACGCTCGACATCCCGGCCCTGCACGAGAGCCTCGACGACGTCCGGGCGAGCCTCGACACGACGCAGACGTGGGTGGCACGCAGCGGCGGCCGCCTCGTCGGAGCCGTCCGCACGAGCGCGGGCGCGTCCGACGACGACTGGTTCGTCGGGCGCCTCTGCGTCGCCCCGGACCTCCAGGGTCGTGGGCTCGGCCGACGCCTCCTCGAGCACGCCGAGTCGACGGCGCCGGACGGCATACGCACGTTGACGCTGCACACGGGCGCGCGGAGCACCGACAACCTGCGGATGTACAAGAAGGCCGGCTACCGCCTCGTCGACGCGGTCGCGCCGATCCCGGGCGCGGTCACCCTCGTCAAGCGCCGCCGTCGCTGACGGTGGGGGCGTGCCTCAGGACTGGGCCTGCCTCAGGACGGGGGGCCTGCCTCAGGAGACGAGGGCCATGCCGAGGTCGGCGGGCAGCAGGAGGCGCCGGCGGATCAGCGCCGCCTGCACGCCGGCCGTGATCGACTGCGTTGCCATGATGGCGAAGAGGACGAGCACCTGTGCCGTGGCCGCCTGCACGGCGCTGCCGCCACCGAGCATGACGCCGATGAAGGCGCCGGGCAGCGTGACGATGCCGGAGGTGCGCACCTGGTCCAGGCTCGGCAGGATGCCCTCGGGCACCCGTCGGGCGATGATCTCGTCGATGGCCTGGCTCGACGTGAGTCCCAGGGACAACGACGCCTCGTACTGCCCGTGCTCCTCGCGCAGCGCCGCGAAGGTGCGCCTCCCGACGAGCGTGTGCACCGTCATCGTGTTGCCGATGACGATGCCGGCGACCGGGATCACGGCGATCCCCGTCAGCGGGACCGCGCCGGTGGCGAGCACGATGGCGACGACGGGGACGACGCCACAGGCCATCGCGGCCGCGGCCCACGGCCACGTGCGTGGCGCACCGACCCGTTTGGACGTCGTCGCCACCGCCGTCGCGAACATGGCGCCCACGGCGAGGAACGACAGCCCCAGCGACCCGACCACCGCCGTGATGACGAGCGCCACGAGGGAGAGCTGGACGACAGCCCGGGCTCCGGCGATCGCCGACTGGCGTCCCAGACCCACGCCGCTCAGCCGGTTGGCGAGCAGCGTCACGACGAGCAGGACGGCGAGACAGAGGTACACGGGCCAGCCGGGGGAGACGTCCACGGGCCCACGCTAGGGCACCGAGGGCCGGCGTCCACCGCCGCCGATTTCTGGTATGCCGTGTGCTCTGGCAGACTTGCTCCTTGTGTCCGGCACACGACGGCCCCTGCCACAGGGGGAGTCGGGTCACCACCAGCTCGACCAGATCCACCGGTGACTCGACGCGGCCCGACGGACGCGACCCACACCTTTGTGACGAGGTGGCCTGTGGCACCCAGGAAAGCGAAGCATCATGCACACGTTTGACGACATCAACGCGGCATCGCTGCGCTCGGACGTTCCCGACTTCCGCGCCGGCGACACCCTCAAGGTCCACGTCAAGGTCATCGAGGGCACGCGCTCGCGTGTCCAGGTGTTCCAGGGCATCGTCATCCGTCGCCACGGCGGCGGCATCGGCGAGACCTTCACGGTCCGCAAGATCTCCTTCGGTGTCGGCGTCGAGCGCACCTTCCCGGTGCACACCCCGGTCATCGACAAGATCGAGGTCATGACCCGCGGTGACGTCCGTCGCGCGAAGCTGTACTACCTGCGCGGTCTGCGCGGCAAGGCTGCCAAGATCCGCGAGAAGCGCGACAGCATCCCGGCCAAGGCCGGCGCCAAGAGCTGACGACCTGCTGACGCAGACGTCCGTCCAGTAACGCGAGGCGCGGTGGACCCCGAGCGGGCCGTTCCGGAACGATCCGGTACGTCCCAGCAGGCGGGGTCCGCCGCGCCTTCGTCGCGTCCGGGGGACGTCGCGACGTCGACGTCAGGGCGCGGCGGTGGCCGGGCCACCCACGCGGCGTATGCCGCCGCGCGACGTCACCGGTGGCTGCTCGGACCCGCTCTGCTCCTCCTCGCGATCGTCGTCGTCCGGGCCCTCCTCGTGACGCCCTTCGGCATCCCGAGCGAGTCGATGCAGGACACGCTCCTCATCGGCGACCGGATCCTCGTCAGCCGCACCACCGCGCCGGCCGACCTCCAGCGCGGCGACATCATCGTCTTCGACGCCTCCCAGGCGTTCAACCTGCGGGTGCCCGAGCGCGGTATCGTGCAGACCCTCGTCGAGGCCGTCGAGAGCCTGGCCGGCAAGGGCCAGCCCACCGACTACGTCAAACGGATCATCGGTCTGCCGGGCGACCGCGTCAGGTGCTGTTCGGCCGACGGACGGCTCGAGGTCAACGGCGTCGCCGTCAGCGAGCCCTACGTCGCTCCGGGCCAGAAACCGAGCGCCCTGACCTTCGACGTGACGGTGCCCGCCGACCGGTTCTGGGTCATGGGCGACAACCGCGGCTCGTCCGCGGACTCCCGTGCGCACCTCGGAGATCCGGGGGGCGGCATGGTGCCGGGGGACGACATCATCGGCAAGGTTTGGGTGCGATACTGGCCGCTCGGTCGGCTCGGATCGGTCGACCAAGGACAAATTGCCTCCGTCCCACGAAATGGTGAGTGATGTCGCAGTACACCGGACGCCCCGAAGACCCGACGCGCGGGCGCAGTGCTGACGACATCGACGGTGACCTCGACGACGACGACCTCGACGACGACTACGACGACGAGCCCCGCGGTTTCGGCGCGACCCTTTTCGCCGGCGTCAAGGAGCTCGTCATCGTCGTCGTCCTCGCGATGGCGCTCTCCTTCGTCGTCAAGACGTGGCTCTTCCAGGCCTTCTACATCCCGTCCGGGTCGATGGAGAACACCCTCGTCAAGGACGACCGCGTCATCGTCAGCAAGCTGACACCCGGACCGCTCGACCTCAAGCGCGGCGACGTCGTCGTCTTCGAGGACCCAGGCGTGCCCACCCCGTGGCTCGGCGACCTCGGTGAGCAGCACAGCACCGTCGGTGGCCCCTTCCACGACGCCCTCGTCTTCGTCGGCCTGCTGCCCGAGGACTCCGAGAACCACCTCATCAAGCGCGTCATCGGCCTGCCGGGCGACCACGTCCAGGCCGACGGCGACACGGGCAAGCTCAAGGTCAACGGCGTCGAGATCACCGAGCCCTACGTCAAGCCCGGCGACTACCCGAGTGAGGGCAAGAAGTTCGACATCACGGTCCCCGCCGGGCGCGTCTGGGTCATGGGCGACCACCGGAGCGACTCCTCCGACAGCCGCTGGCACGACGACGGCACCGGGGCCACCGGCTCCGTGCCGATGGACAAGATCGTCGGTCGCGCCCTCTTCGTCGTCTGGCCGATCGACCACGTGACGTGGCTCGGCGTCCCCGAGCGCACCTTCTCGCAGGTCCCGACGCCCACGACGCCGTCGACGACCCCGACGAAGAAGGCCACGGTCAACCCCAGCCAGAGCGGCAAGCCGAGCGCCACGACGACGAAGGCCGCGGCGGGCTGATCCGCTCGAGCTACGCCATGGCACGCCCCGCTCCCTCCAAGAAACCGTCGCTGCGCGTCGAGCGCGCCCTGCAGCGATCCGGTCACCGACTCCTCGCCGGCATGGACGAGGTGGGCCGCGGCGCGCTCGCCGGGCCGGTCAGCGTCGGCATCGTCGTCATCGACGAGACGGTGCGCTCGGCGCCCATCGGCGTCAAGGACTCCAAGCTCCTGACCGAGCGTGCTCGAACGGTGCTCGTGCCGCGCATCCAGCGCTGGGCCGTGGCCCACGCCGTCGGGCACGCGAGCCCTGACGAGATCGACGAGATCGGCATCATGGGTGCTTTGCGCCTGGCCGGGATGCGGGCCCTGGCGGGCCTCGGCGTCGTGCCGGACCTCGTCATCCTCGACGGCAACCACGACTGGCTGACGGCGCCGACCGAGGTGGGGCTCTTCGCCTTCGCCGACGACTCCGCACCGACCACGCCGCCGGTGACGACGATGATCAAGGCCGACATGAAGTGTTCCTCGGTCGCGGCCGCGAGCGTGCTGGCCAAGGTCGAGCGCGACGACATGATGGTGGCCCTCTCGGCCGACCACCCGGCATACGGCTGGTCGCTCAACAAGGGCTACTCCGCGCCCGAGCACATGGACGCGCTGGCGCGTCTGGGGCCCTGCGAGCTGCACCGGCGCTCGTGGCGCCTGCCCGGCGTGTACGTGGGCGGGCCGGTCGAGGTGTTGAATGAGGGGACGGAGTCGTTCGCTCCGGCGCCCATCACGGCAGAGCAGACAGGGACGGCGATCAGGTGAGTTCGGAAGATCTCGAGAAGTACGAGACCGAGATGGAGCTCCAGCTCTACAAGGAGTACCGCGACGTCGTCGGCCTCTTCACCCACGTCGTCGAGACCGAGCGCCGCTTCTACCTCGCCAACTCGGTCGACGTGAAGGTGCGCTCCGACGGTGGAGAGGTCTTCTTCGACGTCACGATGGCCGACGCGTGGGTCTGGGACATCTACCGGCCGGCGCGGTTCGTCAAGAACGTGCGCGTCGTGACGTTCAAGGACGTCAACGTCGAGGAGCTGCCCAAGCCCGACATCAAGCTCCCGGAGAACGGCGACTTCAGCTGAGCCGTCGGGCTTCGTCCACACCCCCTCGCCGATCGTGTATGCCGTCCACAGCCTGGCGCTGACGGGTGTCCTCGCCGGGTGGGCGCCGGGAGGGTGGTCGTCATGGACCTCTCCACCCGTGCCCTCGGCGACTACGGCGAACGACTCGCGTGCCGCTACCTGCTCGCTGAGGGCCTGACGGTCATCGACCGCAACTGGCGCTGCGCGCGCGGCGAGATCGACGTCGTCGCCGTCGACGGCCGCGAGCTCGTCGTCTGCGAGGTCAAGACCCGCACGAGCGAGGCTTTCGGCGCGCCGTTCGAGGCCGTGACGTGGCGCAAGCAGCGTCGGCTGCGGCGGCTGGCCGGGCTCTGGCGCGACGACCACGACGAGCTCGCGCGGGGACTTGCCCTGCGCATCGACGTCATCTCGATCCTGCGGCCGCGCTCGGGACGGGCCAGCCTCCAGCACCTGCGCGGGGTGTGCTGATGGGCACCGGCCTCGGCCGCACGCGGTCGGTCGGGCTGCGTGGGGTGCACGGGTTCGTCGTCGACGTCGAGGCGCACGTGACGCCCGGCCTGCCCGGCTTCGCGATCAGCGGGCTCGGGGACTCGGCGGTCAAGCAGTCGTCCGACCGGATCAGGGCCGCCGCCGCCCGCATCGACGACATGCCGGTCAGCCAACGTCGCGTCACCGTCAACCTCTCGCCCGCGGGGGAGCGCAAGATCGGCACCGGCTTCGACCTGGCCATCTTCGTCGCGGTCGCCGCCGCGATGCGGCTGGTGCCACCCACGGTGGTGCGCGACCTCGTGCACATCGGAGAGGTGGGTCTCGACGGCACGGTGCGACCCGTCCCCGGCGTGCTGCCCCTGGTCCGGGCGGCCGCGATGACCGGGGTGCGTCATGTCGTCGTCCCCGTCGGCAACGCCGGCGAGGCCCGTCTCGTCTCGGGCGTCCGCGTCCACCCCGTGGCCGACGTGACCGAGCTCGTCCGGCGCTATGACGCGCTGGGCAAGGGCCGTGGCGTCGACGAGGTCCCGGTGCCGCTCGTCGTGCCGCCGCCTCCCGAGGCGGTGCGCGACCTCAGCGACGTCGTCGGGCAGGCCGACGCCAAGCTGGCGCTCGAGATCGCGGCGGCCGGCGGTCACCACCTGCTGCTCGCCGGTCCACCCGGTGCGGGCAAGACGATGCTCGCCGAACGGCTGCCGGGACTGCTGCCGGCCCTCGACGAGGCCGAGGCGATGGAGGTCACGGCGATCCACTCCGTCCTGGGTGCCCTCGGCGCCGGTGAGGACGTGCGACTCATCTCGAGACCCCCGTTCGTCGCGCCGCACCACGGCGCGTCACAGGCCGCGGTCATCGGTGGCGGCAGCGGACACATCCGGCCCGGCGCCATCACCCAGGCCCACCGAGGAGTCCTCTTCCTCGACGAGACCCCCGAGTTCGACAAGGGGGTCCTGCAGTCGCTGCGCACGCCGCTCGAGCGCGGGTCCGTCTCCATCGCCCGCGCGCACGAGACCGTGACGTTCCCGTCGCGCTTCCAGCTCGTCCTCGCCGCCAACCCGTGTCCGTGCGGCAACGGGTGGGGCAAGGGTCTCGACTGCACGTGCACGCCGCTCATGCGCCGCTCCTACTTCGGCAAGCTGAGCGGGCCGCTCCTCGACCGGGTCGACCTGCAGGTCCATGTCCAGCCTCCGGGCCTGTCGATGGCGGGGGCACCCGCGGGTGAGTCGACGACGTCGGTGGCCGCACGGGTGGCCGGGGCGCGTGAGGCACAGAGTGAGCGCTGGCGCGAGGTGCTCGAGCGTCGTCGCGGGGTCAACGCCGACGTCCCGGGCTCGGTCCTGCGCGGTCGGCCGTGGCGGCTCCCGACCTCGGCCACGACGACCCTCGACTGCGCCCTCGAGAGCGGCTCGCTCAGCCTCCGCGGCTACGACCGCACCTTGCGCTGCGCCTGGACCATCGCCGACGTCATGGGTCTCCAACGCCCCGGGCGCGAGGAGGTCGACCTCGCACTGTCACTGCGCCACCGGGCCGGGGTGGCCGCATGAACGTGCAAGGCCGGCGCCGTTGGGCGCCTCACGGTCGCGTGGTCTCGACGGCGGGGGTGCGCCGTGGACGCTGAGCGGTTCGCCCGAGCGGCGCTGTCGCGTCTCGCGGAGCCGTGCGACCAGGAGGTGCCCGGTCTCGTCGAAGAGCTCGGGGCCGTCGGGACGTTCGAGCGCATCCGCGCCGGCCGGGGCACCTTGACCCGGTTCCGCGCCCGGCTGGCCACCCTCGACACCGAGCGCGACCTCGACATCGCGGCGAAGGTCGGCGCGCGGGTCGTCGTGCCCGGCGACGACGAGTGGCCGGAGCGGCTCGCGCAGATCCCCGTACCGCCCTACTGCCTCTGGGTCCGCGGACCACTCGACCTTGCCGAGACGGTGGAGCGCTCCGTCGCGATCGTCGGCTCCCGGACCGCCACCGGCTACGGCGAGCAGGTCGCTGCTGACCTCGCGGCCGGCGTCGCGCGGAGGGGATGGAGCGTCGTGTCCGGCGCCGCGTTCGGCATCGACGGCAGTGCCCACCGCGGTGCCCTGGCCGTCGACGGAGCGACCATCGCCGTCCTTGCCGGAGGGGTCGAGCGGCCCTACCCCTCGGCGCATGCCACCCTCATCTCACGGATCGCCCGCGACGGACTCGTCGTGTCGGAGGTGGCCCCCGGCTCGGCCCCGATGAAGTCACGGTTCCTCGCCCGCAACCGGCTCATCGCCGGGATGACGCGCGGCACGATCGTCGTCGAGGCCGACCTGCGCTCCGGCTCGCGGAACACCGTCAAGCACGCGATCGAGGCCGGCCGCCACGTCGGCGCCGTGCCGGTCCGACGACGTCGATGACGTCGGCCGGTTGTCACCAGGAGATCCGCGACGGCCGGGCGGTCCTCGTCACGAGTGCCGACGAGGTCATCGACCTCGTGGGCGACCTCGGCGACGACGCGTGCGAGCCGGTCCGCGGGCCGGTCCGCCCGGAGGACGACCTGCCACCTCTCGATGCCTCGGTCCTCGAGGTCGTGCCCTTCCGTTCCGGCCTGACCCTCGACGCCGTCGTCCGCCAGGTCGCCCTCGCGCCGCTCACGGTCCGCGCGGCGCTCGGACGCCTCGAGCGGCAGGGCCTCGTGACCGAGTCGGCCGGCACCTGGCGCAAACGCCCCCAGCCCCGCCCAGCCAAGCCCGACTGAGCGCCAAGTCCCACTCGAGTGAGCGCGCAGTCCCACTCGAGTGGCCGCTCCGCCAGGCGGTCCCGAGGCGGTCAGTGGCGGGTGGGGTCACGCGGCCACTCGAGTGAGCGCTCCGTCCCACTCGAGTGAGCGCGCAATCCCACTCGAGTGAACGCTCCGCCACACGGGTCCCGAGGCGGTCAGTGACGGGTGGGGTCAGGCGGCCACTCGAGTGAGCGCTCCGTCCCACTCGAGTGAGCGCCCGGTCCCACTCGAGTGGCCGCTCCGCCACACGGGTCCCGAGGCGGTCAGTGACGGGTCGGGTCACGCGGCCACTCGAGTGAACGCCCGGTCTCACTCGAGGAGGGCGCGCCTCGGACTCGAGCCCGGGACGTCGCTCCCGACGCGGTGCGGTACTTGCCTAACCACCGGCGCTTTGCGATGGTGCGGGAGTGACGGATGTGGTCAAGGCGGTGCCGGACGTGCTCGAGCAGCACGCCGAGCTGCTCCACGCATACGCCCGTCACCTCGGCGCCGAGCGGGGTCGCTCGGTCCACACGCGGCGTGCCTACCTCGGCGACGTCCGGCACCTGATGACGTTCGCGGCGACGCGCGGGATCGACGAGATCGGTGACCTGCGCATCGGGGACCTGCGAGCGTGGCTGGGGGTCCAGGCCGACGCCGGCGCTGCCCGAGCGACGATCGCGCGCCGCGCTGCGTCCGCGCGCACCTTCCTCCGGTGGGCCGAACACACCGGTCGCATCCCCACCGACCCGTCCCTGCGCCTCGTCGCACCCAAGCGGCACGCCACGCTCCCCGCCGTCCTTCGTCAGGGCGAGGCCAGCGAGATGCTCGACCTCGCCGCCACCCGAGCCGACGACGAGGATCCGATCCACGTGCGCGACCGCGCGGTGCTCGAGCTGTTGTACGCCAGCGGCATCCGCGTGGGGGAGCTCGCAGCGCTCGACATCGACGACCTCGACCTGGCACAGGGCGTCGTGCGGGTCATGGGCAAGGGCGCCAAGGAGCGGATCGTGCCGTTCGGTGCCCCGGCAGCGCGTGCCATAGAGGCGTGGCTGGCGGTCAGGTCCAGGCTCGTCGGTGAGCACTCCGGACCTGCGCTCTTCCTCGGACGCCGGGGCCGGCGCGTCGACGCACGGCAGGTCCGATCCGCCGTGCACGAACTGCTCTCGCACCTGCCCGATGCGCCGAACCTCGGTCCGCACGGCCTGCGTCACAGCGCCGCCACCCACCTGCTGGAGGGCGGCGCGGACCTCCGGATGGTCCAGGAGATCCTCGGCCACGCGAGCCTCGCGACGACGCAGATCTACACACACGTCTCCGTCGACCGGCTCCGCCGCAGCTACGAGCAGGCCCATCCTCGAGCGTGACCGGGGGCCGGTGGCTCCTAGGTGAGCGGGAGCAGGACGACCGGCGCCCGGCCCACGAACGACAGCGGGTCGAGGTAGGTCTCGCCCCGGAGGACGCCCCAGTGCAGACAGGTGCCAGGGGCGCAGTGACCCGGGGTTCCCGTCAGGACGCCGACGGTGTCACCGCGGCCCACCGCGGTGCCGACGGGTGCGACCGCGGCGACCGGCTCGAAGGTGCTCCTCAGGCCGCTGTCGTGCGCGACGACGACGACGGCACGTCCGGCGATGACGCCGCTCCAGGAGACGCGCCCCGCGGCCGGAGCCCGGACGGGCTGACCCACCGTGGCGGCGAGGTCGACGCCGCGGTGGCCGGGCAGCCACGGCTGGTCGGGCGGGTCGAAGCGCCGCACCACCTCGGGCTCGGGGTCGAACGGCCACCCCCACCGAGCAGCCGAGGGGCTCGACGCGACCTGAGTGGCCGGCCGGGCACCCGCCATGCCCACGGGGGCGAACGGCGCCGCACTCGCCCCGGCCACAGACGCAACGGCAAGCACGGCGCTGAGCAGTGCTGACCCGATGGACATCCCGTCATGCTCGTCCCGCAACCGCAGTCGTGCGACGTGTCCTCGTCTGCCTGTGGATGACCAGCCCATTCGCCCGGTGGCTGTGGAAAGGCCGTCACGTGAGGGTCAGGTGTGACGGCGGGGCCACTCGAGTGGAGTAGGACCGGCCGCTGACTCCACTGGGTCAGGTGTGACGGCGGGGCCACTCGAGTGTGATTGCGCGCTCACTCGTGTGGGACGGGGCGCTCACTCGACTGGGCGGGCGTTGGGGCGGTCAGGCGGTTCGGGTGCCGGCGGCGGCGAGGCGGCGGCTGGCCTCGAGCAGCACCTCGTCCTTCTTGCAGAAGGCGAACCGCACCAACGTGCGCGCCGCCTCCTGGTCGTCGTGGAAGACGGACACCGGCACCCCGACGACCCCGGCGAGGTCCGGCAGTCGGCGGGCGAACTCCAGCCCGTCGACGGCACCGAGCGGAGCGGCGTCGGCGATGACGAAGTACGTGCCCGACGGGCGGGCGACCTGCAGGCCCGACGCCTCGAGCGCCGAGCACAGCAGGTCGCGCTTGGCCTGGAGCGAGTCCCGCAGGCCGGCATACACCTCGTCGCCGAGCCCGAGGGCGAGGGCGACGGCCGGCTGGAACGGTCCGGACGCGACGTAGGTGAGGAACTGCTTGACGGTGCGCGCCGCCGCGACCGCCTCGGCGGGACCCGAGAGCCAGCCGACCTTCCAGCCGGTGGCCGAGAACGTCTTGCCGCCCGAGCTGATCGTGATGGTGCGGTCGGCCATGCCCGGCAGGGTCGCCATCGGCACGTGCTCGGCGTCGTCGAAGACGAGGTGCTCGTAGACCTCGTCGGTGACGACCCAGGCGTCGTGCTCGCGCGCGAGCGACGCGATGAGATCGAGCTCGGCCCGCGTGAAGACCTTGCCGGTCGGGTTGTGCGGCGTGTTGAGCAGCACGAGACGGGTCCGGGGGGAGAAGGCTGCCCGCAGCGACACCTCATCGACCGCGAAGTCGGGGAAGCGGAGCACCGACGTGCGACGGGTCGCTCCCGCGAGAGCGATCGTGGCGGCATACGAGTCGTAGTAGGGCTCGAAGGTGACGACCTCGTCGCCCGGCTCGCAGAGGGCGAGGACGACCGACGCGATCGCCTCGGTCGCACCGGCGGTGACGAGCACCTGCGACGCGGGGTCGAGCGAGATCCCGTAGAAGCGCTGCTGGTGCGCGGCGACGGCCTCGAGGAGCTCCGGGACCCCCGGCCCCGGCGGGTACTGGTTGCGGCCGCCGTCGATCGCAGCCTTCGCCGCCTCGAGCATCTCGCGGGGCCCGTCCGTGTCGGGGAAGCCCTGCCCGAGGTTGATGGCGCCGGTCCGGGTCGCGAGCGCCGACATCTCGGCGAAGATCGTCGTCCCGAAGGGCTGCATGCGCGAGATCAGCGGCGAGCTCATGGCTCCGAGCGTAGCCACGACCGACCCGAGGACGGGGGAGAGCCCCCGCCGGGGCACCGGGCGGGGGCTCTGCGCCCTGCGGCGGCTGTGGAGGGGTCCTTTGCCGCGGACGTGAGTGGAGATCCCACCCGGTCAGGGGGTCCGTGTGGGATCTCCACCCCCACCATCGCGGGCGGGCCGAGAGTGTTACGCGCCGTCCACGAGTCGGCGAGGCAGACCCGAGGCGTATGCCGTCCGGCCGGCTCAGGAGGCCGCCGCGGCGCCCAGCCCGCACCCGGTGACGCGGTAGAGCGTGTAGTCGCCGTCGGTCCGCACGGGCTCGACGCCGTCCACGTGTGCGAGGTCCTTGAGCCCGGACGAGCGCTCCGGGCGGTCGAGCCAGTAGACGTGCGTCGAGTCGATGGCCCAGCGGATGTCGTGGCGCGCCATGGCGGCGCAGACGTCCGGCCGGTTCGCCATGTCGTCGAAGCCGGTGCCGATGACGATCTCGTCGCCGGTCGTGGGGATCGGGATCGAGCGGTAGAGGGTGTTGGTCCCGAAGAGCGGCCACATGAGCGGCGAGCCGTTCTCGGGGCGCCCGACGACGCCCTCGCCGGGAGGGATGAGGGCGTTGAGCCGGCGCAGCGAGTCCTGCGCCTCGAACGACAGGATGACCTTCTTCGGTTCGTCCGGCTGGAAGAAGCCGGTGAGCATCCGTTCGCGGGTGGCGCCGTTGAGCCCGAGCGTGAGGACCGGGATGACGAGCACCGCGACGAGCCCGACGACGACGGGCCGCGACCCGAGGCCGGGCACCTTGCGCAGCAGCTCGCGCAGGGCCGGGGCGGCCGCGGCGACGAGGACGACGCCGGGGACGGCGGCGAGCGAGGCGAGCCGGACCTTGTCGTTGTACCAGTAGCCCGTGATGAGGGAGGTCCACGACATCGTCGACGATGCGGCCATGACGTAGAGGACGACGACGGCGCTCCACATGGCCACGACCGGCAGGGCGGCCCTGGCGCGCAGTGCGATCCAGCCGATCCCGAGGGCGATGAGCAGGACGAGACCCCAGAGCACGTCGGGGATCTGCAGCCGGCCGCCGACGACCTCGACGAGGGCGGTCCAGACCGAGACCCGGTCCTTCCACTCGTAGGACTGGGTCGAGGCCAGCTGGGCCGACACGACGGGAGCCGCCACGAGCCCGGCCACACCGACGACGGCGACGATCGCGAGGTCGCGCGCGACGACCCACCACGAGACGTGGTGCAGCAGTCCGGCCCGCACCCTCGCGGTGACGAACCAGACGAGCGCGAAGAGCACGAGGGCCACGAGCGCGTTGGGCTGGATCAGGGCGAGGCCCGGCAGGGCGGCGCCGAAGGCGAGCCACTGCCCGATGCGCCCGGACCGCGCGGCCTGGAGCATCAGGGCGAGCGCGCCGGGGGTCAGCGCCGTCGCCATGAGGTTGGGCCAGAGGACGCCCCAGCCGAGGAGGATCGTCGGGAAGGCGATGAAGGCTGCGGAGGCGAACCCGGCGGCATACGTCACGAGGCGGGAGGTGCCGAGCGCGTGGCGCACGAGGGCCACGCAGCCGACCGGCCACACGAGGGCCGCCAGCACGATCGTCGCGACGTTGGTGCCGGGCAGCACGTCGGCGACCCCGGGCAGGAGGCTGGTCGCGATCCAGGAGTGGAAGCCGTTGGGGTAGAAGGTCGGGTTGGCGATCGAGAAGTTGCCGGTCTCGAGGAAGGTCTTGATGCGCCCGAGGTGGTAGACGGCGTCGGGGGAGTCGACGAGCTCGTCGGGTCGCCCGATCGCCGGGAGGATCGTGGCGAGCGCGAGGACGGCCCCGATGGCGATGGCGACGACCGCGTCGGGCCGCGGCCGGCCGAGGAGACGGCGGGCCGCGCCGAGCTCCGGGTCGTGGCGGCCGAAGAGCCGCATCCCGAGCCAGGCGACGGCCACGGCGATCGCCGTGACGACGACGAGCGGCAGCAGCCCCCAGCGCACCCCGACCCGCTGCGCGAGCGTCGCGCAGACGGCGATGATGCCGACGGAGACCGCCGGGGAGACGGCGAGAGCCTCGAGACCCCGCGCGCCCAGGGCGCGCACGACGAGCCAGCCGGGCAGGAAGAGCACCACCGAGAGGACGACGAAGGCCGGGATCGTCTCCACCCAGTGCGCCATGCGGGCCATTCTGTCGGGTCGCCACGATTTCTCCACAACCCGGGTCAGGACGTACGATGGTCGGCGGTCCCGTGTGCTCGTCGCACGGACCGTAATTCGCGCGTCTTCTGCCGGTCCGCCGGACCGGGTCACACCACGGCAGTCCCCACCGTTCGCGGCGGGGCGGGGTGCGTCAGGCGCCAGGAGTGAGGTCGTATGCCGCCTGCCGGGCCACGTCTGTGACGTGACCGCCGGGCGTCGGCGCCCACGCACAACTGACAACATCGAACCAAGGGAGAACACGGCATGGCCGTCGTCACCATGCGCCAGCTCCTCGAGAGCGGCGTCCACTTCGGGCACCAGACCCGTCGCTGGAACCCCAAGATGAAGCGCTTCATCATGACCGAGCGCAACGGCATCTACATCATCGACCTGCAGCAGTCGCTGACGTACATCAACAACGCGTACGACTTCGTCAAGGAGACGGTCGCCCACGGTGGCACCATCCTCTTCGTCGGCACGAAGAAGCAGGCCCAGGAGCCCATCGCCGAGCAGGCGACGCGCGTCGGCATGCCGTACGTCAACCACCGCTGGCTCGGTGGCATGCTCACCAACTTCCAGACGATCTCCAAGCGCCTCACGCGCCTCAAGGAGCTCGAGGAGCTGAACTTCGACGACGTGGCCGGCTCGGGCTACACGAAGAAGGAGCTGCTCATCCTCAAGCGCGAGATGATCAAGCTCGAGCGCACCCTGGGCGGCATCCGCACCATGGCCAAGGTCCCCTCGGCCGTGTGGATCGTCGACACCAAGAAGGAGCACCTCGCCGTTGACGAGGCGCGCAAGCTCGGCCTCCCGGTCATCGCGATCCTCGACACGAACTGCGACCCCGACGAGGTCGACTACAAGATCCCCGGCAACGACGACGCGATCCGCTCCGTCACGCTGCTGACGCGGGTCATCGCCGACGCCGTCGCCGACGGTCTCGTCCAGCGCTCGTCCGGCAAGTCCGGTGGCGACGCGCAGGCCGAGGAGCCGCTGGCCGAGTGGGAGCGCGAGCTCTACGCCGACGCCGCCGCCGGCACGGAGACCACCGAGGCCCCCGCCGCCGAGGCGACCGAGGCGACCGAGGCGACCGAGGCTCCGGCCGCTGACGCCACGGAGGCTCCGGCCGCTGAGGCTCCGGCTGCTGAGGCTCCGGCCGCTGAGGCCACCGAGGCCCCCGCCGAGGCGACGGCCGGTGCCGAGAAGGCCTGACGGTCTTCCGCACCAGCCGCACCACACGAGTCAATCTCCACTGACGAAAAGAGCGATACAGAGCATGGCGAACTACACCGCCGCTGACATCAAGGCGCTGCGCGAGCAGACGGGCGCCGGCATGATGGACGTCAAGAAGGCCCTCGACGAGGCCGAGGGCGACCGCGCCAAGGCCATCGAGATCCTTCGCGTCAAGGGCCTCAAGGGCGTCACGAAGCGTGAGGGCCGCTCGGCCTCCAACGGTCTCGTGGCGGCCTCGGCCACCGACGGCGTCGGCACCCTGGTCGAGGTCAACTGCGAGACCGACTTCGTCGCGAAGGGCGAGAAGTTCATCGCCCTGGCCGACCAGGTCCTCACGCAGGCCGTCGCCGCCGGCGCCACCGACGCCGACTCGCTCCTCGCCAGCACGCTCGAGGACGGCAAGACCGTCCAGGAGCTGCTCGACGAGGCCAACGCCACCATCGGCGAGAAGATCGAGGTCCGCCGCGTGGCGCGCCTCGAGGGCGACAAGGTCGTGTCCTACCTCCACAAGACGAGCCCCGACCTGCCCGCGCAGATCGGTGTCCTCGTCGCGCTCGAGGGTGGCGACGAGACGGTCGGTCGCGACGTCGCGATGCACATCGCCGCGTTCAGCCCCACGGTGCTGACGCGCGAGGAGGTCCCGGCCGAGACGGTCGAGAACGAGCGTCGCGTCGCCGAGGCCACGGCCAAGGAGGAGGGCAAGCCCGAGGCTGCCCTTCCCCGCATCATCGAGGGTCGCGTCAACGGCTTCTTCAAGGAGAACGTCCTGCTCGAGCAGGCCTTCGCCAAGGACGCCAAGAAGACCGTCGGCAAGGTGCTCGAGGAGGGCGGCGCCACGGCGACGTCCTTCGCGCGCTTCCGCGTCGGCCAGTGAGGTCCTGACCCCACTCGTGCCCTCGCGGCACGCGTAGCGCAGAACCCGCGCATCACGACGACGTATGCCGGTCGCCCCCTCCGGGGCGGCCGGCATCGTCGCGTTCCGGGGCCGTCACCGGCCGCTCCGGACCCACCCCAGGAGGAGTCCCATGAGCACGAGCACCGACACGCCGGCCGCTGCCGAGGTCGACGGCCCCCTGACCGTCTCGATCACCCGTCGCGTGGCCCCCGAGGACGAGCTGCTCATGCAGGCCTGGGTCCACGCCGGGACCTCGATGGCCGAGCACTTCGAGGGCTTCCTCGGCGCCGGATGGGTGCGGTCCGGCACCGAGGACTGGCACATGCTCTACCGCTTCGACTCGCGCGCCCACCTCGACACGTGGGAGCGGTCGCCCGAGCGGCTGCGGTGGCTGCGCTCGGCGGCCGACCTCGTCGAGCACCGCCGCACGGAGTACCGGACCGGCATCGAGGGCTGGTTCGACGAGCCGGCGTCGTCGTCGGTGCACGAGGCCGGGGCGACCGGACCGGTGGGACCGCCTGCGCCGCCGCGCTGGAAGCAGGCGAGCGTCATCTGGATCGCCTTCTTCCCGACCAGTCTGGCGCTGTCGTACCTCCTCTCGTCGTGGAGCGGGGACTGGCCCGTCGTCCTGCGCGTCCTCGTGACGACCCTGCTCGCGACGCCGTGGATGACCTACGTCTTCCTCCCGTTCGTGACCCGGCTCTTCGGTCGGTGGCTCAAGACCGACTGACGACTGGGGTCCGGCTGACAGCGATGTCGGCGAAATCGCTTGTGAGGCAAGCCTTTGTCTCGCACCTCACAGTCCTTCTGTCTGGTGGCTCACAGCGCTCCTGATACCCGCGGGGGTACTTTTGGAGCATGACCACCACCATGAGAACCCTCGTGGTCCTGGGAGCGGGCACGGCCGGCACCATGGTCGTGAACAAGCTGAGGCACCGCCTCCCCACCAGCGAGTGGCGCATCACCGTCGTCGACAAGGACGACCTGCACGACTACCAGCCGGGCTACCTCTTCCTGCCCTTCGGGCTCATCGAGCCGGAGCAGGTCAGAAGGACCCGTCACGGGCTCATCACCGAGGGGGTCGAGCTCGTGCTCGGCGACGTCGACCGCGTCGACCAGCAGGCCCGTGAGGTGTCGCTCCTCGACGGGCGCACCCTCGTCTACGACGAGCTCGTCATCGCCTCCGGCACGAGCCCCCGTCCCGACCAGACGCCGGGGATGCTCGGGGCCGAGTGGCACCGCAGCGTCGGCGAGTTCTACACCTACGACGGCGCCCTGGCGCTCCGCGAGTCGCTAGCCGGCTTCTCGGGCGGCCGGCTCGTCGTGCACGTCACCGAGATGCCGATCAAGTGCCCGGTGGCGCCCCTCGAGTTCGCCTTCCTCGCCGACGACTTCCTGCGCCGCCGGGGTCTGCGCGACCGCTCCGAGATCGTCTACGTGACCCCGCTCGACGGCGCCTTCACCAAGCCGGTCGCGAGCCGCGAGCTCGGCCACCTGCTCGCCGACAAGGGGATCACCCTCGAGACCGACTTCATGGTCGAGCACGTGGACCAGGAGCGGCGCGTCATCGTGTCCTACGACGAGCGCGAGGTCGCCTACGACCAGCTCGTGACGATCCCGCTCAACATGGGCGCCGACTTCGTCGCCCGGTCGGGACTCGGCGACGAGCTCAACTACGTCCCGGTCGACAAGCACACGATGCGCTCGACCGAGCACCCGGCGATCTGGGTCCTCGGCGACGCGAGCACCATCCCGACCTCCAAGGCCGGCTCCGTCGCGCACTTCTCCGTCGAGGTGTTCGTCGACAACTTCGTCGAGCACGCTCGCGGGCAGGCCATGACGCACTCCTTCGACGGGCACGCCAACTGCTTCGTCGAGTCCGGTGGCGGCAAGGCGATGCTCCTCGACTTCAACTACGACACCGAGCCGCTGACCGGCACGTTCCCGCTGCCACACCTGGGTCCGATGACCCTGCTCAAGGAGTCGCGGGCCAACCACGTCGGCAAGCTCGCCTTCCGCCACATCTACTGGAACCTCCTGCTCCCCGGACGACCTCTCGGCCTGCCCGCGCAGATGTCGATGGCGGGGAAGGTCCCCGCCGCCTGAGCTCGACCAGACACACACAAGGAGCGTCACCATGCCCACCACGACGATCGCCGGCCAAGCCGTCGAGGTCAACGACGAGGGCTTCCTCACCCGTCCCGACCAGTGGTCCGACGACCTCGGCACCGAGCTCGCCCGGCTCATCGGGATCGAGCTGACGGCCGACCACTGGAAGCTCGTCCGCTTCCTCCGCGACGACTTCGCCCACCAGGGCGAGACCGCGACCCTCCGCCGCGTCAGCACGCAGACCGGCACCCCGATCAAGTCCCTCTTCGACCTCTTCCCCGGCAAGCCGGCCAAGAAGATGGCCTACGTCGCGGGGCTCCCCAAGCCGAAGGGATGTGTGTGATGACCACGCACGCCGACCAGACCACCCCGTTCGTGCCGAGGTTCGACGCGCCCGAGTCGCAGGGCCGCAAACTGGCGATCATCTGCAGCAAGGGCAACCTCGACATGGCCTACCCGGGCCTCATCCTCGCCAACGCGGCCCTGGGCGAGGGCGTCGAGACGCACCTCTTCTTCACCTTCTGGGGCTTCGACATGATCAACAAGAAGACCTCGGGTGACCTGAAGTTCACGATGCTCGGCAACACCGCGACGCACCTGCCGCAGGGACTCGGCGGGATCCCCGGGATGACGCACCTCGCCACGTCGCAGATGAAGAAGGCCATCGCCGACCTCGACGTGCCCGACGTCCCGGAGTTCCTCGACCAGATCGTCGGCTCGGGCGGGCACCTGTGGGCCTGCCGGATGTCGGCGGACATGCAGCACCTGACCGAGGGCGACCTCCGGGACGACGTCGAGGGGATCATCTCGGCCTCGGACTTCATCGAGCTGACGGAGGGCGCGCAGCTGCTCTTCATCTGAGCCACCGTGGTGGGTGGGTGCGGCCGGTCGGGCCGGTGTGGGCCCGGCCGGCCTTCACACGATCTCCACACGTCGCACCCTCGCCCCCCGTGCGCCCGCTCCTAGGCTCAGGGGCATGAACCAGGGGTATGCCACACCGTCCTCGAGCGCCAGCGCTCCCATGCTGCTCGTCGTCGAGGACGACCCGACGATCAACCAGGCCGTCACGGATCGACTTGTGGCAGAAGGCTTCCGGGTCATCCAGGCCTTCGACGGGCCGGGCGCCGTCGCCGCCCACGCGGAGCACGCCCCCGACCTCGTCGTCCTCGACCTCATGCTGCCCGGCTTCGACGGGCTCGAGGTGTGCCGACGCATCCAGGGGGAGCGCCCGGTGCCGGTCCTCATGCTCACGGCGCGCGCGGACGAGACCGACCTGCTCGTCGGTCTCGGCGTCGGCGCCGACGACTACGTCACCAAGCCGTTCCGCATGCGTGAGGTCGTCGCCCGCATCCGCGCCCTGCTGCGTCGCGTCGAGCGGGCGCGCGAGCTGGCCGCCGAGCAGCCGCCGGTGCTGACCGTCGGCGACCTGACCGTCGACCGCGGGTCGCGCCGCGTCTCGGCACGGGGGAGCGAGGTGCACCTGACGCCGCTCGAGTTCGACCTCCTGCTGGCCCTCGCGGCCGAGCCGGGGGCGGTGCGCGAGCGCGACGGGCTGATGCGCGAGGTCTGGGGCTGGGCGGACGCCGGCGGCACCCGCACCCTCGACAGTCACGTCAAGTCCCTCCGCGCCAAGATCGGGGCCGACCGCGTCCGCACCGTCCACGGCGTCGGCTACGCGCTCGAGGCCGGCGAGGCCGGCAAGGCCGTCGACCACGACGACACCCCCGAGGCGCCCGACGAGGCGCGGCCGTGAACGCCGACCGGCCCCTCGACGGCATCCGCTCGATCAAGGCCAAGCTCGGTCTGCTCGTCGCGGCCAGCATCGTGGCCGCGTCGCTCGTGTCCGTCATCGGTGACCGGGCCGGTGTGCCTGGCTGGCTCACCCTCCCGGTGACGGTCGCCGCCGCCCTGGGGGTCACCCAGTGGCTGGCTCGCGGGATGACCTCACCGCTGCGCGAGATGACGACGGCGGCGTCGCGGATGGCGACGGGGGACTACTCGCAGCGCGTCACGGCGACGTCCGCCGACGAGGTGGGGGTGCTCGCCGACGCCTTCAACACCATGGCGGCCGACCTCGCCGGCGCCGACCAGCAGCGACGCCAGCTCGTCGCCACCGTCTCCCACGAGCTGCGCACACCGCTCGCCGCCCAGCAGGCCCTGCTCGAGAACCTCGTCGACGGTGTCGTGCGCCCCGACGACGCCGTCCTGCGCACCGCGCTGGCCCAGGCCGAGCGGCTCGGCACGCTCGTCGGCGACCTGCTCGACCTCAGCCGCGTCGACGGCGGTCGCGCTCCGCTCGCACTCGCGGACGTCGACGTCCGCGAGCTCGTCGAGGGCGCCGTGGCCGAGGCCGGCGTCTCCCGGCGCGGCACGGTTCACGTCGTCGACGTCCCCGCCGACCTTCGCGTCACCGGGGACGCGGCCCGTCTCGCGCAGCTGCTCGCCAACCTGCTCGACAACGCCGACCGGCACAGCCCGGCCGGTGGCCGGGTGACCGTCAGCGCGGGTCCCGACGGCCCGGACCGGTGGTGGCTCATGGTCGCCGACGAGGGACCGGGTATCCCGCCCGAGCACGTGCACCGGATCTTCGACCGTTTCGGGTCGGGCGACGACGCCGGGGGAGGCACGGGCATCGGGCTCGCCATCGCGAGCTGGGTGTGCGAGCTGCACGGCGGGTCGATCTCCGCGGTCTCGCCCCCCGAGGGGGAGCACGGCGCCCGGCTCCGGGCCGTCCTGCCCCGCACCCCTGCCCGCACGTCGCCGTCTGCCACCGAGGGCCTCGCGGAGGTCCCCTCCGGTCCCACGATCCCCACGATCTCCACCGTCACCACCGACGCGACCGCGCCCGCCGTGGCGCCCGACATCCAGGAGCCCACCGTGCCCGCACCCATCCCCGCCGCGGCGGGACCCACCCCGGCCGGAGCGCCGGGCGGCCCGGGCTCCGAGGGGCGCCCGACGGCATACCCCGGCGTTCCGGTGGGGGCGCCCAGGCCCGTTGTCGACTCGCTCTTCGGCGACCTCTGGCCGGAGGCCGGCCTCGGGCCGCAGGTGCGCCTGCTGCTGCTCTGCGTCGGCGTCGGCGTGCTGTCGGCCGTCCTGCTGCCCTACCGCGACATCGGGGTCGCCCTCTTCGGAGTGCTCCTGCTCGGCGGCGTCGTGCTGTGGCGCTCGACGCGCCACCGTGCCAGCCGCTGGACCACGGTGAGCAGCGTGCTCTGCGTCGGACTCGCTTCCTTCTCGGTGCTGCGAGCCGCCGAGTGGCTCACGGTCATCTCCGTCATGCTCGGGGTCGTCGTGCTGACCACGGCCCTCACCGACGCCAGGGGATTCCTCTCCGTCGTCGCCGGCCTCGCCTCCTGGCCCCTCGCCGCCGTGCGCGGACTGCCGCTGCTCGGGCGCACCGTCGCCGCGACGAGCCGCATCAACGTCGTGTGGCCGGTCGTGCGCACGGCCGCCATCTCGCTCGTCGCGCTCGTCGTCTTCGGCGGCCTCTTCGCCTCCGGCGACGCGGTCTTCGGGTCGTGGGCGCAGGCGATCGTGCCGCACTTCGCGTGGGACGGGCTGACCTTCCGCTTCTTCGTCGGCTTCGTCATGGGTGGTGCCCTGCTCGCCGCCGGCTACGTCGCCCTCAACCCGCCGCGCGTCGACCGGGTCACGCTGCCGGAGGGACGCCCTGTGGCCCGACTCTGGGAGTGGGTCGTGCCCGTCGGCCTCGTCGTCGCCCTCTTCGCCGCGTTCGTCGTCGCCCAGGCCGCGGCGCTGTTCGGCGGTCACGACTACGTCCAGCGCACGACCGGGCTGACGTATGCCGAGTACGTCCACCAGGGCTTCGGCCAGCTCACGGCCGCCACGGTGCTCACCCTGGCGACCGTGGCGCTCGCGGTCCGCAAGGCGCCACGCTCCACGTCCCGGGAGCGTCTCGTGCTGCGGGTCGCGCTCGGAGCGCTGTGCGCCCTGACGCTCGTCGTCGTCGCCTCGGCCCTGCACCGGATGGACCTCTACCAGCAGGCCTACGGCTTCACGCTGCTCCGGGTGCTCGTCGACGGTTTCGAGCTCTGGCTCGGCCTGCTCGTCGTGCTCGTCCTCGTCGCCGGGGTGCGTCTCTCGGGCTGGTGGCTGCCGCGGGCCGCACTCGTCTCTGCTGTTGCCATCGTGCTCGTCGGGGGCCTGGCCAACCCCGAGGCGTGGGTCGCACAGCGCAACATCGACCGCTACCAGGCGACGGGCAAGCTCGACGCGGCCTACCTCCGGACGCTGGGAGCGGACGCCACCCCGGCGATCGTCGCCGGCCTGCCGCGCGACGTCTCGGCCTGCATCGTGCTCCCGTCGACGATCTCGGCACGCGCCTCCCGCGAGGACGCCCTGTCGTGGAACCTCGGCCGCTCCCGGGAGGCCTCCGTGGACGTCGCGCCGATGACCCCCGCCGAGGCGGCCCGGTGCCCGGGCCTGATGTTGGGCGGTCTCAACCCCTGAGGCAGGATGTCCGGGTGCGCCGCGACATCGCCGACCTGTTCGAGCTCGACCCGGCCCTGACCCACCTCAACCACGGTGCGTTCGGGGCGGTGCCCCGATCGGTCCGCGAGGCGCAGGACCGCGCCCGGGCCCGCATCGAGGGGGCGCCGATGCGGGCCTTCCGCGACGAGCTCCCAGCGACGCTCTCCGGTGCCCGCGAGGCGGCCGCGACCTTCCTCGGCGTGCCGGCGGGGTCGACCGCCCTCGTGCGCAACGTCACCGAGGCGGTCGGGGTCGTGCTCCAGGGTCTCGGCATCGGCCCCGGTGACGACGTCGTCGTCGGCAACCACGGCTACCTCACGGCCGGCTGGTCCGCCGAGGCGCGCGGTGCGACGCTGCGGACGGCGGTCTTCGGCGTCGACAGCGACCCGGACGACGTCGTGGCGGCCTTCGCGGCCGCCGTGACCGACCGCACCCGCCTCGTCGTCATCGACCAGATCACCTCTCCGACGGCCCTCGTCCTCCCGGTCGCCGAGGTGGCAGCCGCCGTCGCACCCGTCCCGGTTCTCGTCGACGCCGCCCACGTGCCCGGAGCCCTGCCGGACCTCGACGTCGAGGTTCTCGGGGTGGCGTTCTGGGCGGGCAACCTGCACAAGTGGGCCTATACGCCGCGCGCCGCCGCCACGCTCTGGGTGGCTCCCGAGCACCGCGACACGATGCGTCCGCTCGTCACCTCGTGGGGCCACGGGCTGCCCTTCCCCGAGCGCTTCGACCTCCAGGGCACCGTCGACCACTCGTCGTGGGTGGCCGTGCCCGACGGCCTGGCCGCCTGGGCCGCCCTCGGTGGCTGGGAACAGGTCCGATGCAACGCCGACCTGCTCCTGCGCGGGGCCGAGCTCGTGCGGGACGCACTCGGCACGGGCGGCCCGCACGGCGGCATACCCTCCGCCCCGTGCCTGCGCCTCGTCGCGCTGCCCGACGGGGTGGCGACGACGACCGAGGACGCCGAGGCCCTGTGGCAGCGGTTGTATGCCGTCGGGCTCGTCGTGCCGCCCGTGGCCTTCGAGGGGCGCGGCTACGTGCGGCTGGCCGCCGCGCCGTACAACGACGAGGACGACTACGCCCGCCTCGCGGCCGTGTTGCCGGGCCTGCTGTCCGAGGTCCGAACCGCCTGAACCCGATGCGGCCGATGTCCGCCGGATGTGGAAAGATCGACCGACCGCCGGAACGCTGCCCACGAGGAGGCCCTGCGCCATGACCGACGCCCAGACAACCCCCTTCCACCGGGTCCTTCTCAAGCTCTCCGGTGAGGTGTTCGGGGGCGGGAGCATCGGCCTCGACCCGGCCGTCGTCTCCGGCATCGCCAAGCAGATCGCCGACGCCGTGCGCGGGGGCGTCGAGGTCGCCGTCGTCATCGGCGGCGGCAACTTCTTCCGCGGCGCCGAGCTCCAGCAGCGCGGCATGGACCGCACGCGTGCCGACTACATGGGCATGCTCGGCACCGTCATGAACTGCCTCGCCCTGCAGGACTTCCTCGAGAAGGAGGGCATCGAGACGCGGGTGCAGTCCGCGATCGCCATGCAGCAGGTCGCCGAGCCGTACATCCCGCGCCGGGCCATCCGCCACCTCGAGAAGCACCGCGTCGTCATCTTCGGCGCCGGCGCCGGCATGCCGTTCTTCTCGACCGACACGGTCAGCGCCCAGCGCGCCCTCGAGATCAAGTGCGACGCCGTGCTCATCGCCAAGAACGGCGTCGACGGTGTCTACGACGCCGACCCGCGTACCAACCCCGACGCCAAGAAGCTCGAGACGGTCACGTTCCAGGACGCCATCGTCGAGGGGCTCAAGGTCGTCGACGCGGCGGCCTTCAGCCTCTGCATGGAGAACAAGCTGCCCATGGTCGTCTTCGGCATGGAAGGCGCGGGTAACATCACGCGCGCCCTGCTCGGTGAGAAGATCGGCACGCTGGTCACCAACGCCTGAGCGCCGCGGCACCTGCCGCGCGCGAGCACGACCACCGCGAAGCACCCGAACCACCTGTCACCCCTGCACCACCCCCGCAGCACCCCACGAACGAGGGACGAGGAAGCCAGAGCCATGATCGAAGAGACGATGTTCGAGGCCGAGGAGAAGATGGACAAGGCCGTCGAGGTCCTCAAGGAGGACTTCGCGGGCATCCGCACCGGGCGTGCCAACCCGGGCCTGTTCAACAAGCTCACGGTCGAGTACTACGGCGCGCCGACCCCGCTGCAGCAGCTCGCCTCGTTCCAGAACCCCGAGCCCCGCACGATCCTCGTCATCCCGTTCGACAAGTCGGCGATGCACGAGATCGAGCGCGCCATCCGCGACTCCGACCTCGGCGTCAACCCGAGCAGCGACGGCAACCAGATCCGCTGCGTCCTGCCGGAGCTGACCGAGGAGCGCCGCCGCGAGTACATCAAGCTCGCCAACCACAAGGCCGAGGAGGCGCGGGTCTCGGTGCGCAACATCCGTCGCAAGGCCAAGACCGACCTCGACAAGCTCGTCAAGGACGGCGAGGTGGGCGAGGACGACGGGTCGCGTGCCGAGAAGGAGCTCGACGGCCTGACCAAGAAGCACACCGACCTCGTCGAAGGACTCGTCAAGGCCAAGGAGGCCGAGCTGCTCGAGGTGTGACCTCGATGCTCGACCGATGATGACGACTGACTCCCCGTCGGACCCCGTGGACCCCGCACCCGCGGCCCAGGCCGGCGACGGCGGGGCCGGGCCGCTCGAGCCCGTCCCCTACGACCCTGCGCTCGACGAGCTCGCCGGCCTCGCCGCCGAGGAGGTCATCGAGCAGAAGCAGAGCCGCGCGGGACGCAACCTGCCTGCGGCCATCGGGGTGGGTGTCGGCCTCGGAGCGCTCATCGTCGCGACCCTGCTCATCCGCAAGGAGTCGTTCATCGTCCTCGTCGCGCTCGCCGTGGCCGTGGGCATCTGGGAGCTGCGGGCGGCCCTGCGGCACGCCGCGGTCCGGGCTCCGCTCGTCCCACCGGTCGTGGGCATGGTCGTCATGCTGTGGGCGGCCTTCGTCCACGGGCCTGCCGGTCTCGTCGTGGCCTGGTCGCTGACGTGCCTGGCCGTCGTGCTCTGGCGCGGTACCGGACGCCTCGACGGAGCCGGGCGCGACGTCCTCGGCGGCATCTTCATCGCCACCTACCCGACGTTCCTCGTCGGCTTCGCCATCCTCCTGCTCGCCCCGGAGGACGGCGTCGCTCGTCTCTTCGTCTTCCTCATCACGACCGTGTGCAGCGACGTCGGCGGGTATGCCGCGGGCGTCCTCTTCGGCAAGCACCCCATGGCGCCCACCATCAGCCCCAAGAAGTCGTGGGAGGGCTTCGCGGGTTCCGTGCTCCTGTGCATCGTCGCCGGCTCGCTCACCGTCCACTTCCTGCTCGACCACTCGTGGGTCATCGGGATCGCGCTCGGTGTCGGGGTGGCCGTCGCCGCGACGGTCGGCGACCTCATGGAGTCGCTCATCAAGAGGGACCTCGGCATCAAGGACATGTCCAACGTCCTTCCCGGTCACGGCGGTGTCATGGACCGGCTCGACTCGCTCGTCGTCGTGGCCCCCATCGTCTGGGCCGTGCTGACGCTCCTCGCCGCCAAGCCGGGCTGACCGGGTGGTCGCGGAGCGAGTGGCCGCGGACCGGGCGTCCGGCTCCGAGGCCACGCCCTTCGACCAGACCGGCCGGGTCGTGCTCGTGACCGGTGCCGGAAGCGCGAGCGGCATCGGCTTCGCCACCGCACGGATGCTCGGCCGCCTCGGTGCCGCCCTCGTCGTCGCGGCCACGACCGACCGGGTGCACGAGCGCGTCGCCGAGCTCCGTCGCGACGGCGTGACGGCCAGTGGCCACGTCGGCGACCTGACCCGGGAACCCGAGGCCGGCGCGCTCGTGGCCGCCTGCCTCGCGGAGCACGGTCGCCTCGACGTCGTCGTCAACAACGCCGGCATGACGAGCGCCGCCGACCCCGACCCGCTCGGCGGAGACCTGGGGTCCACCGACCCGTCGCGCTGGCGAGGCTCGCTCGCCCGCAACCTCGACACCGCCTATCTCGTGAGCCGGGCCGCCCTGCCGCACCTTCGGGTGTCCGGGGCAGGCCGTCTCGTGCTCGTGAGCAGCGTCACTGGCGGCGTCATGGCGATGCGGGGCGAGGTCGCCTACGCCACGGCCAAGGCCGCGCTCGTCGGGCTCGCCCGGGCCCTCGCGGTCGACGAGGGCCCACACGGCACCACGGTCAACGCCGTCGCCCCGGGCTGGGTCGCCACCGGCTCGCAGACCGACGAGGAGGCGCGCGACGGGCGGGCCACACCGCTCGGTCGCTCAGGCAGCGCCGACGAGGTGGCCGCGGCGATCGCCTTCCTCGCCAGCCGTGAGGCGTCCTACGTCACGGGCCAGGTCCTCGTCGTCGACGGCGGCAACGCGGTCAGCGAGCAGCGCGCACAGGCGTGACCCTTCGAGACCGCCGACGTGACCAGGCGTGACCCCGGGCGTGGGCACCGGGCGTGGGCACCGGCTGCGGGCGGGCGGCATACGGCCTCGGTGCCGGCCACCGCGCCCGGCCGACCCGTTTTGACTCCACCTGAGAGACTGGAGGGGAGATGACCGACACCCCAGCCCCCGCCTCCGAGTCCGCCTCCGAGTCCGCCACCGAGCCCGCGTCCGTGCCGGCGCCCGTCGTGCTGCCCGAGCCGACGACCGCCCGCCCCGTGCCGGGGCAGCTGACCTTCCAGGCGCCCCGTCGCGGCAAGCCACCGCGGCACCTCGCCGACTTCACGCCGGCCGAGCGCAAAGAGGCCGTGGAGTCGTTGGGGCACAAGGGTTTCCGGGCCAAGCAGCTCTCGACCCACTATTTCGAGCGGCTCGAGGACGACCCCGAGCAGATGACCGACCTGCCGAAGGCCGTGCGGTCCGAGCTCGCCGCAGGCCTGCTCCCGACGCTGCTGACGCCGATCGTCCAGCGCGTCGCCGACGACGGTCAGACGATGAAGTACGCGTGGAGGCTGCACGACGGCGCGATCGTCGAGTCCGTGCTCATGCGCTACCCCAAGCGCGTCACCATCTGCATCTCGAGCCAGGCCGGCTGCGGCATGAACTGCCCGTTCTGCGCGACCGGCCAGGCCGGCCTGACCCGCAACATGTCCGCCGGCGAGATCGTCGAGCAGGTCGTCTGGGCGGCCCGGGCGCTGCGACGGGGTGAGCTCGCCGGGGGCGGTGACGACGACCGCGAGGCGCCGCTGCGCGTCAGCAACGTCGTCTTCATGGGCATGGGCGAGGCCCTCGCCAACTACAAGGCGTCCATCGGCGCGATCCGCCGGCTCACGGACCCCGCGCCCGACGGCCTCGGCATGTCGGCCCGCGGCATCACGATGTCGACGGTCGGGCTCGTCCCCGGCATCGACAAGCTGACGGCCGAGGGCATCCCGGTGACCCTCGCGCTCTCCCTGCACGCCCCGGACGACGAGCTGCGCAACGAGCTCGTCCCGATCAACACCCGGTGGTCCGTCGACGAGGCGCTCGACGCCGCCTACCGCTACTTCGAGGCGACCGGCCGTCGCGTGTCCATCGAGTACGCCCTGATCCGCGACATCAACGACCAGGGCTGGCGCGCCGACCTGCTCGGCGAGAAGCTCAACCGGCGGGGCCGCGGGTGGGTGCACGTCAACCCGATCCCGCTCAACCCGACGCCCGGCTCGAAGTGGACCGCGAGCCGGCCCGGCGTCGAGCAGAACTTCGTCGAGCGCCTGCGTGCCCACGGCATCCCGACGACGATCCGCGACACCCGCGGCCAGGACATCGACGGGGCCTGCGGCCAGCTCGCCGCGTCGACCGCCTGACCCGTCGACTCGACGAGGCCTGCGGCCGGCTCAGCGCGTCAACCGGCTCACCCGCGTACGCTGGCGGGGTCGTGCCCGGCTCGGGCACTGGTGACGAGTCGCCGGGCAGAGCACGGGGCGGCCCACCAGGAGGTCCTCGCATGGTCCAGCTCAGCCTCGGCGTCATGGCCCGGTCCCTCAAGGAGAACGAGCACCGGCTGCCACTGCACCCCAAGCACGTCGACCGGATCCCCGAGGAGCTGCGCGGGCGGATCTTCCTCGAGACCGGCTACGGCGAGCGGCACGGCGTGTCCGACGACCAGCTCGAGCGCTACGTCGGCGGGTTCCTCAGTCGCGAGGAGCTCGTCGCGCAGTGCGACGTCATCCTCGCGCCGAAGCCCCTGCTCAGTGACATCTCGGCCCTGCGGGTCGGGCAGGTGCTCTGGGGCTGGCCGCACTGCGTGCAGGACGCCGAGCTGACGCAGGTCGCCATCGACCGGAAGCTGACGCTCATCGCCTTCGAGGCGATGAACCACTGGAACAAGGACGGCTCGTTCAGCCTCCACGTCTTCCACAAGAACAACGAGCTCGCCGGCTACTGCTCGGTGCTCCATGCCCTCCAGATCGCGGGGATCACCGGTGACTACGGCCCCCAGCGCCGCGCGGTCGTCATCGGCTTCGGCGCCACGGCCCGCGGGGCGGTCACCGCGCTCAAGGCGCTCGGGATCGGCGACGTCGACGTGCTGACGCACCGTCAGAAGGCGGCTGTCGCGTCGCCGATCCACTCGGCCAGGATCGTGCACTTCGACACCGACGACACGACGGCGCGCGTGAGCCACGCGGTCACCGAGGACGGCCCGGTGGCCCTCGGGGAGTTCCTCGCCGAGCACGACATCGTCGTCAACTGCGTGCTCCAGGACACCGACGCCCCGATCACGTTCATGACGGACGACGACCTCAAGCGGATGACGCCGGGCAGCATCGTCATCGACGTGTCGTGCGACGAGGGCATGGGTTTCAGCTGGGCGAAGCCGACGACCTTCACCGACCCCACCTTCCTCGTCGGCGACCACGTGCTCTACTACGCCGTCGACCACAGCCCGTCCTACCTCTGGGACGCCGCCACGTGGGAGATCAGCGAGGCGCTGCTGCCCTTCCTGCCGACGGTCATGGGCGGGCCTGAGGCCTGGGACGCGAACTCGACGGTCCGGCGGGCGATCGAGATCCGGGACGGCGAGATCCAGAACCCGGCGATCCTGTCGTTCCAGGGCCGCTCGCCGAAGCACCCGCACCTGCCGCTCGCGACGTGACGAGGGGTCGTATGCCGGGTGCTGCGGCGCGCGCGGGCCTGGCCGGCGCGGACGTGGCCGTTCAGGCCGGCTCCGCCCGGTAGGTGCGACGGTAGGCCAGGGGCGAGAGTCCCACAGCGGCCGCGAGGTGCTGGCGCAGCGAGGCGCTCGTGCCGAAACCGGCCGCGGCGGCCACCCGGTCGACCGGCAGGTCGGTCGTCTCGAGCAGGTGTCGGGCCCGGTCGACGCGAGCCCGCGCGAGCCAGGTGCCCGCCGTCTCGCCGGTCTCCTCCCGGAAGCGGCGGGTGAACGTGCGCACGCTCGTCCCGGCGTGCCGGGCCAGGTCGGCCAGGCCGATCGGCTCGTCGAGGTGCTCGAGGGCCCACGTCCGTGTCGACCCGGTGCCCGCGTCGGACGCGTCGGGCACCGGCCGCTCGATGAACTGGGCCTGCCCGCCCGCCCGCCACGGCGCGACGACGGCGCCACGGGCGACCCGGTTCGCGGCCTCGGTGCCGAGGTCGCTGCGCAGCACGTGGAGCAGCAGGTCGATGCCCGCGGCGGTGCCGGCGGAGGTGAGGACGTCGCCGTGGTCGACGTAGAGCACGTCGGGGTCGAGGTGGACAGTGGGGAAGTGGCGGCGGAAGAGGTCCTCGTAGACCCAGTGGGTCGTCGCCTCGCGGCCGTCGAGCTTGCCGAGGCCCGCGAGGACGAAGGCGCCCGTGCAGATCGAGAGCCACCGCGCGTCGGGACGGGCCCTGCCGGCGAGCGCGACGAGGTCGGCGGGCAGCTCGCCCCGCGTGACGATGGGGGTGTTCGTGATGCCCGGAACGACGACCGTGTCAGCTTGCGCGACAACGGAGTTCGGGTGGGTCGGCAGAGCGGCATAGCCGGCCGACGTCATGACGGGTCCGTCGTCGAGCGTGCACATCGACACCTCATAGGGCGGGGGAGCGCCGGTGAGGCGGCCGGGCCAGCCGGGGTCGAGGGCGCTCGCGCTGAAGAAGCGGTGTGGCAGCCCGAGCTCGAACGCCACGACGCCGTCGAGGGCGAGGACGGCGACGCGGTGCGGTCGCGGGAGCGCAGCGGTCATGGCCAGATCTTTGCACATCATGTCCTTCCGGCCACTCGTCGCGACGGACTCCGATCCTGCACAGTGGGTCCGTGAGCCTGACCGACCGCCGCGCCGACGTCCCCGACGACGCCACACCCGACCCTGCCGTCACTCCGAGCCGATCCGGCCACCGGATCCACCCCGCCTGGTGGGTCGCTGCTGTCACCTTCCTGACGATCATCGGCGCGGCCGGCTTCCGTTCGACGCCGGGCGTGCTCATGACGCCGCTCCACGAGGAGTTCGGCTGGTCGATGGGCGTCATCGGTGGCGCCGTGTCGGTCAACCTCGTCCTCTTCGGGCTCGCGGCACCGTTCTCGGCGGCCCTGATGGAGCGCCTCGGCATCCAGCGGGTCGTTGCCGTCGCCCTCGTGCTCGTCAGCGTCGGCTCCCTCCTGCCGATCTGGATGACGGCCTCGTGGCAGCTCGTCCTGTGCTGGGGGATCGTCGTCGGCCTCGGCACCGGCGCCATGGCGATGAGCCTCGTCGCGACCGTCACGGGGCGCTGGTTCGTCGAGCGGCGGGGCCTCGTCACCGGCGTGCTCACGGCCGCGGGTGCCACGGGTCAGCTCATCTTCCTGCCCGTCCTCGCGTGGCTCGCCGAGAACCACGGCTGGCGCACCGCGGCGGTCGTCACCTCGGCCGCCGCCCTGACCGTCGTCCCGCTCGTGCTCTGGAAGCTGCACGACCACCCGAGCGTCCTCGGCATCACGGCCTACGGCGCCCCGGCCGGCACCCCGGTCGGTCGTCCGCCCCGGCCGACGGGCCACCCGGCGCACCTGGCCCTCGCGACCCTGCGTGACGCGGCCCGCACCAAGGTGTTCTGGCTGCTCGCCGGCAGCTTCGCCGTCTGCGGTGCCTCGACGAACGGCCTCGTCGGCACGCACTTCATCCCGGCCGCCCACGACCACGGCATGCCGACGACGACCGCCGCCGGCCTCCTCGCCCTCGTCGGCGTCTTCGACATCGTCGGCACCGTCTTCTCCGGCTGGCTCACCGACCGGGTCGACCCACGGATCCTGCTCGCGGCCTACTACACGCTGCGCGGCGGCTCGCTCTTCCTGCTGCCGGCGCTCTTCAGCGACTCGATGCACGTCAACATGCTCGCGTTCGTCCTCTTCTACGGCCTCGACTGGGTCGCGACGGTGCCCCCGACGATCGCCCTGTGTCGCAGCGCGTACGGCGAGCGCGCGCCGATCGTCTTCGGCTGGGTCTTCGCCTCGCACCAGATCGGGGCCGCCGCAGCGGCCCTCGGGGCGGGTCTCGTCCGCGACCAGCTCGGCACCTACGACCTCGCCTGGTACGTCGCCGGCGCGCTGTGCCTCGTTGCCGCCGTGATGTGCGTCGCGATCACGACCGCTCGTCTGTCAGATGCGTCACCTCGGCGCACCGACTCTGGCGCGGCGGCGCCACCGGCGGCACAGTGAGGCCATGAGCGACGGCGCTTCGACGGCATACCACCGCATCCACGACGACAGCCTGCGCGACCCGGAAGGGTTCTGGCGTGCGGCCGCGGAGGGCATCGACTGGGTGACGCCGCCGACGCGCATCCTCGACGACTCGAGACCGCCGTTCTACCGGTGGTATCCCGACGCCGAGCTCAACGTCTGCTTCAACGCCGTCGACCGCCATGTCGCCGCCGGGCGCGGCGACCAGCCCGCGATCCACTACGACTCGCCGGTGACGGGCACGAAGAGCACGCTGACGTATGCCGTCCTGCTCGAGCGGGTGCGCGCGGTGGCCGGTGGGCTGCGTGGGCTCGGTGTCGGCAAGGGCGACCGGGTCGTCATCTACATGCCGATGGTCCCCGAGGCCGTCATCGCGATGCTCGCGTGCGCACGCATCGGTGCCATCCACTCCGTCGTCTTCGGCGGCTTCGCCCCGCAGGAGCTCGCCGCGCGCATCGACGACGCCGCGCCGAAGGTCGTGCTGTCGGCGTCGTGCGGCGTCGAGCCGAGCCGCGTCGTGCCCTACAAGCCGTTCCTCGACGAGGCCATCCGCCGCTCTGCACACCAGCCCGAGCGCTGCGTCGTGCTCCAGCGCGAGCAGCTCGTCGCCGAGCTCGGCGAGCGCGACATCGACTGGGCCGACTTCGAGTCCGGCGACGCGGCCAGCGAGGGCAGCGAGTGCGTCACGGTCGCAGCCACCGACCCGCTCTACATCCTCTACACGTCCGGGACGACGGGGAAGCCGAAGGGCATCTACCGCGACTGCGGTGGCTATGCGGTGGCTCTGCGGTGGTCGATGGCCAACCTCTACGACGTGGCCCCGGGCGAGACGATGTTCACCGCGAGCGACGTCGGCTGGGTCGTCGGGCACTCCTACATCGTCTACGCGCCCCTGCTGACGGGCGCCACGACGGTGCTCTACGAGGGCAAGCCCGTGGGGACCCCGGACGCCGGTGCGTTCTGGCGGGTCATCGCGGAGTACGGCGCCGTCTGCATGTTCACCGCGCCGACGGCCTTCCGCGCCATCAAGAAGGACGACTCGACGGCGTCCAAGGTCGCCGAGCACGACCTCTCCCGCTTCCGCGCCCTCTTCCTCGCCGGTGAGCGGCTCGACCCCGACACGTACGAGTGGGCCTCCGCCGCGCTCGGCAAGCCGGTCATCGACAACTGGTGGCAGACCGAGACGGGGTGGCCGATCGCCAGCAACCCCGTGGGGATCGGGCTGCTGCCGGTCAAGGCCGGCTCGCCCACGGTCGCCGTGCCGGGCTACGACGTGCGGGTGCTCGACGCGACGGGCGAGCAGGTCGAGGCCGGCACCGAGGGTGCCATCTGCATCAAGCTGCCGATGCCGCCCGGCACGCTGCCGACGCTGTGGGGCGACGACGACCGCTACGTCAGCTCCTACCTGTCGGCCTACCCCGGCTACTACCTCACCGGGGACGGCGGCTACCTCGACGAGGACGGTTACCTCTACGTCATGGGTCGCACCGACGACGTCCTCAACGTCGCCGGCCACCGCCTCTCGACCGGGTCGCTCGAGGCGGCCCTTGCCGGTCATGAGGCGGTCGCCGAGTGTGCCGTGATCGGCGTCCACGACGACCTCAAGGGACAGGTGCCGCGCGCGCTCGTCGTCCTGAAGTCGGGCGTCGACGCCGAGGCCGACGGTGACCGGATCAAGCGCGAGCTCGTCGCCCGGGTGCGGTCGGAGGTCGGGGCCGTGGCAGCCCTGCACCAGGTCGACATCGTCGCCGGCCTGCCCAAGACTCGGTCGGGCAAGATCCTGCGCAAGACGATGCGTGAGCTGGCCGACGGCAAGGCGCCGGCCGTGCCCGCCACGATCGAGGACGCCTCGGTCCTCGAGACCCTGACCCCCGTCCTGCGCGGTTCCTGACCCTACGACCCACCGCCCTCGCCGGAACTGCGCCATGGCGCACTTCTGGTGGGGATCCTGGTGTCGAAGGCCGCCGGAACTGCGCCGTGGCGCACTTCTGGTGGGGAACCTGGTGTCGAAGGCCCCCGGAACTGCGCCGTGGCGCACCTCTGGTGGGGCCGTCGCGATCAGCCGGGAGGGGCAGGGAGCAGGGGGAGGACCTCGTCGACGGAGTCGACGAGGTGGACCGCCGCCTCCATCGGGCGACCGGCGGCGATGGCGCGCAGGGCCGGCCAGACCGGCACGCGCTCGGTCCAGTGCTCGCGCCCGACGAGGACGAGGGGAGGCAGGGGAGCGCCCTCGGGGGCGTAGTAGAGCGGCGTCACGGCCTGGAAGATCTCCTGCACCGTGCCGGCCGCACCGTCGAGCACGACGATGCCGCCGTTCGACCGGGCGAGCAGCCCCTCCTCGCGGATCGCGTTGGAGAAGTACTTCGCGATGACGTCGCAGAAGACGTTCGGCGGCTCGTGACCGTAGAACCACGTCGGGATGCCGAGCGACCGGGCCGACGGGCCCAGCGTCTCGGACGGCGCCTGGAGCTCGTCCCCGACGATGTCGTGCCGTGCGGCGAGCGCTGTCGTGGCCCACGCCGTCACGTCGGGCCGGAAGCCCGGGACGCTCGCAATGAGACCGACGGCCTCCTCGACGGCGGCTGCGCTCCGGCACAGCGCGCCGAGGTTGGCGGCCTCCATCGCCCCCGGACCGCCACCGGTCGCGACGAGGTGTCCCTCCTCGGCGAGCGCGTGCCCCAGCCCAGCCGCGCCGGCGTATGCCGCTGAGTCCCGTTCCAGCGCATGGCCGCCCATGATCCCCACGACCGATCGCCCCTGGACGAACTCGTCGAGCTCGTCCGTCACCGAGTCGTCGTGGATCGCGCGGACGAGGGTGGCGTACGCGTCGGTGCGCAGCCGCGCGTCGACGAACCACGCGTACGCCTTCGCGTCGGGCGTCGCCGCGTAGCCGTGCTCGAGACCGGCGTAGAGGTCGGTCGGGAAGTAGAGGCCGCGCCACGGGTCGACCGGGGCGTCGGCGATGCCGGGGAAGAGGATCGCGCCCCGGGTCAGCAGCACCTCGGCCACCGGGACCGGCACCGTGCCCCCGAGCACGACGAGGCCGGTCAGGTCTCCGCGGGCCGCGAGTTGGTCGCCGTAGCCGGTGAGGTCGAGGTCCTGGAGCCGCAGTCCGCGCAGCGGTCCGTCGGAGGCGAGGTGGTCGTCCAGCTCGTCGAGCGTCTCGATCTCCATGTGCCCCATCCTGCCCCGGCCGGGTGGCCGAGGAGCGGACCCGGGCGACGTCGCGTCGTCCGCGGCTGACAGGATCGGCGGCATGGTCGGCGTGCTCGAGGGATTCGCGACGATCGCGATCATCGTCGCGGTCGGCTGGCTCCTCGCCGACCGTCGGGTGCTCGACGACTCCGCCCAGGTCAACCTCTCGCGCCTCGCCTTCCACGTCGCGTCGCCGGCGCTGCTGCTCACCGTCATGCAGCGCACCTCGCTGGACGCCGTCCTGTCGGCCAACCTCGTCACGTCGCTCATCAGCTTTGCGATCGTCGTCGGGCTCTACCTGCTCATCGCCCGGTTCCGTTGGGCGGGAGGGACGCTCGGATCACGGCTCATCGGCAGCCTCTCGGCGGCATACGTCAACGCGGGCAACCTCGGCATCCCGATCGCGCTCTACGTCCTCGGCGACGTCGCATGGGTGGCGCCGACGCTGCTCATGCAGCTGCTCATCATCACACCGGTCTACATGGCGCTGTTCGACAGCGACGCCCGTGGCGAGCGCCCGACCCTCGGCCGCAGCCTGCGCCGGATGTTCAGCAACCCGATCACCCTCGGTGCGGTGGCCGGCCTGCTCATCGCCGTCTTCGACATCCACCTCCCCCGCGTCATCGCGGCGCCCATTGACCTGCTCGGCGCCATGGCCGTGCCGTCGATGCTCGTCGCGTTCGGCATCTCGCTGCGGCGCGGACCTCGCCCGGCCACCGGGCGCACCGCCGAGCACGTGTGGACGATCGTCCTCCTCAAGACCCTCCTCATGCCGGCCATCGCGCTCGGCGTCGGCCTGGCGCTGGGACTACGGGGCGAGGCGCTCTTCGCCGTCGTCGTGACGGCGGCCCTCCCGACGGCGCAGAACATCTTCACGTATGCCGTCCGCTACCGACGCGAGGTCAACCTCGCCCGTGACGTCATCTTCGTCAGCACCTTCGCATCGGTCCCGGTGATCCTCGGGATCGCCGCCCTCTTCCACTGGCTCGTCGGCGTCTGACCGCAGCCGGGCGCCACCGGCTCTTGTCGAGTGGCCCCGTCGTCCCAACCTTCTGGCCCGTGCTGCGTACCGCGCAGTGGGTCACGTGGGGCTCGTGTGACGACGGGGCCACTCGAGTGGTGTTGCGTGCTCAGGCGAGTCCTGTCACGCGCTCGGGTGGGGGAAGCTCAGCCCCAGTTGGCGGCCTGGGTGAGGCAGAAGGGGTGACCGCTCGGGTCGAGCAGCACGCGCCACGTCTCTCCCGGCTGCTCGTGGGGCAGCGTCGCGCCGGCCGCCACGCACTCTGCGGCCGCCGCGTCGAGGTCGTCCACGGCGAGGTCGAGGTGGAACTGCTTGGTGCCGCGCTCGTTCGGCCACGCCGGCGGTTCGTGGTCGTCGACGAGTCCGAGGCCCAGGGCGACGCCACCGGGGCCGGTGAGCATGGCGTACTCGTCCTGCGCGTGCGCGACCTCCCAGCCGAGCACGGTCGACCAGAACGTGGCGTCGCGGCGCGCGTCCGAGCTGTCGAGGGTGAGCATCTTGAGGGCGGCGATGGCCATCGGGATCCCTTTCGTCGGTGACGGTGAGAGGTCAGCATCGCTCGTGCCGAGCGTCCCCGTCTTGGACGAACCCGACACCGGGGGCGTGTCGGCGCACAGACGCGCGGCGCCCGGTTCCGTGGCCACGAATGCGTCGGGGACCACGGGAACCGAACGCCGCGCGGCGATCCTGGCTACGGAGTGGGTCAGAAACCCCCGAAGTCCCCACCGCCGCCGAAGTCGCCACCACCGAAGTCGCCACCACCGAAGTCGCCCCCGCCACCGAAGTCGCCGAAGTCCGAGCCGCCGCCGTCGCCGCCCGCGTCACCACCGGCATCGCCCGTGTCGCCGCCCGCGTCTCCTGCATCGCCGCCGTCGCCCGCGTCGGCGGTCGCGTCGCCGGCCTCCTGGGCCTCGGGCGAGGAGTCGTAGCCCCCGAGCATCATGTCGGCGAGCGCCGATCCGACGACGACCCCGGCGATGGTGCCGAGCATCGAGCCGGCGATCATGCCGCCCATGCCCATGCCACCGCCCATGCCGCCTCGACCCCCGCCGAAGGCGCCCTGGAGGTAGCCGGGACGGCTCATCTCGGCGCGGGTCGCGCTGCGGGCGAGGTCAGCCGGCTGGTCGCTGCGCGGGCGCTCACCCTCGGGAAGGTCCTCGTTGAGGCGCTGGAGGACCATCTGGCGCTGCTCGGGGGAGAGCTTGGCGAAGGCCTCGGTGTGCACCCTCTCGATGTCCTCCGGCGGCGCGGTGCGCAGCAGGTACTTGTAGCGGGCGATGGCCCGCTCGTCCTCGGACGACGCGCCTCCGTGCGGCGGCGGGACGGCATACGGCGCTCCCGTGGGCGGCTGCTGGGCCCGCTGCTGCTGCTGGAGGGGCTCACGGCCCAGAAGCTTGTCGAGGAATCCCATGTCTTCTCCTTCGTCGGCGGTGCGTCGGCGTCGCACTCGTCGGATACCTACCCCAACGAACGGCACGGACCAGCGTTCCGGACGGTCCGAGCCACACACGCACGAAGCCACCCGCGAACGGGTGGCTTCGTGGCCGGCGACACCCCCACGGCATACGCACGGAGTCGGGAAGGGTGGGGTCAGAGGTGGTTCTCGGCCTCCGTGAGCACCGAGCGCAGCCGCGACTCGATGTCGTCGAACTGCTCGGGGCCCATGATGAGCGGCGGCGCGAGCTGGATGACGGGGTCGCCGCGGTCGTCGGCACGGCAGTAGAGGCCGGCGTCGAAGAGCGCCTTGGAGAGGAAGCCGCGCAGCAGCCGCTCGGACTCGGCGTCGTTGAACGTCTCCCGGGTCGCCTTGTCCTTGACGAGCTCGATGCCGTAGAAGTAGCCGGCGCCGCGGACGTCACCGACGAGGGGCAGGTCGAGCAGCTTGTCGAGCGTCGCCTTGAAGATCGGGGCGTTCTGCTTGACCCGGTCGTTGAGGCCCTCGCGCTCGAAGATGTCGAGGTTGGCCATCGCGACCGCGGCGGAGACCGGGTGGCCACCGAAGGTGTAGCCGTGCGGGAAGTAGGTCGTGCCCGACTTGAACGGCTCGAAGAGTCGGTCGCTCGCGATCATCGCGCCGATGGGGGAGTAGCCGCTCGTCATGCCCTTGGCGCACGTGATGATGTCGGGCACGTAGCCGAAGTCGTCGCACGCGAACATCGAGCCGATGCGGCCGAAGCTGCAGATGACCTCGTCGGAGACGAGGAGCACGTCGTACTCGTCGCAGATCTCGCGGACCCGCTCGAAGTAGCCGGCGGGCGGCGGGAAGCAGCCACCGGAGTTCTGCACCGGCTCGAGGAAGACGGCTGCCACGGTGTCGGGGCCCTCGAACTCGATGGCCTCGGCGATGCGGTCGGCGGCCCAGCGGCCGAAGGCCTTCTCGTCACCCTGCAGGTGCTCGGGGGCGCGGTAGAGGTTGGTGTTCGGGACCTTGTGCGCGCCGGGCACGAGCGGCTCGAACATCTCCTTGGCCGCGGGGATGCCGGTGATCGACAGGGCGCCCTGGGGGGTGCCGTGGTAGGCGACGGCGCGGGAGATGACCTTGTGCTTCGTCGGCTTGCCGGTCAGCTTGAAGTACTGCTTCGCGAGCTTCCAGGCGGTCTCGACGGCCTCGCCGCCACCCGTCGTGAAGAAGACCCGGTTGAGGTCGCCGGGGGCGTGGCTCGCGAGCCGCTCGGCGAGCTCGATCGCCTTGGGGTGCGCGTAGCTCCACAGCGGGAAGAACGCGAGCTCCTTGGCCTGCTTGGCGGCCGCCTCGGCGAGCTCCTCACGGCCGTGGCCGGCCTGGACGACGAAGAGGCCGGCGAGTCCGTCGATGTACTCGTTGCCGCGGTCGTCCCAGATCTTCCAGCCCTGGCCCTTGGTGATGATCGGCACGGTGTGGCCGAGGCCGCCCTCGGTCCGGTCCTCGAACACCGAGTGGCGCGTGAAGTGCATCCACAGGTGGTCGCGGGCGGCCTCGGAGTGCAGGGTGCCCATCGGCGTGCGGTGGTCCGAGGTGGGTTCCCAGACCTCGTTCGGGTTGATGCTCATCGTGTACCCCAGTTGTAGAGCTGTTTGTTGAGTTTCAGGTAGACGAACGTCTCGGTCGCCGTGACGCCCGGGAGCGGGCGGATGCGGGTCGTGAGCAGCTCGAGCAGGTGGGTGTCGTTCTCGCAGACGACCTCGGCCAGGACGTCGAAGCTCCCCGCCGTCGTGACGACGTAGGAGACCTCTTCCATGTCGGTCAGCGCGTCGGCGACCGACGTCATGTCTCCCGACACCCGCAGCCCGACCATCGCCTGGCGCTGGAAGCCGACCTGCAGCGGGTCCGTCACGGCGACGATCTGCATGACGTCGGCGTCGAGGAGTCGCTGCACACGCTGGCGCACCGCGGCCTCGGAGAGCCCGACCTCCTGGGCGATGGATGCGTAGGACTTGCGTCCGTCGTGCTGGAGGAGCTCGATGATGGTCTTGCTCACGTCGTCGAGATTGACCGAGGGTTTCTTGGCCCCGTTTCCCCCGGTGTTGGCCACACCTCGGATCGTCGTCATGGGGCGATACTGACCTGTGGAACACGCTGTTGGCAAGTCCCCGCACAACTGATTCCGAAGATTTATCTCGACAAGTCTTCACGATTGCGAAGGTCTGCGTCTAGCATTCCCGCATGACTTCGCAGCCGCGCCAGCTCCGCAACTTCATCGGTGGCCAGTACGTCGACCCCGACGGCGACGCGACGACCGACGTCGTCGACCCGTCCACCGCACAGGTCGTGGCCACGGCCCCCGTCAGCTCCCAGGCGGACGTCGACCGGGCGTATGCCGCGGCGGCCACCGCCTTCGAGACGTGGGGCGACACGACCCCCGGCGAGCGGCAGGCCGCCCTGCTGAAGTTCGCCGACGCCATCGAGGCCCAGGCCGACGACTTCATCCGCCTCGAGGGTGAGAACACCGGCAAGCCGCACGCGCTGACGCAGAGCGAGGAGATCCCTCCGATGCTCGACCAGCTGCGCTTCTTCGCCGGTGCCGCGCGGGTGCTCGAGGGCAAGTCGGCGGGGGAGTACATGAAGGGCCACACGTCCTTCGTCCGCCGCGAGCCGATCGGCGTCGTCGGCCAGGTGACGCCGTGGAACTACCCGATGATGATGGCGATGTGGAAGATCGCCCCGGCGCTCGCCGCGGGCAACACCATCGTCCTCAAGCCCTCCGACACGACCCCAGAGACGACCCTGCTCCTCGCCGAGCTCGCCTCGGAGTTCCTGCCCGAGGGCACCTTCAACGTCATCACCGGCGACCGCGAGACCGGCCGCATGCTCGTCGAGCACCGCACGCCTGCCCTCGTCGCCATCACCGGCTCGGTGCGCGCCGGCATGCAGGTCGCCGAGAGCGCGTCGCGCGACCTCAAGCGCGTCCACCTCGAGCTCGGCGGCAAGGCGCCGGTCATCGTCTTCGACGACGCCGACATCGAGGCCGCCGTGGAGGGCATCGCCATCGGTGGCTACTTCAACGCCGGGCAGGACTGCACCGCCGCGACGCGTGTCCTCGCCGGCCCGCGCATCCACGACGACTTCGTCGCCGCGCTCGCCGAGTACGCCAAGGGCTCGGCCAAGGTCGGCATGCCCGACGACCCCGACGCCCTCTTCGGCCCCGTCAACAACCCGAACCAGGTCGCCCACGTCGGCGGCATGATCGACCGCCTGCCCGACCACGCCCGCATCGAGGCCGGCGGCCGCCGCGTCGAGGGCCTCGGCGAGGGCTACTTCTTCGAGCCCACCGTGCTCGCCGGCCTGCGCCAGGACGACGAGCAGATCCAGAACGAGATCTTCGGACCCGTCATCACGGTGCAGCAGTTCAGCGACGAGGCCGAGGCGCTCGCGTGGGCCAACGGCGTGCAGTACGGCCTCGCGTCGTCGGTGTGGACGCGCGACTTCGGCAAGGCCATGCGCATGAGCAAGCGGCTCGACTTCGGGTGCGTCTGGATCAACACCCACATCCCGGTCGTCGCCGAGATGCCGCACGGGGGTTTCAAGCACAGCGGCTACGGCAAGGACCTGTCCATGTACGGGCTCGAGGACTACACCCGCATCAAGCACGTCATGGCCAACATCGAGTCCTGAGCGGGCGCCACGAGTGGCCATCCACGGGGGCAGCAGCACCGACGGACACCGACGTCCGGACGCCCGGTCCACCCGGACCGGGTGCGTTCACCAGCACGTGAAGGAGAAGGCGTGAACAGCCGTCGACCCCATTCGGATCCCGGGATCCGTGCCCTGGCCTCCATGGCCGCCACATCGGGTCTGTCGCGACGCGGACTGCTGGGGGGCGGCGCAGCGGGACTCGCCGCGTTCGGGCTCTCGGCGTGCGCGCCGCCAGAACCCCCGACCTCGACGGGCAGTGCGCCGACACTGACGCTGCCCAAGGACGTCTCCGACACCGAGAAGGTCGTGAAGTTCGCGAACTGGACGGCCTACCTCGACTACGACGACAAGACGAAGACCTACCCGACCCTCGAGGACTTCCAAAAGAAGACCGGCATCACGGCCACCTACTCGGAGGACATCGAGGACAACGAGACGTACGCGACCAAGATCGCGCCCCAACTGCAGGCCAAACAGGACATCGACCGGGACATCTTCGTCTTCACCGACTGGATGGCCAACCGAATGATCCAGCAGGGGTTCGTCCAGCCGCTCGAGCTCATCAGGATGCACAACGCCTCGAACCTGCGGCCCATCCTCCAGGACGTCTCGTTCGACCCGGGTCGCACCAACTCCCTGACGTGGCAGAGCGGCTTCGCGGGCATCGGCTACCACAAGGGCAAGGTCGGTCGTGAGCTGAAGACCCTCGACGACCTCTTCGCTCCCGACCTCAAGGGCAAGATCACGGCCCTGCTGGAGTTCCGCGACACCGTCGGGCTCATCATGCTCTGGCAGGGCGTCGACATCTCCCAGAACTTCACCGAGGCCCAGTTCCAGAAGGGCGTCGACGAGGTCTCGAAGCAGCTGGCCAGTGGGCAGATCCGCCGGATCAAGGGCAACTCCTACCTCCAGGACCTCACGAGCGGCAACGCGATCGCCGGCATCGTCTGGAGCGGCGACATCGCACAGCTCCAGGCCAACACCAAGGACGACAACTGGACGTTCGTGCTGCCCGAGTCCAAGGGCACGCTCTGGAGCGACAACATGATGGTCCCCATCACGTCGCGCCACCGCCGCAACGCCCAGCGGCTCATGGACTACTACTACGACCCGGTCGTGGCCGCGAAGGTAGCCGCCTACGTCGCGTACATCTGCCCGGTGCAGGGAGCCCAGGAGCAGATGAAGAAGATCGACCCAACGCTCGTCGACGACCCGATGATCTTCCCCACCGAGGAGTACCTCAGGTCCCGGACGCGAAGCTTCCGGGCCCTGTCACCGGCCGAGGACCAGAAGTTCTCGCAGATCTGGAACCAGGCGGTGGGCAACTGATGGCCACGAACACGCGCGAGGCGCACGGTGACCTCGTCCTCGAGAACGTCACCAAGGCGTTCTCCGACTTCACGGCGGTCGACGACCTGTCCCTCGTCGTGCCGCGAGGCTCGTTCTTCGCCCTCCTGGGGCCGTCGGGGTGCGGCAAGACGACGACGTTGCGCATGGTCGCCGGACTCGAGCAGCCCACGGGGGGAAGGGTGCTCATCGGGAAGACCGACCTCACCGGCACCCGGCCGCACGAGCGCCCGGTCAACACGGTCTTCCAGAGCTACGCGCTCTTCCCGCACCTGACGGTCCGGGACAACGTCGCTTTCGGACCCAAACGCCGCAAGGCGTCGGACGCGATGCAGCTGGCGGACAACGCGCTCGAGCTCGTCCAGCTGTCCCACCTGGCCGGTCGCAAGCCGGTCCAGCTCTCCGGAGGACAGCAGCAGCGCGTGGCTCTCGCCCGGGCCGTCGTCAACCAGCCGGAGGTGCTGCTGCTGGACGAGCCGCTGGGCGCGCTGGACCTCAAGCTCCGCCGCCAGATGCAGGTGGAGCTCAAGCGGATCCAGAGCGAGGTCGGCCTGACGTTCATCCACGTGACGCACGACCAGGAGGAGGCCATGACGATGGCTGACACCGTCGCCGTGATGAATCGTGGGCGCATCGAGCAGATGGGACCGCCCGAGCGGCTGTACGACCTACCGCGCACGGCGTTCGTGGCCAACTTCGTGGGTCAGTCCAACCTCGGGGTCGGGCGCATCCACGGCAGCGACGGTGACTTCATCATCGCCGAGGTCAGCGACACCAAGGTCAGGATTCCCAAACGGCGCTCCGACATCCAGGACGGCGAGGTGATGTTCGGGGTGCGGCCGGAGAAGGTCCGGATCCACGAGTCCCAGCCCGATGGCAGCGGCAACGACGTGCGCGCCACGGTCACCGACGTGTCGTTCACGGGAGTCGCCACGCAGTACCTCGTCACCGTCCCGAGCGGGGCGCGCTGGACCGTCTACGAGCAGAATCTCGACGTCGACCCGATCAGCCTTCGTCCGGGCGACGACGTCTGGCTCTCCTGGGACCCGACGCACGCCTTCGGCGTGCCTGTCGACGAGGACGGTCGCCAGGCCGCGCTCGTCGAGGACGGAGCATGACCACCGCCATCGCGGCGACGGCTCATGAGGCAGGTGACCCGCAGCTGACGCCGCCACGTCGAGGTGGAACGCGTCGCAGGTGGATGCCCTATCTCCTCCTGGTGCCCGGTCTGCTCTGGCTGACGCTCTTCTTCATCGTCCCCCTCGTGCAGCTCGGTGCGGCGAGCCTCCAGTCGCAGTACCCCGGGGCGCCCGGCTACTACTACCGCGACGTCAACGTCGGAAACTACGTCGACGCACTCAGAAGCTACGGCGTCCACTTCCTGCGCTCGCTGCTCTATGCGGGCCTGGCCACGCTGCTCTGCTTCGTCGTCGCCTTCCCGCTGGCGTACGCGATGGCGTTCAAGGCCGGGCGTTGGCGCAACGTGATGCTCATCCTCGTCATCGCGCCGTTCTTCACCTCGTTCATCCTGCGCACCATTGCCTGGCGTCAGATCCTCGCCGACGAGGGACCGCTCGCACGCACGCTCAACGCCCTGCACCTGCTTCCGGGTGGCCACATCACCGAGACGTGGGTGGCGGTCGTCGCGGGCCTGACCTACAACTTCCTGCCGTTCATGGTGCTCCCGATCTACACCAGCCTCGAGCGGGCCGACCCACGACTCCTCGAGGCGGGTCGCGATCTCTACGCGGACCGGCTCACGAACCTGCGCACCGTGACGATCCCGCTCGCGGCCCCCGGCATCCTCGCCGGCACCCTGCTGACCTTCATCCCCGCTGCCGGCGACTACGTCAACGCCGAGCTGCTCGGGTCCGACACGAGCACCAAGATGGTCGGCAACGTCATCAACAGCCAGTTCTTCACCGTCCTGGGCGGCTTCCCGACGGCCGCCGCCCTGTCGATCAGCCTGATGCTCCTCATCCTCGTGCTCGTCCTCGGGTACGTCCGCCGCTTCGGGACGGAGGAGGTCCTGTGACACGCGCCCGCTCGTGGGTCAGCGAGCACCTGGCGATGATCATCGCGGTCGGTGTGCTGGTCTATCTCTTCTTGCCCGTCCTCTACACGTTCGTGTTCTCGTTCAACAACTACCGTCGGTCCAACCTCACATGGAACCCCGACGGCAGCCCGACGCTCAAGCACTGGGCGAATCCCTGTGGCGCTCCCGGCGTGTGCCCGGCACTCGTGGAGAGCATCAAGATCGGGGCGATCGCGACGCTCGTGGCGACGATCCTGGGCACGCTCATCGCGTTCGCCCTCGTGCGTTACTCGTTCCGTGGGCGCGGCTCGACCAACGTCCTCGTGTTCCTGCCTATGGCCACGCCCGAGGTCGTGCTGGGGGCGAGCCTGCTCACGATCTTCATCCAGGGCTTCCGGATGGATCTCGGCTTCTGGACCGTCGTCATCGCGCACATCATGTTCTGCATCAGCTTCGTCGTCGTCACCGTCAAGGCGCGGCTGCAGAGTCTCGACCCCCGCCTCGAGGAGGCGGCGTCGGACCTCTACGCCAATCCCCGGACGGCGTTCCTGCGGATCACCTTCCCGCTGGCCCTGCCCGGCATCGTCGCTGCTGCGCTGTTGTCCTTCTCGCTGTCCTTCGACGACTTCATCATCACGAACTTCGTCTCCGGCAACGAGACGACCTTCCCCAAGTTCGTCTACGTGTCCTACACCCGTGGCATCCCGGCCCAGGCCAACGTCATCGGGTTCTCGATGTTCCTCATCGCCGTCCTCTGCGTCGTCGCTGCCCAGGTCATCGGCAGTCGGCGGCGTGGAGCCGCGGCCTGACTCTCTGGAGTGAACTGTCTTGCGTGTCCTCATGATCGGCTCCGGCGGGGTCGGTGACGCCGCCGCGCGCATCGCCGCCGAGCGTGGCTTCTTCGAGCGCTGGGTCGTCGCCGACTACGACGTGACGCGCGCCCAGCGCACTGTCGCGGCCGTGGCCGGTCGTCATCCCGGGGAGGCTCGTTTCGTCGCGGCCCAGGTCGACGCCTCGTCGGCCGAGGCGGTGATGGCGCTCGCACGCGAGCACGGGGCGACCCATGTCCTCAACGCCGTCGACCCGAAGTTCAACATGCCGATCTTCACGGGCGCCAAGGCCGCCGGGGCCGACTACCTCGACATGGCGATGAGCCTGTCGCAGCGGCATCCCGAGCAGCCCTATGAGAAGGTCGGCGTCATGCTCGGCGACGAGCAGTTCGCCGTGGCAGGGGAGTGGGAGGCCGACGGTCGCCTCGCGCTCGTCGGCATCGGCGTCGAGCCGGGGCTCTCCGACGTCTTCGCCCGCTACGCCGCCGACCACCTCTTCAGCGAGATCGACGAGCTCGGCACGCGCGACGGCGCCAACCTCGTCGTGCACGACGACGACGGCAATGAGGTCTTCGCCCCGAGCTTCTCGATGTGGACGACGATCGAGGAGTGCCTCAACCCGCCCGTCGTGTGGGAGAAGGACCGGGGCTGGTTCACGACCGCGCCGTTCAGCGAGCCCGAGGTCTTCGACTTCCCAGAGGGCATCGGGCCGGTCGAGTGCGTCAACGTCGAGCACGAGGAGGTGCTCCTCATGCCGCGCTGGGTCGACGCCAGGCGGGTGACCTTCAAGTACGGCCTCGGCGACGAGTTCATCGGCATCCTCAAGGTCCTGAACACCCTCGGCCTCGACCGCACCGAACCGATCACCGTCAAGGGCGTGCAGGTCTCGCCCCGCGACGTCGTCGCGGCGGCGCTGCCCGACCCCGCGACCATCGGGCCCCGGATGACGGGCAAGACGTGCGCCGGCCTCTTCGTGACCGGCACCGGCAAGGACGGTCAGCCCAGGCGCACGTACCTCTACCACGTCGTCGACAACGCCGAGACGATGGCGGCCTACGATGCGCAGTGCGTCGTCTGGCAGACGGCGGTCAACCCCGTCGTCGCCCTCGAGCTGCTGGCCCGGGGCACGTGGAAGGGGGCCGGCGTCCTCGGTCCCGAGGCGTTCGACGCCGTCCCGTTCCTCGACCTGCTCGCGGCAGCCAAGCCCGAGGGCTATGGCTCCCCGTGGGGCATCGACGAACGCTGAGCAGCACTCGCAGGGACAGGGGGCCGACGGTGGACACGACGACAGGAATAGGGTTCCAGGCATGGCAGCGGTGACGCAGAAGTCAGTGATCGACTCGGTGCCCAAGGGCCTGCTCATCGGCGGGAAGTGGCGCGACGGCAGCGACGGGCAGACCATCGCGGTCGACGACCCGTCGAGCGGTCGGGTGCTGACCCATGTCGCGGCCGCCTCGGTCGCCGACGGCCGGGCCGCCCTCGACGCCGCCGTGGCGGCGCAGGCCGACTGGGCCCGCACGGCGCCGCGCGACCGCGGCGAGCTGCTGCGGGCGGCCTACGAGAAGATCACCGAGCGCGCGGAGGAGTTCGCGATGCTCATGACGCTCGAGATGGGCAAGACGCTCGCCGAGAGCCGGGGTGAGGTCGCCTACGGTGCCGAGTTCTTCCGCTGGTTCTCCGAGGAGGCCGTGCGCATCTCGGGGCGCTGGTCGACGGCTCCCAACGGGGCGACCCGGCTCATGACGATGAAGCAGCCCGTCGGCCCGACGCTGATGATCACGCCGTGGAACTTCCCGCTCGCGATGGGCACCCGCAAGATCGGCCCGGCCATCGCGGCCGGCTGCACGATGGTCGTCAAGCCGGCCAGCCAGACGCCGCTGACGATGCTCGCGCTGGCCGAGCTGCTCCGAGAGTGCGGGCTGCCCGACGGCGTGCTCAACGTCGTCATGACGACGCACGCGACGACGGGCGACGTCATGGAGCCGCTCATCCGCGACCCGCGCCTGCGCAAGCTGACCTTCACCGGCTCGACGCCCGTCGGCCGCTCGCTCATGGAGCAGGCCTCGCAGGGCATCCTGCGGGTCTCGATGGAGCTCGGCGGCAACGCCCCGTTCCTCGTCTTCGAGGACGCCGACGTCGACCGGGCCGTCGACGGCGCGATGCTCGCCAAGATGCGCAACATGGGCGAGGCGTGCACCGCGGCCAACCGCTTCTACGTCCACGAGTCGCTCGCCGACGAGTTCAGTTCCAAGCTGGCCCGCCGGATGGGTGCGCTGACGCTCGGCAAGGGCACGAGGAAGGGCGTCGACGTCGGCCCCCTCGTCGACGAGAAGGCCCGCGACAAGGTGTCGGCCCTCGTCGACGACGCCGTCGCCAAGGGCGCGAAGGTCCTGGTCGGCGGCTCGGCCCCGAAGGGTGCCGGCTGGTTCTACGAGCCGACCGTGCTCGCCGACGTGCCGACCGACGCCGACATGGCCCGGGAGGAGATCTTCGGACCGGTCGCGCCCGTCACGACCTTCCGTACCGACGCCGAGGCCATCCGCCTGGCCAACGACACCGAGTACGGCCTCGTCGCCTACCTCTTCACCCAGGACCTCTCGCGGGCCATCACGATGAGCGAGGCGCTCGAGTACGGCATGGTGGGCGTCAACCAGGGCATCGTGTCCAACCCGGCCGCCCCCTTCGGCGGCGTCAAGGCGTCCGGCGTCGGGCGTGAGGGCGGCTTCGAGGGCATCGACGAGTACCTCGAGACGAAGTACGTCGGCATCGCCCTCTGACGACGGCTGGGCCGGCAGCCCACGCGCTTCCGGGACATTCACCGAACCGGCCCGGCACGCTGCCGCCCTGTGGTGCAATCTGCCCATGGTGACACCAGCCGGCTCCCGCGACGCGGGGTCCCTGCGCCCGCTCGGCGCCCTGCTCAGCGAGACCGACGACGTGCTGCGACGCGGGTCGCCGGCCGGTGCGCGCGTGTGGTCGACCGGCTTCCCGGCGCTCGACGCCGTCCTGACCGGTGGCCTGCGCTCCGGTGAGCTCGTCCTGCTCGGCGGGCCGGCCGGCCACGGCAAGACGACGATCGGCCTCCAGCTCGCCCGCAACGTCGTCGCCGCGGGCGCCACCGCCCTCGTCCTGTCCTACGAGCACGAGAGCCACACGCTGCTCGAACGGCTCATCTCGATGGAGGCCGCCGAGGGCGACCCCGGCGAGGTGGCCGGGGTCATCGACGTGCGGCGCGCGCTCGAGACGGCCGACCACGGCGGCTCGCTCGACACCGTGCTGGGCAGCCTGCCCGGCGGCCGACGCGCCCTCGCGGCGCTCGGCAGCTACGGCGACCGGCTCCAGATCCACGAGTCGTCCGGGGCGACGACGACCCTCGACACGATCCGCGCGACCGTCGACCGCGTCACGGAGGCGACGGGCCAGGCGCCCTTCGTGCTGCTCGACTACATCCAGAAGGTGCCCGCCGACCGGGGCGAGGAGGACGAGCGCATCACCGCCGTCGCCGAGGGGCTCAAGGACCTGGCCCTCTCCGCCCGCGTGCCCGTCGTCGCCATCTCGGCCGCCGACAAGGAGGCGCTCGCCGCGGGACACCGGATGCGCACGCACGACCTGCGCGGCTCGTCGGCGCTCGCCTTCGAGGCCGACGTCGTGCTCATCGTCAACGACAAGGTCGATGTCGTCTCGCGAGAGCACCTCGTCTACAACCTCGGCAACATCCAGCGTTTCCGCGGCTGGTCGGTCGTCAGCGTCGAGAAGAACCGCCACGGCAAGGCCCACGTCGAGCTCGAGTTCGCCAAGGACTTCGAGCACGGCCGCTTCCACACGGAGGGCCAGGAGGTCACCGAGCGGCTCATCGACGACCGGGTCTTCGTGTCCTGAGCCGTCCCACCCGATGGCGTATGCCGTCCCGTAGCGTCCGCGCGCCCGCGCCGTCGCGCGCGGGTGGCGTGACGGCATACGCGCGCCCGGCCGTCTCGCCGGCTAGCGGGTGATGACGGTGACGTACAGGTCGTCGCGCTCGTCGGCGACCTGCTCGAGGATCTCGAGGACGGTGTCGTAGGCCCCGCGGTCGTGCTCGCGCAGGGTGGCCGCGTGGTCCCAGACGAGCTCGAGGGGCACGCCCCGGGCGCCGTCGAGGTCGCGCAGCGCGTCGAGCAGGGCGTCCCAGTTGTGCCCGAACCAGTCGGGCAGCTCGAGCCCGGCCGCGAAGGCGTCGAGCACGCCTGCCTTGTCGTCCCCGCCCGAGACGAGGCGCACGTCGTGGCCGAGCCAGGCGAGCTGGGCGATGTGGTCGTCGGCCTCGCTGTGCGGGCCCAGGAACGTCGTCACGTGCCCTCCCTGATCCGGCTGAACGACGCGTAGTGGTCGTCGGTCCAGTATCGCTCGCCGCTGCTGCCGGTGATGATGCGCCTGGCCCCGCGGTCGGCGGATCCCGGTGTCACGACGGTGAACTCGCGGTAGTAGCCGCTCGTGTGCGGCGGCAGGATGCGCTCGCGGTTGTCGAAGGTCCGGTTGTCGCTGCGGGGGTAGGGGAACGGGCCGCCGGCGCGGATCAGGGCCATCGTCTCGCGGGCCTGCGCGGGCAGGGCCGACTCGGCGACCCACGGCAGGCCCGAGACGGGGTCGGTGTCGTCGGTCGCAGGGGTGCCGCTGACGACCGGACCCCCGGCCGTGGTGCCGCGGGCCGAGGGCGCGGCCGGGGACGACGGACCCTGCGCGGCGCGCACGACGACCCAGGCCAGCACGACGAGGGCCACGGCGAGCACGCCGAGGAGGACCTGGCGCGAGCCGAGCGTCTTCACGTCGTCATCATGCCCGAGGAGGCAATGGTCCGAATCCTCTGACGGCGCCGCGCCGCTGGGGGAGACTGCGGCACGTGAGCCTTCTACGCGGCCTCTTCGGAGACCGGGGCGGCCGGCGTGACGAGCCGGCACCCGCGGTCGTGGCGCGCGACGTCGGTCACCGGGTCTTCGTCGAGCGCCCACCCGAGCAGGTCTGGCCACACCTCGTCGCCCCCGGGCCGGGGGCCGAGCTCGGTGTCGACTGCGTGCGGGTGCTCGCCCTGCCGGCCGCGGGCCCGGCGGGACTGCCCGAGTTCGCCGGGGTCTGGCGGCGGTCCAACGGTCGGCTCTGGGTCGGGCTCAGCACCGTCGTCGCGGTCGAGCACGGGGTCCAGGTCGTGTCCCGGTCGGCCGACGGTGCGACGGCGCTCACCCTGACGACGACGGTGGAGCCGCTCGACGGCGGCTGCGTCGTCGCCCAGCGGCTCGACGGCCTCGCACCCTCAGACCCCGTGGCGGAGTTCGCCCGGGCCTGGGTGGCGCGGGCGCTGCTCGGGCTCAAGGCGGACGTCGAGGGGAGCCCGCGCAGCCGGACGGCGGACCCGACGGCCGACGGACCGGTCGAAGAGGCGATGGCGAGCGGCTTCGTCGGACACGGCGTCGCCACGGCCGGCGGCCCCGGGGTCCTGCCCGTGCACGAGACGGCCTCGGTCGAGGTCGCCGTCGCCCCTGACCGGCTCCGCGAGCTGCTCGAGCAGCCGTCGTCCGAGCAGCTGCTCAAGCCGTCTCTCGTGCAGCTCGTGCGCCTCGAGCTCGCCGACGAGCCCGGCCGCGAGCACGTGCTCGCGGTGCACCGCCACGACGACGGGCGCCGGGCCGCCTCGGTCTCGCTCGTCGCCCCGGCGTCGGAGCCCGGCCGGACCGTCGAGCGGGACCTCACCTCCTCCCACGAGGCCGACGTCGTCACGACGGTCGAGCCGTGCGCGGTCGGCGCCCGCCTCACCGAGACCTTCACCGGCTGGCTCCCCGCCGGGCCCGGTCGCGTCGTCGACGGCTCCGGGATCGCCGCGCTCATGGCCACCCGTCTCGCCGTCGTCAAGAACCTCGCCGAGGCCGGCGTCGTCCCGCAGCGTGACCCGAGCACCGGCTTCCTGCCGCCGGGCCAGGTGCCGGACCTCCCGCCCCCGTCGGGCCCGCCGACGAGCGGGGCGCCACTGCCACCGGTGGCCTCCGACCCGTCCGCACCGGGCGCCGCCCACGCCGTCGGCGCCCGCCCGTCCGTCCCCTCGAGCGTCCTGCTCCTGCCACCGCACGTCGCGGCACCTGCGGCCGGCTACGACGTCGGGCCGTGGCGGATGTGGACCGACGACGGCTTCTATGCCGCGAGCGAGGCCATGTGGTGGTGAGGTGGCCCGCCGAGATCAGCAAGGACGATCAGGTCCGTCGTCGGTGCTCAGCGCTAGCGTCGGAGGATGCTCGAGACACCTGACGAGACGGCCGCGCTCCAGGCCCTGCTCGACGCCTCGCACGCCAAGGCGTCGGGCCACCTGCGGAGCATCATCGACGACGACCGCACCCTGACCGCCGAGCAGCTCGTCGCGCTGCTCACCGGCATGAAGGTGCTCTCCGTGGCCACCGTCACCGCGGCGGGCGAGCCACGCATCAGCGCCCTCGACGGCCACTTCCTCCACGGCACGTGGACGTTCGGCACCTCCGGCACGTCGGCCAAGGCGAAGCACCTCGCGGCGCGGCCTGCGGTGAGCGTCGCGCACGTCGACGGCGAGGAGCTCGCGCTCTTCAGCCACGGCAGGGCCGAGCTGATCGAGCCGGAGCCCGACCGCGACGAGGTCGACGCGCACTGGACCGCCCACTACGGCAGCAGCCCGTACTCGTGGGGCGACGACATCCGGATGTACCGCCTGCGCATGACCTGGGCCGTCGCCTACGCCTTCAAACGCGACGAGCTGCTCCGGTCGAGGGGAGTGACCGCCTGACCGCAGTGCCAAGGCCTGCGGGAGAATGCCGGGGTGACTGACACCTCGGCGCGCCCCCGCCGCATCGTCCTGCTCGGCTCGACCGGCTCGATCGGCACGCAGGCCATCGACCTCGTCCAGCGCAACCGCGACCGCTTCGAGGTCGTCGGGCTCTCCGCCGGCTCCAACCTCGACCTCGTCGCCGAGCAGGCCGTCGCGCTCCGCACCCCCGTCGTGGCCGTGGCGAGCGGGACGTCGGACGACCTCGCCGCAGCGCTCGCGCGCGCTTCCGACACGGCCGGGGTGACGGCATACGACCCCGAGCTGCTCGTCGGCCCCGAGGCGAGCACGACGCTCGCCGAGCGGGAGGCCGACGTCGTCGTCAACGGCATCACCGGGGCCATCGGCCTCGAGCCCACCCTCGCCGCGCTGCGCGCCGGCACGACGCTCGCCCTCGCCAACAAGGAGTCGCTCATCATCGGCGGCCCGCTCGTCAAGGCGCTCGCGGCCCCCGGCCAGATCGTCCCCGTCGACAGCGAGCACTCGGCGATCGCCCAGTGCCTGCGCGGCGGCCGCGCCGAGGAGGTGCGCCGGCTCGTCGTCACGGCGAGTGGCGGCCCGTTCCGCGGTCGGTCGCGCGCCGAGCTCGCCGACGTCACCCCCGAGGAGGCCCTCGCGCACCCCAACTTCTCGATGGGCCGCGTCATCACGACGAACTCCGCCACGCTCGTCAACAAGGGCCTCGAGGTCATCGAGGCGCACCTGCTCTTCGACATCCCCTTCGAGCGCATCGACGTCGTCGTGCACCCGCAGCAGATGATCCACTCGATGGTCGAGTTCGTCGACGGCTCGACGATCGCCCAGGCCGGTCCGCCGCGGATGCTCGTGCCGATCGCTCTCGGGATGTCCTGGCCCGAGCGCCTCGCCGACGCCGACGTGCCCGTCGACTGGACCCGGGCGCAGTCGTGGGAGTTCGAGCCGCTCGACGGCGACGCGTTTCCGGCGGTCGCGCTCGCCCGTCGGGTGGGAGAGGCTGGTGGCACGTGGCCGGCCGTCTACAACGCCGCCAACGAGGTCGCGGTCGACGCCTTCCACGAGGGCCGCATCGGCTTCGTCGACATCGTCGACACCGTCGCGCACGTCGTCGACGCGTATGCCGTCGAGCCGGCCTCCCAGGTCACCGACCTCGCGCTCGACGACGTCCTCGCTGCCGACGCCTGGGCCCGCCACGCCGCCCGGAGCACCATCGCCGGGTAGGCCACGGTTCGAGGTGTTCCACGGTCACCGGTGACCGTGGACCACATCGACGCGGGAATCACAGGGAGTCGATGTGACAATGGAGGGGTGCTGTTCTTCCTAGGGGTCCTGGTCGTCGTCGTCGGTGTGGCGCTCAGCATCGCGCTGCACGAGATCGGCCACCTCGTGCCGGCCAAGAAGTTCGGGGTCAAGGTGACCCAGTACATGGTCGGCTTCGGCCCGACGGTCTGGTCGCGCAAGCGTGGCGAGACCGAGTACGGCCTCAAGGCGATCCCGCTCGGCGGCTACGTCCGGATGATCGGGATGCTCCCGCCCCGCCCCGGTGACAAGCCCGGCGAGCTGCGCACCCTCTCGACCGGCCGCTTCAGCCAGATGGTCGACCAGGCCCGGGCCGACTCGATGGAGGAGGTCAGGCCCGGCGACGAGGACCGCGTCTTCTACAAGCTGAGCCCCGGCAAGAAGATCGTCATCATGCTCGGCGGGCCGGTCATGAACCTCATCATCGCGTTCGTCCTCATCACGGGCGTCATCACGCTCTACGGCCTGCCGCAGGTGGCCCCCAAGGTCGGGCTCCTCTCGGCGTGCGTGCCGACGACGGCCCCGACGCTGCAGGTGCCGCAGCCCGCGTGCAAGCCCGGCGACCCCGTCGCGCCGGCCAAGGCCGCGGGCCTGCAGGAGCGCGACCGCATCCTCTCCGTCGACGGCCAGCCGGTCAGCACGTGGGACCAGGTCACCGCGGCCATCCGCGACAGCAAGGGCGCCACTATGGCGTGGGTCGTCGAGCGCGGCGGTCAGCAGGTCACGATCGCGATCACGCCCGCCGTCCTCGAGCGCGCCACGTACGACGACCAGGGCAACCCCGTCGCCAAGGACGGCAAGCCCGTCCTCGCCTCGATGGGCTTCGCGGGCATCACGCCCGGCCAGGAGCTCGTCCGCACCCCCATCGGGCAGGCGCCCGGCTTCGTCTGGGATCGGATCGTCGACACCGCCTCGATCATCGTCAAGATCCCCGAGAAGATGACCGGCGTCGTCCAGGCCGCGTTCGGGTCCGAGGCCCGAGACCCCAACGGCCCCATCTCCGTCGTCGGCGTCGGTCGCATCGGCGGCGAGGTCGCGGCGCTCGACATCCCGGCCGACGAGGGTGGCAACTGGGTCAAGCTCGCCCAGCTCATTCTGCTCATCGCCTCGCTCAACCTCGCCCTCTTCGTCTTCAACCTCATCCCGCTGCTCCCGCTCGACGGCGGTCACGTCGCGGGGGCACTCTGGGAGGCCGTCAAGCGGGGCTGGGCGCGCCTGCGGCACCGTCCCGATCCCGGCTTCGTCGACGTCGCCAAGGGGCTGCCCATCGCCTACGGCATGAGCCTCGTCCTCATCACCATGTCGGTGCTGCTCATCTACGCCGACATCGTCAAGCCGATCAAGCTCTTCGGCTGAGCCGGCCATCCCACCTCCCCGGCTCCCGCTTCGGCGGGGCGCGACATAATGGCGGCATGAGCGTCTCCCTCGGTATGCCGCCCCTGCCCCCGCCGGTCCTCGCCCCGCGGCGACAGACCCGCCAGATCCAGGTCGGCAAGGTCGGTGTCGGGAGCGACTTCCCGGTCTCGGTGCAGTCGATGACGACGACGCCCACGACCGACATCAACGCGACGCTCCAGCAGATCGCCGAGCTGACGGCCTCCGGCTGCGACATCGTGCGCGTGGCCTGCCCGAGCCAGGACGACGCCGACGCCCTGCCGGCGATCGCGCGCAAGAGCCAGATCCCGGTCATCGCCGACATCCACTTCCAGCCGAAGTACGTCTACGCGGCCATCGACGCCGGCTGCGCGGCCGTGCGCGTCAACCCGGGCAACATCCGCCAGTTCGACGACCAGGTCAAGGAGATCGCCAAGGCGGCCAAGGACGCCGGCGTCTCCATCCGCATCGGCGTCAACGCCGGCAGCCTCGACAAGCGGATCATGGAGAAGTACGGCAAGGCGACGCCCGAGGCGCTCGTCGAGTCGGCGGTCTGGGAGGCGGGCCTCTTCGAGGAGCACGACTTCCACGACTTCAAGATCTCGGTCAAGCACAACGACCCGGTCATCATGGTGCGCGCCTACGAGCTGCTCGCCGAGCGCGGCGACTGGCCCCTCCACCTCGGTGTCACCGAGGCCGGCCCCGCCTTCCAGGGCACCATCAAGTCGGCGACGGCCTTCGGCGCCCTCCTCTCGCGCGGCATCGGCGACACGATCCGCGTCTCCCTCTCGGCGCCGCCGGTCGAGGAGGTCAAGGTCGGCATCCAGATCCTCCAGAGCCTCAACCTGCGCCCGCGCAAGCTCGAGATCGTCTCGTGCCCCTCGTGCGGCCGCGCCCAGGTCGACGTCTACACGCTCGCCGACCAGGTCACCGCCGGCCTCGAGGGCATGACGGTCCCGTTGCGCGTCGCCGTCATGGGCTGCGTCGTCAACGGCCCGGGGGAGGCCCGCGAGGCCGACCTCGGGGTCGCGTCCGGCAACGGCAAGGGCCAGATCTTCGTCAAGGGCGAGGTCATCAAGACCGTCCCCGAGGCGCAGATCGTCGAGACGCTCATCGAGGAGGCCATGCGTCTCGCCGAGGAGATGGGCGAGCCGGTCGACGAGGAGTCGGCCGGGGCCCCGAGCGTCTCCGTCAGCTGAGGTGCGTGCCCCCGTCCGCTCGACCGAGCGGTATGCCGTCCTGCGCGACCTCGCCGAGCGTGTCGTCGCGCTCCGGCCGGGTGAGCGCGTGGCCGTGGCGGTCGACGGGTTCGACGGCGCCGGCAAGACGGTCCTCGCCGACCAGCTGGCCGAGGTGATCGGCGGTCTCGACGCCGCGCGTGACGTGCTGCGCGTCTCCATCGACGGCTTCCACCGGCCCAGGGCCCAGCGCATCGCGCGGGGTCGCGGGCCGGAGACCTTCTACGAGGACTCCTACGACTACGACGCGTTCCGGCGCGCCGTCGTCGAGCCCTTCCGCCGCGGCGAGCCGGTCACCCCGGCTGTCAACGACGTCGAGGCCGACGAGCCGGCGCGGGCCGCCCCCGTCGCCGTCGGACCCGACACGGTGCTGCTCGTCGACGGGATCTTCCTCCAGCGCCCCGAGCTCACCGACGTCTGGGACGCCGCCGTCTGGGTCGACGTCCCTTTCAGCGTCTCGGTGCCCCGGGGCAACGCCCGCTTCGGGGACGGCCACGACCCCGACCCGGCGGCGGAGGCGAACCGCCGCTACGTCGAGGGCCAGCGGCTCTACCTCGCGGCCACCAACCCGCGGGCCCGTGCGACGTGGGTGCTCGACAACACCGACCTCGAGCGGCCCGTCCTCGTCGCGCCACGCTGAGACCCAGCCCCGGCAGCTGCCCGGCAGCTGCCCGGCACCTGTCTGCACGGTGGTCGTGACGGGTTCGTGAGGCGCGCCGGGGTGACACCCGGCCCGCGGGCAGGCACTCTTGGGTGGTGCTCCGCCAACGCCTCCCCGTGCGACCGCTGTCGGTGGTCGACCACGACGCCGCGCTCGAGGTGTGCGCGCGTGACCGGGTGGCCAACGCCTTCGTCGCCGCCCGCATCGTCGAGGGATCGCTGCGCACGTCCCCGGGCGCGCTCCTCGGGCACTGGGGGGACGGTGAGCTGCGCGGCCTCGCCTGGGTCAGCGCCAACGTCGTGCCGGTGGAGCTCGACGACGACGGCGTCGCGGCCGTCGCGTCGCGGATCAGCAGGATGCGCCGTCAGTGCGCCTCGATCTTCGGCCCGAGCGGGCAGGTCGGCGGTCTGTGGGACCGGCTCGGCCCGACGTGGGGCCCTGTTCGCGCGATCCGCACCCAGCAGCCGCTGCTGACGACGCGCACGCGCCCGTCGGCTCTCGGCCTGAGCCTCGACGCCGGGGTGCGCCCGGCGCGGATGGACGAGGTCGACCTCGTGCTGCCGGCTGCGGCGCACATGTTCACCGAGGAGATCGGCTACCCGCCCTACTTCGGCTCCGACCGCGGCTACCGGGCGAGCATCGCCGCGCTGATCCGCGCCGGCCACACCTTCGTCAAGATCGAGGACGGCGAGGTCGTCTTCAAGGCCGACGTCGGCTCGCTCGCCCTCGGCTGCGCCCAGGTCCAGGGGGTCTGGCTGCACCCTCGGCTACGCGGACAGGGTCTCTCGGTGCCGGCCATGGCGAGCGTCGTCGAGCAGGTCCTGTCGGGCCTGGCCGACGAGGTGTCGCTCTACGTCAACGACTTCAACGTCGCGGCCCGGGCGACCTACGAGCGGTGCGGTTTCCGCGAGGTCGGCTCGTTCACGACGGTGCTGCTCTAGCGTCCTCGGGAGCCCGGCCTAGGGTGGGCTCATGAAGACCGCGACGAACGCCCCGCTCGGCAAGGACGTCATCGCCCTGGCCGGCCTCTTCCTCACCTCGGGCACGATGCACTTCGTCAAGCCTGAGCCCTTCGAGGCGATGGTGCCGAAGCAGCTGCCGTCTCGTCGCGCACTCGTGTATGCCTCCGGCGCGCTCGAGATCGCCTGCGCCGTAGGGCTGTTCATCCCTCGCACGCGTCGCGTGGCCGGTCTCGCGTCGGCGGCCCTTCTCGTCGCGGTCTTCCCGGCGAACGTCACGATGACGGGCCACGCCAAGCGTCGCCTCGACCGGAAGCCGGACGACGCGAAGCGGCAGGGCTACCTCGCCGCGACCGTCGCGCGGTTGCCGCTCCAGTGGCCGATGATCCGCACGGCGCTGCGCGCCGGGGGAGTGATGCGCTGAGGCGTCAGGCCTGCTCGCCGAACGCGATGCTGATGCTGTCACCGACACGGCGGTAGCCCATCGCCGTGTAGATGGCGTTCGACGTCGGGTTGGCGAGGTCGGTGTAGAGCATGCAGGCCTCGCCCGCGTCGAGGCGGGCGCTGCTGAGGGCGGCGACGACACCGCTCGCGTAGCCGTGTCCGCGCAGCTCCGGTGGGGTCCACACCCCTGAGATGCGGGTGACACCGCCGCTGGCGGGGGAGGCGTAGGCCATCGACACGGTGCGCCCGGCGTCCTCCCAGAGGCCCACCCGTCCGTCGGCGACGTGCCGGTCGAGCGATGGGACGACCCGGCCCTGGCCCTCGATCGCGTCGACGAACTGCTGGTGCCAGCCGTCGACGAGCGCCGTGTCGGCGTCCGTCGCGAGCCGGAAGGAGCCGCTCACCTCGAAGGGCACGTGCGGCGGCGTCGGGAGGTCGAAGCGGCCCACCTCCATGGCGACCCTCGACGTCGCTCCCGTGCGCGCGACCCACTCCGTGGCGAAGGCCTCGGCCGGTCTGCGCTGGCCGCCGACGCCGGGCAGCACGTCGCACCGGTCCGCGAGCAGGGCCGCGAGGTCGCGGGCCTCGTCGGCGCTGGCGAGCCCGATGTGCAGCGGATGGGGCGGCGTGTGCATGAACGCGCCCACGACCGCACCCGACGCGTCGGTGGCGGCCCACCACCGGGCCCCGACGTAGCGGCTCCGGTCGACGACGAGACCGTCCGTCACGTTCGCGACGACGCTCAGTGCCTCCGGCTCGCGCGCCACGAGGCCCGCGAACCGAGCCTGTGCCTCGGCGGCGTCGGTGACGAGCGTGAACGTGCTGGAGGAGCGCGACATACGGCAACTCTCGCAAAGGTCGTGGGGACGTCGCGACCGGATTCCGGGCCCGACCGCGGGATCGGCGTGTCGGTCTCCTGCGCAGGCCGTGGGCGCGGTGGCTGTGGGCTCGGTGTCCCGACACCGCGGTCTTCGTGCCGGGGCTCGTCGACTACCGGCAGACCCTACCGGTGACCGGCGTGGTGACGACGGTCACCGGTCTCGTGCTCTGCCTGTCGACGGTCACCTCGGACACCGACCCGCGCCGTGGCGCTCGTGCGCCTGGTGTCAGACGTGGGCGACGAGCTCGGCGTGGGTCATCGCGAACCACGCGTCGGGGTGCCTCGACCAGTCCTGCCACGCGGCGCTGATCTCCGCGAGCTCGTCGGCCGTGACGAGACCGCGCTCGAGCGCCTGCGCCGCGAAGGTCGACTCGAGCGTGCGCCGTGCCCACGTGCCGCCCCACCACGCGCACTGCTCGGGCGTCGCGTACGTCCACAGCGAGGCCGACGGCGTGAGCCGGGAGAGACCGGCCGCGTGCGCCCAGGCGACGAGGTGGCGGCCGGCGTCCGGCTCGGCGTGGTTGAGGCGCGCGAGGTGGCGGTACAGCTCGAGCCAGCGGGTCATCCCCTGCGACGCCGGGTGCCACACCATCGAGGCGTAGTCGACGTCGCGCACCGCGACGACGCCACCGGGGCGCGTGACCCGCGCCATCTCGCGCAGGGCTCCCACGGGGTCGGGGAGGTGCTGGAGCACCTGGTGCGCGTGGACGACGTCGAAGGACCCGGCGGCATACGGAAGGGCCATGACGTCGGCGCGCTCGAAGCGGGTGCGCTCGTCACCTCGCGCGGCGGCGTGGCTGCGGGCCTGCTCGAGGGGGCCGTCGACGTTCTCGACCCCGACCACGACGCCCGAGGGGCCGACGGCCGCGGCGAGGTCGAGGGTGATCGTGCCGGGCCCGCAGCCGACGTCGAGGACCCGCAGGCCGTCGTGCAGGTGGGGGAGCAGGTAGGCCGCCGAGTCGGCGGCCGTCCGCGCGCCGTGCGACGCGAGGACGCTCGCGTGGTGACCGTGGAGGTAGACGTCCGCCATGGCGCGACGCTACGCCTCGTCCGCGGCACGAGGTGGGGCCGTCCACGCACGACGAAGGCCCGCCCCAGGACGGGGCGGGCCTCCACCGAGTGCCGTGACCGGGTGGTCTCAGCTCACTTGGTGAGCGGGGCCAGCGTCGGGTCGTTCGCGTAGGCCTCGGCTGCGTTCTCCTTGGTCACGATGACCGGGGGGAGCAGGTTGGCCGGGACGACCTTGACACCGTTGTTGTAGGACTTGGTGTCGTTGACCGTCGGGGCCTGGCCCTTCTGGAGGGCGGTGACCATGGCGATGGTCTCCTTGACGAGGTTGCGGGTGTCCTTGTTGATCGTGGAGTACTGCTCACCCGCCATGATCGACTTGACCGACTCGACCTCGGAGTCCTGGCCGGTCACGATCGGCACGGGCTTGCCGGCCGCCTTGACCGAGGTGATGATCGCGCGGGCCAGGGTGTCGTTGGGCGACAGGACGCCGTCGAGCGCTGCGCTCGTGTAGTTGGCCGCGAGGAGCGTGTCCATGCGCTTCTGGGCGTTCTCGGCCTTCCAGCCCTGGGTGACGACCTGGTTGAAGTCCTTCTGGCCGGAGACGACCTTGAGGGTGCCGTCGTCGATCTTCGGCTGGAGCACCTTCATGGCGCCGTCGAAGAAGACCTGGGCGTTCGCGTCGTCGGGCGAGCCGGCGAAGAGCTCGATGTTGTACGGGCCGTTCGGCTTCTTCTTGGCCATGCCGTCGAGCAGGGCCTGACCCTGCAGCTCGCCGACCTTGAAGTTGTCGTAGGCCACGTAGTAGTCCACGGCCGCGGTGTTCTTCACGAGACGGTCGTAGGCGATGACTGTCGCGCCGGCGTCCTTGGCGGCCTTGAGCTGGGTGCCCAGCTGCGAGCCGTCGATGGCACCGACGACGATGACCTTGGCGCCCTTGGTGACCATGGCGGAGATCTGGTTCTGCTGCTCGGACACGCCGCCGTTGGCGAACTGGACGTCGCCCTGGAATCCGGCTGCCGACAGTCCGTCCTTGAACAGCTGCTCGGCGAGCACCCAGTTCTCCGACGTCTTCTGCGGCAGGGCGACGCCGATGACGGCGTTGGCGGGGAATCCCGCCGCAGCGGATCCGCCGTTCGATGCGCCCGGCGTCGTGCCGGTGTCGCTGCTCCGACCGCAACCGGTCAGAACAAGGGCGGCCACAGCCGTGACGCCCAGCACCTTGGTAAAGGTACGCATGTGCTCTCTTTCCTCTCATCGCGTCCGGGCGGAGCGCGGATCCCTCTCGGTCGCGGGCGGGCGCCCTGACCGGGTCTCTGGTGGTTCTTGGGTGGGTCTGGGGGGTTCGTCGGGCCGAGCCGGCGGCTCAGCTGGACTGGCGGATGGTCTCGGAGACGGGAGTCGTCTCGGTGGCCGCGGACGGCGACGGTGGGGCGGATGAGTCGTCGTCGCTTCCGCCGCGTCGGAAGTTGCGGGTCAGCATGCCGAGGAGCGACACGCGGCCCTGCGACTTGTTGTAGACGTCGAAGGCGACGGCGACGAGGAGCACGAGGCCCTTGATCATCTGCGTCGCGTCGGCGCCGATTCCCTTGAGCTGCAGGCCGTTGTTGAGCACGGCCATGACGAGGCCTCCGACGATGGAGCCGACGACGGTGCCGACACCGCCGGTGACGGCGGCGCCACCGATGAAGACGGCGGCGATGGCGTCGAGCTCCCAGCCGACACCGTCGGACGGACCGGAGGCGGTCGAGCGCGCCACGAAGATCATGCCGGCGAGGGCCGCCAGGATCGACATGTTCATCATGACGAGGAAGTTGACCTTCTTGCTCTTCACACCGGACAGCTCGGCCGCGTGGCGGTTGCCGCCGACGGCGTAGATGTGGCGGCCGATGACGGTGCGGTTGGAGATGAAGCCGTAGAGCAGGACGAGCACGGCCAGGATGATCCCGGAGATGGGGAAGGACGTGCCGGGGCGGCCGGAGCCGAAGAGCAGCGTCGCACCGATGATGGCGGCGCAGATCAGGCCGAGCCGCACCCACATGACCCACGCCTCCTCGACGTCGGCTCCGAGCTTGACGAGGGCGCGACGGCTGCGGAGGCTGCCGACGACGATCCCGACGGCGAGCAGCAGCCCGATGAGGACGGTGAGGTTGTTGTAGCCGGTGTCAGGCCCGACCTCGGGGAGGTAGCCGCCGCCGATGACCTGGAAGTCCTCGGAGACCGGCACCGAGTTGGACTTGCCGACGTACTGGTTCGCGCCGCGGAAGAGCAGCATGCCCGAGAGCGTCACGATGAACGCCGGGATGCCGACGTAGGCGGTCCACATCCCCTGCCACGCCCCGACGAGGGCGCCGATCGCGAGGCCGAGGAGGATGCCCATCCACCAGCTGAGGTTCCAGTCACGCATCGCGATGGCCACGCAGATGCCGACGAACGCCGCGACGGAGCCGACGGACAGGTCGATGTGGCCGGCGATGATGACGAGCACCATGCCGATGGCGAGCACGAGGATGTAGGAGTTCTGCTGGAAGATGTTGATGACGTTGTCCGGCGTGAGCGTCAGCCCGCCGGTCCAGATCTGGAAGAAGATGATCAGCGCCACGAGGGCGAAGATCATGCCGAGCTGACGGGTGTCGCCACCGAAGATCTTCTTGACCTTGTCCATGGGTGCAGTCCTGGCTGTGTCGGGTGTGGATGGGGGAGGTGTCGGGTCCGGCGTCTCGGCGCCGGTCACGCGCTCTCGCGCGTGGTCGCCTCGGAGCCGCCGTGGGTGCGCCGGGTCATGAGGCGCATCAGGGACTCCTGGTCGGCCTCCTCACGGGACAGCACGCCGGTGACCGCGCCCTCGGCGATCGTGTAGATGCGGTCGGACAGGCCGATCAGCTCGGGGAGCTCGGACGAGACGAGGATGACGCCCTTGCCCTCCGAGGCCATCCTCTGGATGATCCCGTAGATCTCGAACTTGGCGCCGACGTCGATGCCGCGCGTGGGCTCGTCGAGGATGAGCAGGTCCGGCTCGGTGAAGAGCCACTTCGCGAGGACGACCTTCTGCTGGTTGCCGCCGGAGAGCTTCGAGACCCCCTCGTCGACGTTGGGAGCCTTGGTGCGCAGGGACTTCCGATAGGACTCGGCGAAGTTGTACTCCTCGCGCTCGTCGACGACGAAGCCGTGGGTGATGCGCGAGAGCCGCGCCGAGACCGTGGTGCGCTTGATGTCGTCGAGGAGGTTGAGACCCAACGTCTTGCGGTCCTCGGTGACGTAGGCGAGGCCGGCGTCGATGGCGTCGGAGACGGACCGCAGTCGCACCTCCTTGCCGTCCTTGAGGATGGTGCCCTCGACGTAGGTGCCGTAGGAGCGGCCGAAGAGGCTGCGCATGAGCTCGGTGCGCCCGGCGCCCATGAGGCCGGCGAAGCCGACGATCTCGCCGCGGCGGACGAAGAAGTCGCTGTGCTTGGCCACGAGCCGGTCGGCCACGCTGGGGTGGCGCACCGTCCAGTTGCGCACCTCGAAGAAGACCTCGCCGATGTCGGGGGTGTGGTCGGGGAAGCGCGACTCGAGGTCACGGCCGACCATGCCGCGGATGATGCGGTTCTCGTCGACGCCGTCCTCCTTCACGCGGAGGGTCTCGATCGACTTGCCGTCGCGGATGATGGTGATGGAGTCGGCGATCTGCTCGATCTCGTTGAGCTTGTGGCTGATCATGATGCAGGTGACGCCCTTGGAGCGCAGCCCCGCGATGAGGTCGAGCAGGTGCTGGGAGTCGCCCTCGTTCAGCGCGGCGGTCGGCTCGTCGAGGATGAGCAGCTTGACGTCCTTGGAGAGCGCCTTGGCGATCTCGACGAGCTGTTGCTTGCCGACGCCGATGTCACGGATCTTGGTGTCGGGCTCCTCGTCGAGGCCGACGCGGGCGAGCAGCTCGCGCGCCTTGACGCGGGTCGAGAGCCAGTTGATGACGCCGCTCCTGGCCGTCTCGTTGCCGAGGAAGATGTTCTCGGCGATCGACATCTCCGGGATGAGCGCGAGCTCCTGGTGGATGATGACGATGCCGGCGTGCTCGCTGTCGCGGATGTTGTTGAACTCGCACAGCTGACCCTCGAAGTGGATCTCGCCGTCGTAGGTGCCCGCGGGGTGCACCCCTGAGAGCACCTTCATGAGGGTGGACTTGCCGGCGCCGTTCTCCCCGCAGATCGCGTGGACCTCTCCGCGGCGCACGGCCATGGAGACGTTCGAGAGCGCCTTGACGCCGGGGAACTCCTTGGTGATGTCCCGCATCTCGAGGATGACGCTGCCGGGCGGGTTCGCGGCGGGGGCCGCGGCGCCGGTGCTGTCCGCACCCGAGGATCCAGGAGCCGGGATGGAGGGGTCGCTCATCTGGTCGTCAGCACTCCTTTGTGGTGTTTCGTGAGGCGCGAACGCCCTCCCCGATTGTTGCTCACCGTTCACCCGTGCGTGGCCGAACACCCCGTCGTGTTGTCACAAGGACGTCACGATGTCTGGACGAGTTCGACCGCACCTGCCGATCCGGCAGGCTCACTGAACACGCGGGGCTACTCGCCGGTCAAGCCCGTGACCGGTTCCTGTCCGGTCAGGACGGGAAGTGGACAGGACACGGGCCAACGGGGCATCCCGGGCGGCCGATATCCTGCCGGGGTTCCGCACCCGCGCGCACGAGTCACGCCGCGCCGTGCACCCTGCACCACTCGAGGAGTCCCGGTGGCCCTGCACATGTCGTCCCTGTTCCTGCGAACCCTTCGCGAGGACCCGGCGGACGCAGAGGTCCCGAGCCACCGGCTGCTCGTCCGCGCCGGCTACGTGCGGCGGGTCAGCCCCGGTGTCTACACGTGGCTGCCCCTCGGCCTGCGCGTCCTGCGCAACGTCGAGAAGATCGTCCGCGAGGAGATGGACGCCATCGGCGCCCAGGAGCTGCTCTTCCCGGCGCTGCTGCCCAAGGAGCCCTTCGAGGCCACCGGTCGCTGGACCGAGTACGGCGACAACATCTTCCGCCTCCAGGACCGCAAGGGCGCCGACCACCTCCTCGGCCCGACCCATGAGGAGATGTTCACCCTCACGGTCAAGGACCTCTACAGCTCCTACAAGGACCTGCCGCTCTCGATCTACCAGATCCAGACGAAGTACCGCGACGAGGCGCGACCCCGTGCCGGCGTGCTGCGCGGCCGCGAGTTCGTCATGAAGGACAGCTACTCCTTCGACGTCGACGCCGCCGGCCTCGAGAAGAGCTACCAGCTGCACCGCGAGGCCTACGTCCGCATCTTCGACCGCCTCGGCTTCCACTACGTCATCGTCGAGGCGATGGCGGGCGCCATGGGCGGCAGCAAGAGCGAGGAGTTCCTCGCGACGGCCGAGGTCGGCGAGGACACCTACGTGCGGTGCACGAGCTGCGGGTATGCCGCCAACGTCGAGGCCGTGCGTGTGCCCACCCCCGACCCCGTCGGCTGGGACGGCGTGCCCACCGCGCACGCCGAGGACACGCCTGACACCCCGACCATCGACACGCTCGTCGCACACCTCAACGAGCGCTTCCCGCGCGAGGACCGCCCGTGGGCCGCTGGCGACACGTTGAAGAACGTCGTCGTGACGCTCGTCCAGCCCGACGGCACCCGCGAGCCGCTCGCCATCGGCGTCCCCGGTGACCGCGAGGTCGACGAGAAGCGCCTTGGCGCGCAGGTCGAGCCGGCGGAGGTGGAGGCCTTCACCGAGGCCGACTTCGCGGCCAACCCGGCGCTCGTCAAGGGCTACATCGGCCCGGGTGCGCTCGGGCTCGAGGGCACGACCGGCATCCGCTACCTCCTCGACCCCCGGATCGCAGAGGGCAGCCGCTGGGTCACCGGCGCCAACGTCGCCGGCCAGCACGTCATCGACCTCGTCGCCGGTCGCGACTTCGCGGCTGACGGCACCATCGAGGCCGCCGAGGTCCGCGCCGGTGACGCCTGCCCGAACTGCGACCACACGCTCTCGACGGCCCGCGGCATCGAGATGGGCCACGTCTTCCAGCTCGGCACGAAGTACGCCGAGGCGCTCGATCTCAAGGTGCTCGACCAGAACGGCAAGCTCGTCACGGTCGTCATGGGCTCCTACGGGGTCGGTGTCTCGCGCGCCGTGGCGTGCGTCGTCGAGGGCAACCACGACGAGTCGGGGATCATCTGGCCGCGCGAGCTCGCACCCGCCGACGTCCACGTCGTCGTGGCCGGCAAGGACGAGGCCCTCTTCGTCAAGGCCGAGGAGATCGCCCGCGAGCTCGAGATCCAGGGCCTCACCGTCCTCGTCGACGACCGCAAGGGCGTCAGCCCCGGCGTGAAGTTCAAGGACTCCGAGCTCGTCGGCATCCCGACGATCCTCGTCATCGGCCGCGGCCTCGCCGACGGGACGGTCGAGATCAAGGACCGTCGCACGGGCGAGCGCCGGGAGGTCGCCGTCGACGACGCCGTGGCCGCCCTGACCGCCGAGGTCACCGCGGAGGTCGAGCGCTCGTGACGGCGGCCGTCCCGCCCGTGCGGGCCGTCCTCTTCGACTGGGGCGGCACCATCACGCCCTGGCACGAGGTGGACTTCCACGCGACGTGGGGGGCGTATGCCGCCGGGCTCGGTCACACGGGCGACGCGCACGCCGCGTTCGTCGCGGCCATCTGCGCGGCCGAGGACGCCGCGTGGCGCCGTGGGCGCAGCGGCGGCGGCAGCGCACGCCTGCACGAGCTGCTCGAGTCGGTCGGCGTCACGGACGGCCACCCGGGCGCCGAGGAGGCGCTCACGGCATACCGCACCTTGTGGGAGCCGCACACGATCACGGCGCCGGAGATCCGCCCGCTGTGGGAAAGCCTGCGCGAGAAGGGGATTCGTGTCGGTGTGCTGTCCAACACGCTGTGGGACCGCGACTACCACCGGTCGATCTTCGAGCGGGACGGCGTCCTTGACCTCGTCGACGTCGACGTCTACTCCAGCGAGACCCCGTGGGTGAAGCCGCAGCCCGAGATCTTCGCCCACGCCGCCCGTGCGGCCGGTGTCGAGCCCGCTGAGTGCGCCTACGTCGGCGACCGGTCCTACGAGGACGTGCACGGTCCGCAGCAGGTCGGCATGCGCGCCATCTGGGTGCCGCACTCGAGCATCCCGCTCGATCAGCAGGTCTCGCACGACGCGACGCCCGACGCCGTGGCTCACGAGATCACCGACGTGCTGACGATCGTCGAGTCCTGGAACGCCCGCGCCGACGGTGCGGACGCGTGAGCGACCCGACCCTCACGACCCTCGCGTTCCTCGCGGCCGCGGCGTTCGTCGCGGGCTGGATCGACGCCGTCGTCGGTGGCGGCGGCCTCGTGCAGCTGCCGGCGCTGCTCATCGGCCTCCCCGGCGCGTCGCCGGCGCAGCTGCTCGCGACGAACAAGTTCGGCTCGATCTTCGGCACGGCGACGAGCTCGGTCACCTTCTACCGTCGCGTGCGCCCCGACCTGCGCACGGCGCTGCCGATGGCGGCCGTCGCCTACGTCGGGTCGATCGGCGGGGCGCTCATCGGGCTGCACATCCCCAAGTCGGCCTTCAACCCGATCATCCTCGTGCTCCTCGTCCTCGTCGGTGCGTACACGCTCTTCAAGCCGGACCTCGGCTCGGAGTCGATCCGCCGCTTCCACGGCGCCAAGCACACCGTGCTCGCGATGCTGACCGGCTTCAGCATCGGGGTCTACGACGGCGCGCTGGGCCCGGGCACCGGCAGCTTCCTCGTCTTCGCCCTCGTGGGCCTGCTCGGCTACAACTTCCTCGAGGCGAGCGCCAAGGCCAAGATCGCGAACTTCGCGACGAACCTCGGTGCGCTGACCGTCTTCCTGCCGATGGGTCTCGTCATCTTCAAGGTCGGGGTCGTCATCGCCGGGGCCAACCTGCTCGGCGGCTACGTCGGGGCGCGCACGGCCGTGGCGAAGGGGAGCGGCTTCGTGCGCGTCGTCTTCGTCCTCGTCGTCAGCGCCTTCATCGTCAAAATAGGCGGGAGCCTGCTCGGCTGGTGGCCCTGACGGGTCGGACCGGTCGAGTCGGACCCGTCGGGTCGGGTCTCAGGCACGGGCCACGACGAAGCGTCGGTAGGTGGGGATGAGCACCCGACGAGCCGGCTCGCGGTCGGAGCGGACGCCACGGGCCTGAGTACGTCGGCTCAGCGCGGGTGGTATCCGCTCACCGTAAACTGCCCGCACGGCTCCGGAGGGGGCCACGACGCCGAGTCAGGGAGGGCCGCGTTCGCATGTCCAGTCGCCCGTCCAGCCGGATCGTCGGGGTCAGCGCGCACGTCGCCGAGCACGTCCTCACCATCGAGGAGGTCGAGGCCCGCGTCGTCGGCGCGAGCGACGGCTTCGTGCCTGAGCCCGGGGTCCTTGGACGTCTCACGGGAGTGCGGCGCATCCACCACGCCGGTCCCGACACGCAGGCGTCCGACCTGGCCGCAGAGGCGGCGCGCACGTCACTGGCCTTGCTGGGCCTCGAGGTCGCCGACGTCGACCTCCTCGTCTTCGCCTCGGCGTCGCAGGACCTCGTCGAGCCCGCCACCGCGCACATCGTGGCCGACCTGCTCGGTGCCCGGTGCCCCGTCATGGACGTCAAGAACGCGTGCAACTCCTGGCTCAACGGCGTCCAGGTCGCTGAGGCCCTCATCGCCACGGGGCAGTACGAACGCGTGCTCGTCGTCACCGGTGAGATGCCGTCGCGCGCGGCGCGCTGGCGCGTGCGCGACGCCCGGCAGTTCGTCGAGTCGGTGCCCGGCTACACCATGAGTGACGCGGGGGCCGCAGCGCTCGTCGAGCGAGCCTCTCCCGGCGCGCGCGGGGAGATCCTGCACCGCTGGTTCACCGCGGAGTCGCGGCACTGGTCCGTGGGCCAGCTCCCCGCCGGCGGCACCCGCCATCCCCGCGACGTCGACAAGGGCTACTTCGTCATGGACGGCGCGCGCCTGCGTCAGGCCTTCGACAGCGTCGACGTGGAGGAGATCCACCGAGCCCTCAAGGCCGACGGTCTCGGGGTCGAGGACTTCGCGGCCGTCGCCGTCCACCAGGTCGCGATGCCCTACCTCGACGTCTTCGCCGCACGCCTCGGCCTGCGTCGCGACCTCGTCGTCGAGACGCTGCCCGACCACGGCAACTGCGCCTCCGCCACCCTGCCCCTCCAGTGGCAGCAGATCGAGCGGCTCGACCTGGCCCGCCCGGGTGAGCCCGTCCTGCTCGTGGGCCTGGCCGGAGGCATCAGCGTGGGCACGATGGCGGTGCGGTGGTGAACGCTCCCGCGCCCCTGGGTGCCGGGGGAGTCCGCCTCTGGGTCGTCGTCCCGGCCTTCAACGAGCAGGAGGGCATCGGGCGGACCATCGCCGCGATCGCAGCGCAGCGTGACCGCGACTTCACGCTCGTCGTCGTCGACAACGCCAGCACGGACGGGACCGCGGACGAGGTCGAAAGGGTCTGTGCGGCATACGATCTCGGCGTCTCGATCGTCACCGAGCCGCGCAAGGGCACGGGCGCGGCCTCCGACACGGGTGTGCGCCACGCCATCGCGCACGGAGCGACGCACGTGCTGCGCACCGACGCCGACACGGTGCCGGTCCGCGAGTGGACCGCCGTCGGTCGGCGTGCCTTCGCCGGCGGCGCCGACCTCGTGACCGGGCCGATGCGGGCGCGCACCGACGAGGTGCGCCTGCAGCCGTGGGAACGGGTCGTGCTGCCCGGGGTCATCGGCCTGTGCCAGACGTTCGGCCGCTTCCGTCCGAGCAACCGGTCTCCCGAGCTGCACGGGCCCTACCGGATGAGCCCCGGGTGCAACATCGGTGTCAGCGCCGCGGCCTACGAGGCGAGCGGTGGCTTTCCGCGCACCGCCATCGAGGAGGTCCACGAGGACCGGGAGCTCGTCAACCGGGTGCGCCGGGTCAGCTCCCGCATCGAGTACCACCGTGGCCTCGTCGTGCACGCGTCGGTTCGACGCCTCCGGGCCTACGGCCTGCGCAACACCCTGCGGTGGTACCTCGACCACGGCCACCACCCCGACGTCGTCGACGTTCGGGGCGTCGCGTGAGGGCGCTCGCGCGCACCGACCCGGGGAGCCGCTGGGAGTCACGGCTGATCCGCTCGGCACACCCCGTCGTGGCCCGCGTCGTCGACGTGGCCGTGTCGCGGCGCGGAGTGGTACGCGTGCCCGGCGTCGGCGTGCTCGTGGCGGACCCGCGGTCGGCACGGCGGGTGCTCACCGACACCGACGCCTTCGCCAAGAACGGCCCGGGGTCGTCCGGAGCACTCTGGACCCCGGTGCTCGGCGACCGGGTGCTGCTCAACATGGAGGGCGACGACCACCGCGGCCTGCGGCACACCCTCGCCGACCTCTTCTCGCCCCGGGTCGTGCGCGAGGTCTGCGACGCGGCGGCCCGTCCCATCGTCGCGGGGGCCGCGGCGCGGCTGCGCGTGGGGGAGGAGGTCGACGTCGTCCGGCTCGCCCGTGAGGTGTCCGCCGCCGTGATCGGGGCGGTCGTCGGGCTCGACCCCGAGACCCCGCCGTCGGTGCTCCTGGAGGCGAGCGACGCCATCGAGTCGATGGTCACGTGGCGCACCCGCACCTTCGACGACGCCGCGGCACAGCGGGCGCGCGCGGCGCTCGCCGTGGTGCAGGACGCCGCCGAGTCCGCCCATGCCGCCGCCTCGTCCGCCACGGTCATGGGTCGGCTGGCAGAGCGGGGCGCCGCGCTCGACGACGCGCGGTCGCTGGCCGCCGCGCTCTTCCTCACCGGCACGGGCACGGTCAGCAGTGCGTTGCCGCGGATCGTCGGCCAGCTGGCCGACGCGGGCCTGCTCGAGCCTCGCGCGGCGACGGCGTGCCGGCTCGACGACGTGGTCGCCGAGGGTCTGCGCATGACGACGCCGAGCCTCGCGACCCTGCGACGGGTCGTTCGCCCGACCGAGATCGACGGGGTCCGGCTTCGCGCCGACGAGCGCGTCGTCGTGCTCCTGTGGTGGGCGACGCGGCGCGACGGGGGCTTCGAGCCGGGACGACCCGCCACGGGCGACCTGCGCCACCTGTGGTTCGGAGCCGGCTCGCACTTCTGCCTCGGCGCCCCCCTCGCGCTCGCCGAGCTGCAGGCCATGACCGGCATGCTCCTGGAGCTCGCGGGAGAGCACGGGCTCGTCGTGACGTCGCGTCGGGCCGCCCGACGCGTTCTCGTGCCGAGATACGCCGAGCTCACGGTCCGCTGCCCGGCCGCCAACCGTGCGAGGGCGAGGGCGGGCTCGGGGGCGGGCGCGACCGGCGCCAGGAGCGCGGGCCGGGCGGCATGACCGACGGGGCCGACCTCGTCACGGCGCTCCTCGCCCGGGCGGCCACCGAGCCGCACCGGGTGGCGATCCGGGACCACCGGGCCCGGTCGGTCACCTACGGCGAGCTCGGCTGCGACGTCCGTGCCGTGGCGGCCCACCTCACCGCCCACGGGGTCGGGCCGGGTGACGGGGTGCTGCTCGCCGTCCGGCCCTCGCCGCGCGCCGTGGCGGCTGCACTCGGTGTCGTGCTGGCCGGGGGTGTCGTCGTCGTGGCCGACCCCGGCGCGGGGCAGGCGCTGCTCGACGTGCGGCGTCGCGTCGTGCCCGTGCACGCGGCGGTCGCGGACACCCTCGTGCACGCCGCCGGTCACCGGCCGCTCTCGGCACTGCTCGCGCGCCTGCCGGCCACGTCGGGCCTGCAGCTGCCCGACCTGTCTACGGCCGGGCTCGTCCACGTCGTCACCGGTCCACGGCTCCCCGGGGTGCCGCGCTCCGCCACCCGGTGGGAGCACCTGCCGCCGGCGCATTCGGCACCCGTCGTCGGGGACCCCGTGCGCGACGCACTCGTCGTCTTCACGTCGGGCTCGACCGCCGCGCCCCGTGCGGTCGTGCACACCCTCGCGTCGCTCTCGGCGGGGGTCGGCGCCGCCGTCTCGGCACTCGGCCTCGACACCGACGACACCATGCACACCGACCAGCTGATGATCGGCCTGCCGACCCTCGTGGCCGGTGCGGTCTGGTCGCTGCCGCCGGTCACGGCGTCACCGGACGCGTGGCTGCGGCAGGCGGCACGCGAGTCAGCCACCCACGCGTACGCCGTCCCGGCCAAGGTGCTCGCAGCGGCCAGCCGAGGACTGCCACCGACCGTGCGGCACGTCGCCATGGGTGGGGCCCCCGTGCTGCCGGCCACGGTGCGACGTCTCGAGGTGCTGGCCCCGGGCGTGGACGTGCGCGCCGTCTACGGACTCACCGAAGCGCTGCCGGTCGCCGTCGCCACCGGGGCCGACGTGCTGGCGTCACCCTCCGGGCGCACGAGCCTCGGGCGGCCACTACCCGGCGTCGCGGTGCGCATCGACGAGCCGGGGACTGACGGGGTGGGCGAGGTCGTCGTGCGGGCGGCGCAGGCGCGGCACCGTCTCGCGGGGGAGCCGCCGAGTCAGGAGGTGCGCACCGGCGACCTCGGCGAGCTGGCCGCCGACGGCACGCTCCTGCTCGCCGGTCGGGCCAAGAACATGATCATCCGCGGACAGGCCAACATCTACCCGGAGCTCGTCGAGCCGCTCCTCCTCGACCGGCTCGGCGACGTCGTCCGCGACTGTGCCCTCGTCGGGCTGCCCGACGCGGTCTCGGGCGACGAGCACGTCGTCCTCGCCGTCGTCCCGGTCGGCGGCCTCGGCAGAGCCCACCCGTCGACGGCGTCACGGGTGAGCCGTCTCGTCCACGGCGCCTGGGCGGCGCTCGCCGACGAGGCCTGGCGTCCCGACGACGTCGTCCTCGTCGACGCGCTGCCGCGGCGGGGCCGCTCCGGCGTGGTCGACCTCGATGCGCTGCGGGCCGTCGTCTCCCACGACCGGGCGGGTGCGGTCCGATGAGGGTCGCCGTGACCGGAGCCAGCGGCTTCGTGGGCGCCGCTGTCGTCGACCGGCTGCTCGACCGTGGCCACGAGGTGCTCGCACTGTCCCGGCGACCGGTTCGGGCGCGCCCCGGGCTCGTGCACCGTCCGTGGGACCTCACGACCGGTGTCCTGCCCGACCCGTCGCCTGTCGACGTCGTCGTCCATGCCGCCGCGCACGTCGACGAGTGGGCACCCCGGGCCGTCCACGACGCCGTCACCGTGGGCGGCACGCGTGCGGTCCTCGCGACGTGGCCCCGCGCCAGAGTCGTGCTCGTCTCGTCGTGCAGCGTCTACCCCCTTCGGCCCCCCGCCGGCTCCGGGCACGTCTTCACCGAGGACGTGCCGGTGACGACGCACCACCTGTCCTCCTACTCGCGCGCCAAGGCCGACCAGGAGCGGCTCGTCCTCGGGCGCGCGGGCAGCGTCGTGCTCCGACCCCACGCCGTCCACGGTCCCGGCGACCCGACCCTCCTCCCGCGGCTCGAGCGCGCCCGACGCCGTGGCCGGCTGCTGTGCCCCGGCAGCGCTGACACGCTCGTCCACCTCACGGACGTGCGGCTGGTCGCAGATGCCGCCGTCGCCGCCAGCGAATCCGTTTGCGGCAGAGCGGTGCTCAACGTCGCCGATGATCACGCTCTGCCGCTCGCCGTGGTCGCGGCCGGTGTCGCCAAGGCCAACGGATGGCCCGAGCGCCCGCTCCTCCCCGGAGCGGGCGTCGCCTGGGCCGCTGCGCTGGCCCTCGAGGCCACCGCCCGGATGACCCGGGCGTCCACGCCTCCGCTGCTCACGGCATACGTCGTCTCGCACCTCGCGGTCACGCGCGTCTTCGACACGACCAGGCTGCGCGAGCAGCTCGGCGTCCTGCCGGCTGCGACAGACCTGTCCCGATGGCGCCACGAGAGCACGGGCCACGGGGACGGCGACTCATACGACTGACACCCCGTCGACACAGCGCACGCACAGGGTCCGCCACAAATGTGTGTGACATGACCTCTCTCGCCCTCCCCGAGAGCCGCGACCTCTCGGTGCCGGCCGCGTCACGACGCCAGGCCCTTGCTCCGACGCCCCGCTGGTGGCGCGACGCCTCCGCCGTCTTCGCCTGGGGGGTCACGCTCTTCGTCGTGGCGCTCTGGGTCGCGGGGGGAGGGCTGGCCGCCTTCGGCTCGCTGGGTGAGAGCCTCACCAACATCGGCCGCCTCGCCGGGCTCGTCGCCTCGGTGCTGATGCTCCTGCAGGTGCTGCTCATGGCGCGCATCCCGCTCGTCGAGCAGGCCTGGGGACAGGACGAGCTCGCCCGCGTGCACCGGCTCGTCGGCTTCACCTCGTTCAACCTCATGATCGCCCACATCGCCCTCGTCACCGTCGGCTACAGCGCCGGCACCGACCTCGGCGTCGTCGCCACCTTCGTCGACCAGGTCCTGCACTCCCCGGGCATGCTGCTCGCCCTCGCCGGCACGATCGCGCTCGTCATGGTCGTCGTCACCTCCGTGAAGAAGGCTCGGGCCAGGCTTCGCTACGAGTCGTGGCACCTGCTGCACCTCTACGCCTACCTCGGGGCCGGCCTCGCGCTGCCGCACCAGCTCTGGACGGGGGCGGACTTCAACGCGAACGTCACCGCGACGGTGTTCTGGTGGGGTCTGTACGCCTTTGCACTGGTCGCCGTCCTCGTCTACCGGGTGGGTCTGCCGCTCATCCGCTCGCGCCGCCACCGTCTGGTCGTCTCCGCGGTCGTCGCCGAGTCCCCGACCGTGACCTCCGTCGTCATGACGGGCCGCCGCCTCGACCGTCTGCCCGTCCGTGCCGGCCAGTTCTTCCAGTGGCGCTTCCTCGACGGCGCGGGCTGGACCCGAGGCAACCCGTACTCGCTGTCCGCCGCGCCCGACGGTCGCTCGCTCCGGATCACGGCCGAGGCCGTCGGTGGCTCGAGCGCACGCCTCGCGACCCTCCGCCGGGGCACCAAGGTCCTCGTCGAGGGTCCGTACGGCCGCCTGCACGCCGGGGTCCGCACGAGGGAGAAGGCCGTGCTCATCGGAGCCGGCATCGGCATCACGCCGCTGCGCGCCATCCTCGAGGAGCTTCCCGCGTCGCCGGACGGTGTCGTCGTCATCTATCGCGTCGGAAGCCAGTCCGACATCGTCCTCGGCGACGAGCTGCTCGACCTCGCCCGCGCCAAGGGCGGCCGCGTCGTCGCCGTCGTCGGCCACCGCAACCGCGAGCGCGACAGCTGGCTCCCCGTCGACTCACGACACCTCAGCGACGTCGAGGCCTTGACCCGGATCGTCCCCGACATCGCCGAGCGCGACGTCTACGTGTGCGGCAACCCCGCCTGGATGGACACCGTCATCACCGCCGCCCACGAGGCAGGCGTACCCCAGGACGCCGTCCACCACGAGCGCTTCGCCTACTGAGACCTCGCAGCCGTCGCGCCCGACTCCGTGACGTGCGAACCGAACCGAACCGAATCGAGCCCCCCAATGCGTCGCATCGTCCTCTGGGCCATGAGCACCCTGACCGTGCTCGTCCTCCTCTTCAGCTACAGCACGTCCCGCAGCTCGTCCGCCGTCGTGGCCGCCCAGACCCGGCCGGTGACGGCGAGCGGCAAGACCTCCGACAGCACCGGCTCCACGTCCGGGTCGTCGTCCGCGTCCTCGACCGACTCCTCCGGTCAGGAGCCGGCCGACGACACGACCACCGACGACACGACCACCTCGGGCACGACTTCGTCGGGCTCGAGCTCGTCGGGCTCGTCCTCGGGCTCGTCCGGCTCGACGAGCACCTCGTCCGCGGCCAAGACGTATGCCGGTGACGCCGTCATGACCCGCTACGGCAACGTCCAGGTCCAGATCACCGTCACGAGCGGCAAGATCACGGCCGCCGAGGTGCTCCAGGTCCCCTGGAACGACCGGCACGACCAGATGATCAACTCGGCCGCCGTCCCGGTCTACAACCAGGAGGCCGTCAGCGCCCAGTCGGCGCAGATCGACGTCGTGTCCGGTGCCACGTACACGTGGGACGGCTACACGCAGTCCCTTCAGTCCGCCATCGACCAGGCCAACCTCTGAGGCACTCTTGAGACAGGCGACCAAGGAGCGAACCATGAGCCGACCCGTCACCCGACCGCGCCAGCCCGGCGTCCCCGACCCCGCCCCGGCCCCGGCACGGCGCGCATGGGTCGAGCAGATCATGGGCATGCCGATCTCCATCCACCTGCGGGGCGCCGACGTCGACGGTCTCGCCGCCCACGAGGCGGTGGCGTCGGCCTTCCGGATCCTGCGCGAGATGGACTCGATCTTCTCGACCTACCGCGAGGACTCCGACCTCATGCGGCTGCGCCGCGAGGAGGTGCAGGTCTCGCAGTGCAGTCCCCTCGTCGAGGAGGCGCTGCGCATCGGGCAGGAGGCCGAGGTGCTGACCCGGGGGGCGTTCACGACCCTGCTGCCCACGGGCGACGGTGACCTCGCGTTCGACCCGACCGGCCTCGTCAAGGGGTGGGCCGTCGACCGTGCGTCCGTGCCCCTGTCCGACCTGGAGCGGATCTCCTTCTGCATCAACGCCGGTGGCGACATCCTGATCGGCGCCCACGCCGACATGCCCGCTGACGGACCCGAGGCCATCGCCTGGCGGATCGGCGTCGAGGATCCTCTCGACCGGCAGCGGATCGCGAACACCCTGGCGCTGACGCGCGGGGCCGTGGCGACCTCGGGGACCGCGGCCCGGGGCGCCCACCTCTACGACCCGGCCACCGGTGAGCTCGTCGGACGTCCCGGATCGGTGACGGTGACCGGACCGACCCTCCTCTGGGCCGACATCTGGGCCACGGCACTCTTCGTCGGCTCGGAGCGCACGAGCGAAGCCTTCGCCACGAACGCGACGGACTACCTCTCGACGGCCCTCTGAGCCGACCTGGCCCGCCCGGGCGGCGGGGCGCTCGGCCGCCCGGGCGCCGGCCGCTCGGCCGCTCGGGGGATGCTCCGCGAGGACAAAGGGCGCACGGCTGCCCGAACCGGGAAGGCCTTGAGGCTTTCTTGCGGAAACCATGCGTGCCCGGGGGTTCGCACCTTGCAGTCGGCGCGGAAGAGTCGTCCTCATCAGCAGCAACGGTCGGGGGACCGGCTCGCTGACTCAGAGACCTTCGGGCGAGTGCCCGCCGATCCGGGGAGGAGAGCGCCATGACCATCAGCACCGACACTGACCCTGCAGTGACGGTGCGCGGTCGCGGCGCCCTCCCCGGTCGGGGGGCCCACTCGGAGCTCTCGGTGGGGGGAGTGGACCGGAGCGGGACGGGCCAGTTGGTGGGAGGCCGGCCCGTCCCGACCCGGAACATCGCCCGACGTCCGCGGCGCCGCGGGACGGCTCTGGCCCCGGACGCCTTCGGCGCCGGCCGTGGCCGCTGAGCAGGTCGTGAGCCCGGCCTGTCCCGGACTCACGGTCGACGAGCTCGACCCGAGGGCACTGACCCGTCTCGCATCGGAGCTCGAGAGCGACGACCTCGCTCGCTCCATCGCCCAGACCTACCTGCGGATGCTTGATGCCCGGCTGGCCCGCGCCGCGTCCGCGCTCGACCGCCGCGACGAGGTCGCGGCGATGGACGTCCTGCTGAGCCTGCGCGTCTCGTCGGCCACCGTCGGACTCGTCCGGCTCGAGTCGGCCGTGCTCTGCGTCATCGAGGCGGTCAGTCGCGGTGAGACCGAGCTGGCCCGCGAACGCGGGACGTCGATGCTCGGTCTGGCCCCGGGTGCTCGCGTCGCGCTGCGGTCGCACCTCGACCACTCGGCACCGCCCGTCGGCGCCTGACCTCCGACGCGTCGACACGAGCGGGCGGCCCAGCGGCCCAGCCACAGTCACAGCGCCGTCGGCGTCAGAACGCGTCGGGCTCCTCCATGCGGTAGCCGACGCCCCGCACGGTCCGGATCGGGGCACGCGTGCCGTCGGGGCCGAGACGGCTCAGCTTGCGGCGGAGGTTGCCCACGTGCACCTCGACGAGGTGCTCCTCGGACCACCCGGGGCCCCACAGGCTGTCGAGGAGGACGGCGCGCGACCACACGCGGCGCGGTGCGCTGATCAGGGTCGAGAGCAGGTCGAACTCGGTGCGGGTCAGGTCGACCTCCTGGTCGTCGACCGTGGCGACGCGGCCCTCCGGGTCGACGGCGATGCGGCCGTGACGCACGAGCTCGGGTGCCGGCTCGTCCGGTGTCGCGCCGTCGGTGGTCGGGCCGCCGGCCGAGGCGGCCGAGACGGTGCCGGCCGGACCCGTCGCGTCGTCGGAGCCGTTGGGTCCGCCGGTGCGCGGCCGCCGGAACATCGCGTTGACGCGGGCCTGCAGCTCGCGAGGGCTGAACGGCTTGGTGAGGTAGTCGTCGGCGCCGATCTCGAGGCCCATGAGGCGGTCGATCTCGTCGGTGCGCGCGCTGATCATGACGACGTAGGCCTGGCTCACGTCGCGCACCCGGCGGCACACCTCGATCCCGTCGAGGTCGGGCAGGCCCAGGTCGAGGGTGACGAGGTCGGGGTCGGTCGCGACGACGAGCTCGAGGCCCGCCTGTCCCGAGGACGCCGCCGACACCTCGAAGCCCTGCATGGTCAGGCTGTGCGTGATGAGCTCACGGATGTCGTCGTCGTCCTCGACGACGACCGCGGTGCGCGCTGAGCCCATCATGCGGTGATTGTTGCAGAATGCGGGGGTTTGGCCCGCCAGATGCGAATGTCGGGCGGTTCGTCGCCTCAGCCGACCACTCCGCCGAGCCCCTCGCCAGCCACCGCACCCAGCTGCGCAGCCAGCTGCTCGGGGTCGGTCGTGGGCAGCTCGCAGACCATGCCGCGGCAGACGTAGGCCGCAGCGCGTCCGCCGACGAGTGGGCGGTCGGCCAGCACCGGGACGCCGGGCGCGTCCGGCTCGCCGCGCACGACGACGAGTCCAGGGCTCGGGGACCGGCGCGCCACCACCTCGAGCGCGTCGGCCTCGCGACCGGACCCGACGACGGCGACCTGCAGCGGTCCGCTGACGAGGGACTCGGCGACCGCGAGCGACCACCCGCCGAACCGCGGCTCGCGGACGGCGAGCCCCATCCCCGCAGCGGTGGAGGTGGCCCCCGCCGCGAGGGCGGCCGGGTCACCGGTCACCGCGCCGAGGGTGACGAGCGCTCCCGCCAGAGCGGACTGCCCCGCCGGCTCGGCGTTGTCCGCGGCGCTGCGAGGGCGCAGGTAGAGCGGCTCGGCGTCCGAGGCGGTGTCGTGGAACCCGCCGTCGTCGGCCGCGAAGTCGCTCGCGGCGTCCAGGACCTGTCGGGCGGCGTCCAGCCAGCGTCGCTCACCCGACACCTGGTGCAGCACGAGCAGGCCGTCCGCGAGGTTGCCGTGGTCGTCCGCGACGGCACGCGCCGTCCCGACCGTGCCGACGCGTGACGCACGCCGCAGCTCCCCGTCGACGACGTGGACGTCGAGGACGTGTGCGGCGCACCGGGCCGCGGCGGCCACCCAGTCCGGCCGCTCGAGCGCGGCGCCGGCACCCGCGAGCGCGGCGATCGCGAGGCCGTTCCACGACGTCACGACCTTGTCGTCACGACCGGGCTGAGGTCGACCGGCGCGGGCTGCCAGCAGTCGTGCTCGCACGTCGTCGAACCAGTCGCGGTCACCCGGCTCTGACGGCAGCTGCAACGTCGAGGCGCCGTGCTCGAACGTGCCCTCGGTCGTCACGCCGAGCAGGTCGGCCGCGACGGGGCCGTCGTCGTCCCCGAGGACCTCTCGCAGCTCCTCCGGTGTCCACGCGTACGTCAGCCCCTCGACGCCGGCAGCGTCGGCGTCGAGCGACGACGCGAAACCTCCCGTCTCGGTGCCGAGGTCGCGCACGACGAAGTCGGCCGTCTCACGGACGATGCGCTCGGCCAGCGGGTCGCGGGTCACCTTCCACCACGTCGTGTAGGCGCGCAGCAGCAGGGCGTTGTCGTAGAGCATCTTCTCGAAGTGCGGCACGACCCAGCCCGCGTCGACGGCGTAGCGCGCGAAGCCACCGGCGAGCTGGTCGTAGAGGCCGCTGCGCGCCATCGCCTCGAGCGTGCGGGACGCCATCGCGAGGGCGTCCCGGTCCCCGGTCCGGGCGTGGTGGCGCAGCAGGAACTCGAGCACCATCGACGGCGGGAACTTCGGGGCGCCGCCGAAACCGCCTGCCACGTGGTCGAACTGGCGGGCCAGCAGCCCGACCGCGGACGACAGCGCTGCCGGCTCGACGGCATACGGCGTCGGCGGCTGGAGGGCCTCGGCGAGGCTGGTGGCGATGTGCGAGCCCGACGCGCGCACCTCGTCCTCGCGGGTGCGCCAGGCCTCGTCGAGGGCCGCCAGGACGCGGAGGAAGTGGTCGCGCGGGAAGTAGGTGCCGCAGAAGAACGGCTCGCCCTCGGGGGTGAGGAAGACCGTCATCGGCCAGCCGCCGTGGCCGGTCGTCGCCGTGACCGCCGACATGTAGACGGCGTCGATGTCGGGTCGCTCCTCGCGGTCGACCTTGACCGGGACGAAGCGGGCGTTGAGCGCGGCGGCGACGGCCTCGTCCTCGAACGACTCGTGGGCCATGACGTGGCACCAGTGGCAGGCCGCGTAGCCGACCGACAGGAGCACGGGGACGTTGCGCTCGCGCGCCTCCGCGAACGCGGCCTCGCCCCACTCCTGCCAGTGCACCGGGTTGTCACGGTGCTGGAGCAGGTAGGGGCTCGTCGCTCGGTCGAGTCGGTTGGGCATGGCTCCACTCTGGCGCACGCCGGTCGCCGGCTGGGGACTGGTGCGTCACACACCCGGCGCACGCATACCCCCCGGGGTTAGTGTCGAGGTATGGCCAGAGGCTGGAGCATCCGTCGCTCGTGCACGGGCGGGGCTGCGTTCGCAGCTGTCGCCCTGATCCTCGCGGGCTGTTCGGCAGTACCCGCGGCGACGACCCCGATGGGTGGCGCCATGGGTGGCGTGCGCGCAGGGTCGAGCAGGGGCGTCCCGATGGCGGCGCCGCTGGCGTGTGCGGCCCCGACCGACCTTCCCGGGTCGCGGGTGACCGTCAGCCTCGTCGACATGGGCCTGTCGCGGATGATGGGCGGCGTCGCCCCGATGGGGGCCCGGATGCTGCTCGTCGCGCGGCCCGCTGCCGTCCACTCCGGACCGGTGAGCGTCGTCGTGGAGAACTCCGGGTGGCGCACCCACGAGCTCGTCGTCCTGCCGCTCGTCGCCGACGCCGTCGCCGGACAGCGCGTGCCGGGCCGGGACGGCACGGTCGACGAGTCGGGCAGCATCGGGGAGGCCTCGGCGTCCTGCGCCGCGGGCCACGGTGACGGCATCGTCTCCGGCGCCGTCGGCTGGGTGACGGTGACCCTGGCGCCGGGCCACTACGAGCTCGTCTGCAACCTCGAGAACCACTACGCCGACGGGATGCGCCAAGGGCTCGTCGTCACCGGCTGAGGCCGGGGCGACCGGCCGGGCGGTCAGGCGGCGACGGCCTCGCGCGGCGCGACGAGGCGCTCCCAGCGGATGCGACGCGCACGCCACGTGAAGATGGCGAGCTTGGCCAGCTCCTCGAGGATGCGGGCCACGAAGATGCCGACGTAGCCGAGCGGCGTGTGCAGGCCGAGGAGGACGGCGAGCGGCAGCCCGACCAGGAAGGCACCGACGACGTCGCCCATGATGACTCCGCGCACGTCGTTGGCGCTGGGCAGCACGCCCGCCCCGACGATCATGTTGCGCACCTTGACCACCTGGAACGCCGCGTTGATGAGGATGCCGACGCCGGCCATGGTGCGCACGTCGCGACCCGCCTCCCCGAAGAGGACGTCGAGCAGCATCACCGAGGCGGCGAAGAGGACCCCGAAGACGGCGGCGGTCCCGACGCCGGCGCGGGTCAGCCGCCGCACCCAGGCCATCGCGTCGTCGACGTCCCCGCGACCGACGGAGCGGCCCACGAGGGTGGTCGTGGCGCTCATCAGCCCGATGCTGCCGACGACGAAGACACCCTCCAGCGTCGTGACGATCTGCGCGGCGGCCAGCGCCTCGTCGCCGAGCTGCTGGAACACGACGTTGTAGAGGAAGGTCCCCACCGTCCAGAAGAGCTCGGTGACGCCGAGGGGGAGCGCAAGGACGAAGAGGGGCACGATGACGGCACGCCACTGCCGGACGCTGTCGGGCAGGCTCCAGCCGACGACGGCGCGCCGGCCATAGGCCATCCACAGCAGGATGAGCGCCTTGACGACGGCGGTCACGAGCGTGGCCCAGCCGGCGCCGGCGACGCCGAGCGAGGGCAGCGGGCCGAGCCCGACGACGAGGGAGTACGCGATCGCCGAGTTCGCGACGACGGTGACCATCGTCGCGATCATCGGGCTCGTCGGCCGGCCGGCCGAGCGGAGGACACCCGAGAGGATCGCGCTGAGCATGACCGGCAGCGTCGCGAGGACGGTGAGGCGGAAGTAGTCGGTGCCCGCCGCCGCGACCGACGGGGAGGCCCCGACGAGCGACATGAGGTGGTCGGCGAAGAACCACGGCACGAGCGAGACGACGACGCCGAGCCCGACGGCGACGAGCAGCGCCGCCGTGACCGTGTGGTCGAGGGCGTCCCGGCGACCGGCGCCGTGCGCCCGCGCCACGAGGATGCTCACCGACGTGCCGAGACAGCCGAGCGTCACCGCGAGGATGAAGGTGAGGCTGTTGGAGAAGCCCACGGCGGCGATCGCGGTGGCCCCAATGCTCCCGACGACGATCTGGTTGACGAAGTTGAGCACGAGCATGAGGACGAACTCCGTGCTCACCGGCACGGCGATGCGCGCGATCTCGCGAGCAGGGGTCGGCGTGGCCGAGCGCTGGTCGCGGGAGGTGGGCATGGCAAGGCGAGGCATGCGAGTGCCTTTCGACAACGAAGGTGGGGGAGCGCGACAACGTTAAGGCTTCAAGCACCCCGGAGTCGAAACGATTTGATCGACGACGTCGAGCGCGTGTTGTCGACGGGTGGTGAGGCTGTCGCGAGCGTCTCTCGGCGCTCGAGAGCCCGCCGGCTCAGTCGTTCATCGCCTTGATGATCGTCACCGCGAGGCTGATCCGATCATGTGCCCAGGCGTCGTCGGCGGGGCCCTTCGCCAGCGCCTCGGCGGCGTCGAGGGCGTTGTCGGCCTCACGGACGATCGTCCACGCACGGGCCCGCCCCTCGTCGAGGCCGGCGCGCTCGCAGATGATCTCGAGCCGCCGGCGCAGCGACCACCGGACCTCGGACCCGGTCCCGAGCTCGTCGGCCCGGTTCCACAAGGCGGGGGCCACCTCGAACGCCGGGTCGCCGGCCATCGGCTTGGGGTCGATGGCGAGCCACGGGGAGCGGTAGGCGGCGAGCACGTTGGTGTAGTGCAGGTCGGTGTGCAGCAGCCGGTCCTCGGCGGGGGCCCGCTCGACGAGCTCGCGGGCCAGCGTCGAGGCCTGGTCGAGGTAGCGCCGCGGCAGCACCGCGGGTGCGGCCGCCAGCTCCTCGGCCTGACGGAGGGCGTATGCCGTGAGGCTGGGCACGCGCGGGTGCGGGGGCCGGCGCAGCACCCGGAGCAGGTCGCCGATGACGCCGCACGCCTCGTCGATGTCGACGCGGGTCAGGTCGCGGGTGTGCAGCCGCTCGAGGAGCAGGGCGAAGCGCGCGGGGTCGGCCCGCACGAGGCGCGCCGCTCCGTGCCCGTTCCACGTCTGGAGCGCGAGGTGCTCGGTCGCGGCCTCAGGGTGCGGCCAGGTGATCTTGAGGACGCCCTCGCCGCTCACCCCGACGACGTCGCGGCCCGAGCCCAGCAGGCGCACCGGGATGGCCACCGCGCACACGCCGTTGGTGGCTCGCCCGATGGGCTCGAGCTCCCAGTCGGCGAGCAGGTCGGTGATGAGCCCCGGCAGTGCGTCGATCCAGTCCTCGCCGGAGACGTAGCCGTCGGGCTCGTAGCCGCTCACCTCGTGGGCGAAGAGGGCGGGGATGAGGTCGTACATCGGGTCGTAGCTCACGCGGTGGCTCCCGGGAAGGCGGTCAGGGGCACGTCCCAGTCGACGGCGAGTGCCTGGAGGTCGGCGCTCCAGCGCGCGACGTCCTCGAGGGAGTCGGCGCTCGGGTCCGGGCCGGCCACCTCGGTGCCCGCGTCCACGGCGGACGACAGGGTCTCGGTCGCGAGGCGTCCGGCCGCCTCGGGTGTCGTGACGGGGTAGGGCAGCGCCCACCCGGCAGGCGTCGTCGAGCTCGCGCCGGACACGGCGATGTCGAGGCGCACCAGGGCGGCGAGCGTGTCCTCGGCCCGCGACCGCTGGTCGCCAGAGCTCTGGGCCGCGACGACCTCGAAGGCGTACACGAGGGGGGAGGTCCGGGACACGATCTCGGGTCGCACGGGGCTGGGCGGCGACGTGGCGACGTCCCGTCCGAGGAGCACCGCGCCGGCGAGGCGTTGTCCGTAGGCGGCCGCGAGCAGCTCGCGGGTGTCCACGGTCGCCGTCGTGAGCGCGGACCAGTCCTCGGGCCCGAGCGAGTCGAGCAGGACGGCGAGCTCCCGGCGGGTGCGGACCGGCCGCTGGCTCGTCGGCGGGGCGGCCGAGGGTGTGGGGGTGCCCGTGGAGCCGGTCCGCGACGACGGCGCCGGCCCGGCGGACACGGCGGCGTCGATCACGGCCGTAGGCACGCCGGCGTTCGTGAGCCGGCCGCGCAGGACGCGCAGCTGCTCCCGGTTGACGGTGCGGAGCCGACGGACCAGGCCGCCACCCTCGCCGCCCGCGAGGACCGACGTCTCGGCCGCCACGATGTGTTCGAGGTCGGCCACGGCCGAGAGCAGGAGGGCCTCGTCCGGGGCCGGACGGCGCGTGGGCACCGGCGGGGGAGGCGGCGGCACGTCGAGGCGCAGGCCGCGGTCGACGAGCAGCGCGAGGGCGGCGGCACCGCCGCCGAGCACGAGAAGGCGGCGCGGGGGACGGCCGAGACCGTCCATCACCCGTGACCCGAGCCCACGGGTGTCGCCGTCCATGCCGAGATCTTCGCACGCGGGCGGCGGTCTGCGACGACCCCCCGGCGCCGATAGAGTGGTGGGCACGCGGTGCCCGTCGCGTCCTTCGGGGCGTCGGCGCCGGACATTCGAGAAGAGCAGGAGGCGTCGACTGATGAGCACGGCCCAGGAGATCAGAGCGACGCTCGAGCCGGTGCTCGCGCCCCTCGGGCTCGTCGTCGAGGACGTCTCCGTGTCTCCCGCCGGCAAGCGGCGGCTGGTTCGCGTGCTCGTCGACGCCGACATCGCCGGTCTCGACGCAGCCGACACGACGAGTGCCGTCCCGCCGCTCTCTCTCGACGCCGTCGCCGAGGCGACTCGTGCCGTGAGCGACGAGCTGGACGCGAGCGACGTGATGGGTCAGGCCCCCTACGTCCTCGAGGTGTCCTCACCCGGGGTCGGCCGGCCGCTCGCCTCCCGCGACCAGCTTCGGCGTCAGGTGGGGCGGCTCGTCGAGGTCGTCCACCAGGACGGCACCGACACCGGGCGGCTCACCGAGGTCGGCACGGACTCGCTCACCCTCGAGGTCCAGGCCACGAAGAAGACTCCGGCGCACCACGTGACCCTCGACCTCGACACCGTCCAGCGCGGCACCGTGCAGGTCGAGTTCACGCGCGCCGGGACCACGAACGACGCCGCCGTCGACGACGCGGGAGACGACACCTCCGACGACGCACACGACGACACCCACGACCCGGACGAGACGTCCGCCCTGGAAGGGGACCACTGATGGACATCGACCTCGCAGCCCTGCGCGCCCTGGAACGGGAGCGCGACATCAGCCTCGACGTGCTCATCCCCGCCATCGAGCAGGCGCTCCTCGTCGCCTACCACCGCACCGACGGCAGCCAGCGCATCGCGCGGGTCGAGCTGGACCGCAAGACCGGCCACGTCATCGTCTGGGCCCGTGAGGAGGGTGACCTGCTCCCGGTCACCGAGGAGGGCGAGCGTCCGCAGCGCGCCGAGCCCGGACCCGAGTTCGACGACACCCCGGTCGGCTTCGGCCGCATCGCCGCGTCGACGGCGCGGCAGGTCATCGTCCAGCGCCTGCGCGACCTCGAGGACGAGGCGATCCTCGGCGACTTCAAGGGCCGCGAGGGTGACGTCATCTCCGGCATCATCCAGCAGAGCCAGGACCCCCGGAACGTCCTCGTCGACTTCGGCACGGTCGAGGGCATCCTGCCGCTGGCCGAGCAGGTGCCGGGCGAGCGCTACGTCCACGGCGAGCGCCTGCGCTGCTTCGTCGTCAGCGTCAAGCGTGGGCCCAAGGGCCCCCAGGTGGGCCTGAGCCGCACCCACCCCAACCTCGTGCGCACGCTCTTCAAGTTCGAGGTGCCCGAGATCGCCGACGGCACGGTCGAGATCGCCGCGCTGGCCCGCGAGGCCGGTCACCGCACGAAGATCGCGGTGCACAGCCGGGTCGCCGGCGTCAACGCCAAGGGCGCGTGCATCGGCCCGATGGGCGCCCGCGTCCGTGCCGTCATGACCGAGCTGCGCGGCGAGAAGATCGACATCGTCGACTATGCCGACGACCCCGCCACCTTCGTCGCGGCCGCCCTGTCGCCCGCCCGGGTGCAGTCCGTCGAGATCGTCGACGCCGCGGCCCGCGCCGCGCGGGTCGTCGTGCCCGACTACCAGCTGAGCCTCGCGATCGGCAAGGAAGGCCAGAACGCCCGCCTCGCCGCCAAGCTCACCGGATGGCGCATCGACATCCGTCCCGACACCGAGGCCGCCGACGCGGCAGCGGAGCGCGGGGCGACCGACGGCTCCTGAGGTCGGCTCGCGCCGACGGGCTCAGGAGCCCTTGAGGACGAGGACCGGCTGGCCGGAGCGGCAGGTCACGAGGAGGCTGACCTCGCGAGAGTCGCTCTTGAACGTCGCCCGCACGCCGCCGTCCTCGCGCTCCACCTCGTAGCGGTAGCCGTTGCTCGGGGTGACCGACCGCAGCTGCACCTGACCGTCCGGGCAACGCGCCGTCAGGGAGCCGCCCGTCGTCGAGAAGCTCGCGGTGGGACTCGTGGAAGCCCGCAGGTCAGGCTGGGCGGTGGTGCGGGACCCGGCGGGTGCGTCCGAGGTGGACGACGGACCCTCGGGTCCCGGCGCTCCGGCGCCGGTGTCACCGTCGGCGGGTGGACCGTCGGTCCGGCCGGCGACGACGGGGCCGATCGGCGCGACGGAGGCCGCGCTGCGGGTGGACGCCTCATGGGGTGCCTGGGTCGCTGTGGCTCCCGGCTCCGCAGGCGGGAGCAGGGTGGGGTCCGGCGACGGCCCCGTGGTCGTGGGGCCCGGCACGAGCGTGCCGCCGGCCGTGGACGTGACGGTGGCGCTCGGCAGGGTCGCCGTCGCGGAGGGGAGTGGCTGCTCGAGCTCGCCCGCGACGTCCTGACCCACGCGCGTCACGACGGTCGTCGTCACCGTGGCGGTGACCGCAACGACGGTCAGCCAACCGAGCGCGAGGCGCACCGGACCCGCGCGTCCCGACGTCATCGCGGACCCCCGTCCCGCGAGTTGGGCGGATGCGTCACGACCGGGTCTGCGCAGGTCGGCCCGGGCGTACCGTGAGGCGTGTGACCCACGTGCTCGTCATCGAGGACGACGCCGGGATCCGGGGATCGCTCGTACGGGCCCTGACCGGCCGTGGGCACGCCGTGTCGAGCGCCGCCAGCGGGCTCGGCGGGCTCGAGCAGGTGCTCAACGAGCACCCGGACGTCGTCCTGCTCGACCTGGGCCTGCCCGACGTCGACGGCCACACGGTGCTGACCATGCTGCGCTCGGTCACCGCGACCCCGGTCATCGTCGTCACGGCGCGTGACGACGACGTCTCGATCGTCCGCGCCCTCGACTCGGGGGCCGACGACTACGTGCCGAAGCCCTTCACCGTCGACCAGCTCGAGGCCCGGATGCGGGCGGTGCTGCGGCGCAGCGAACCGGCTCACGCCGACGAGCGGATCACCGTCGGTGGTCTCGTCATCGACCCGTCCCGCAGGGGCGTGACCCTCGACGACGTGCCCGTCGACCTCTCGCGACGTGAGTTCGACCTCCTCCTCATGCTCGCCGGTCGCGTCGGTGAGGTCGTGACCAAGCGCGAGATCATCGTGGAGGTGTGGCAGCAGGTCTACGGAGGCGGCGAGCGCACCGTGGACGTGCACCTGTCGTGGCTGCGTCGCAAGCTCGGCGAGTCGGCGGCTCATCCGCGGTACCTCCACAGCGTCCGAGGGGTGGGGGTTCGGCTGGCGGCCCCGGAGGACGTGCCCTGATGCGTCGTCAGATCACGTGGCTCGTGGCCGCGACGACGTCTGCGGTCGTCGTCGCCTTCATCATCCCCCTCTGCCTGCTCGTGTCGAACGTCGCCGAGGACCGTGCCGTGAACCGGGCCCGTCAGCAGGCGCACAGCGTCGCCACCGTCGTCGCCAGCGTCGACAGCGAGCAGGTGCTGTCCGAGGCCGTCGGGCTCTTCACGGCGCAGGGCATGGTCGTTGCCGTGCACACGCCGTCCGGCCGGGTCATCGGTCGTGACACCTCGGTGGGAGACGACGACGCCGAGGTCGCCCAGGCGAGGTCGACCCGGACGGCGTTCACCCATCGCACCGACACGGGTCTCGACGTCATCATCCCGGTGCAGACCGAGAGCGGGGTCACGGTCGTCGAGTCCACCGTGAGCAACGACGAGCTGCGTCAGGGGGTCGCGGCCGCCTGGGCCACGATCATCGGTCTGGGGCTGCTCCTCGTCGGGGTGGCGGCCCTGATCGCCCTCCGTCTGGGCCGCCGCGTGAGCGTGCCCGTGACCCGGCTGGCGGCGGTCGCCCACCGCATCCGCGAGGGCGAGCTCGGCACCCGTGCCGTCCCCGAAGGGCCACCGGAGACGGTCGAGCTCGCGGGGGCGCTCAACCAGCTCGCCGACCGCATCGACGTGCTCGTGACGTCCGAGCGTGCGGCCGTCGCCGACCTCGGTCACCGACTGCGCACACCGGTCACCGCCCTGCGGCTCGACAGCGACCTCGTGACGGATCCGGAGGTCTCCAGGCGGCTGCGCCACCATGTCGACGAGCTCCAGCGCAGCGTCGACGCCATCGTCCACGAGGCCCGCCGCCCGTTGCGGCGTGCGATGCCGAGCGGGTGTGACCTCGGGGTCGTCGTCCGCCGACGAGCCGCCTTCTGGGAGCCCCTCGCGCAGGACCAGGAACGGGCCTTCGCCGTGACGGGCCCCGACGGTCCGTGTGCCGTCGACGTCCCGGAGGAGGACGTGAGCGACGTCGTGGACGTGCTGCTCGACAACGTCTTCGCGCACACGCCCGAGGGGGCGGGCGTCGAGGTCGCCGTGCGCGTCGACGGGGGTCGGGCCCACCTCACCGTGGCCGACGGCGGGCCGGGCGCCGCCGAGTCCGCCCTCGACCGGGGCCGCAGCGGCAGTGGGTCGACGGGTCTCGGGCTCGACATCACCCGTCGGGTCGCGGAGGCCGCCGGGGGCTCGGTCGCCCTGGCCCGCTCCGACCTGGGCGGCCTTCTGGTGGAGGTCTCCCTACCCCTGCGACCCGGGAGCGGTACGCGCCCCGGGTGAGAGCGACCCGGGCGGAGTCGCGCGACGACGGACGAGCACGGATCGTGCGTCGCGCCCGCACCCCACGCATACGATGGACAGGACAGCACGTGTTCGGCCCCTCTTCCAGGCGGGGGAGGATGCCGATGCGCGGTCTCGCGCTGCGGCGCGGTAGACTTACCTGTGGCCGACCGGACTGGACTCCGTGCTGAGCCGTCCCGCACCTGTGTGGGATGTCGAGGAATGGATAGCTGGTCGGCTCTGCTGCGAGTGGTCGCGGCGACGGACAGAGACGCCGGGGACACCTCCCCGGTCACGCTCCGTCCCGACCCGAGACACCGGATGCCGGGACGTGGTGCATGGCTGCACCCGACGCCCTACTGTTTCGAGCTGGCAGTGCGCCGCAAGGCGTTCGGACGTGCCCTGCGCCTGCAGGTCGCCCTCGACGTCAGCGCGGTGGCACGACATCTCGGAGTCCAGGACACGCAGCAACGCTCCGGTGCCCCACACGGGTCGCACCGATCAGTCAGAGATCAGTCAACGAACCAAGGCGGGTTGAAAACGCTATGAGCACCCGATGAGTACTCAGCGATGAGCAAGCCCCAGCAATAACCCACGGTTCGGCCACTTCCTGTTCAGGCCGGACCAGGAACAGGAGAGATGTGGCTAAGGTCCGGGTCTACGAGCTCGCAAAGGAGCTCGGAGTCGAGAGCAAGACACTGCTCGCACACTTGAAGAGCCAGGGAGAGTTCGTCCGGTCGGCATCGTCGACCATCGAGCCCCCCGTCGTCCGCAAGATCATCGAGACCTTCCCCCGGGAAGGCTCGTCCAGCGGCGACAAGAAGCCGGCGGCCCCCAAGGCCGCCCCCACGAGCGCGGTCCCCGCCGCGCCCCAGAAGGCTGCTCCGGCGCCGTCGGCCCCCGCGCCGGCCGCTCCCGCAGCCGCAGCACCGGCGGCTCCCGCCCCGGCTGCTCCCGCAGCACCTGCTGCCCGCGAGTCCGCTCCGGCCCCCGCCAAGGCAGCTCCCGCACCCGCCGCCCCGGCACCGAAGGCTCCGGCCCCGGCTGCTCCGGCCCCCGCCGCTCCTGCGGCGTCGGCTCCCGCTCGGGTGCAGTCCAGCCGTGACGGTGGTCAGCAGACCTCCGGCGTCCCGGCCTCCCCGCGTCCGGCCCCCCGTCCGGGTCAGCCGCGTCCGGGGAACAACCCGTTCGCCCCGAGCCAGGGCATGGGCCAGTCCCGCGCCCCGCGTCCCGGTGGCGACACCGCGCCGCGTCCGGGCAACAACCCGTTCAGCCCGAGCCAGGGCATGCCGCGTCCGCAGCAGCGCCAGGGCGGTCAGGGCGGTCAGGGTGGCCAGCGTCCGGGTGCTCCCGGTGGCGCCCCGCGTCCCGGTGCTCCCGCCGCAGGCGGTCGTCCGGGTGCTCCCGGCGGCGCCCCGCGTCCCGGTGGTCCGCGTCCCAGCCCGGGCATGATGCCCGAGCGCAGCACCGTCGGCCGTCCCGGCCAGCGCCCGGCCGGCGGCCCCGGCCGTGGCGGCCCGGGTGGCGCCGGTGGCCGTGGTGGCTTCGGTGGTGGCCCCGGCGGCGCCCCCGGTGGCGGTCGCCCCGGTGGCTTCGGCGGTCCTCGCGGTGGCGGTGGCGGTCGTGGCTCGACGGCTGGTGCCTTCGGTCGCGGCGGCGGTCGTCCGGTCCGAGGCCGCAAGTCCAAGCGCGCGAAGCGCCAGGAGTTCGAGCAGATGCAGGCGCCGAGCCTGGGTGGCGTCAGCGTCCCCCGTGGCGACGGCAAGACGACCATCCGCGTTCGTCGTGGTGCCTCGCTGACCGACTTCGCCGACAAGATCAACGCCAACCCGGCGTCGCTCGTCACCGTGCTGTTCCACCTCGGCGAGATGGCCACGGCCACGCAGTCCCTCGACGAGGAGACCTTCAAGGTGCTCGGCGCCGAGCTCGGCTACGAGATCGAGGTCGTGTCGCCCGAGGACGAGGAGCGCGAGCTGCTCGGCTCGTTCAACATCGACCTCGACGCCGAGCTCGAGGCCGAGGAGGACGAGGACCTCGAGGCGCGTCCGCCGGTCGTGACCGTCATGGGCCACGTCGACCACGGAAAGACGAAGCTCCTCGACGCGATCCGCTCCGAGGAGGTCGCCGAGGGCGAGGCCGGTGGCATCACCCAGCACATCGGTGCCTACCAGGTCGCCACGACGCACGAGGGCGAGAAGCGCGCCATCACGTTCATCGACACCCCCGGTCACGAGGCCTTCACGGCCATGCGTGCCCGTGGTGCGTCGGTGACGGACATCGCGATCCTCGTCGTCGCCGCCGACGACGGCGTCATGCCGCAGACCATCGAGGCGCTCAACCACGCCCAGGCGGCCAACGTGCCGATCGTCGTGGCCGTCAACAAGGTCGACAAGCCAGACGCCAACCCGGCCAAGATCCGCCAGCAGCTGACCGAGTACAACCTCATCGCTGAGGAGTACGGCGGCGACACGATGTTCGTCGACGTCTCGGCCAAGAACGGCACGAACATCGACGGGCTCCTCGAGGCCGTCCTGCTCACCGCCGACGCGGCTCTCGACCTGCGGGCCAACCCCGACAAGGACGCCCGTGGTGTCGCCATCGAGGCGCACCTCGACAAGGGCCGCGGCCCGGTCGCGACCGTCCTCGTCCAGTCGGGAACCCTCAGCGTCGGTGACTCGATCGTGGCCGGCAGCGGTCACGGCCGCGTGCGTGCCATGCTCGACGAGCACGGCAACAACGTCGAGCAGGCCGGTCCTTCGCGTCCGGTCATGGTGCTCGGTCTGACGTCGGTGCCCGGCGCCGGTGACACGTTCCTCGTGGCACCTGACGACCGCACCGCGCGCCAGATCGCCGAGCGTCGTGAGGCCGCGTCGCGTGCGGCGAGCCTCGCCAAGCGCCGCAAGCGCATCTCGCTCGAGGACCTCAACGAGGCCCTCGCCGCGGGCAAGGTCGACACCCTCAACCTCATCCTCAAGGGTGACGTGTCGGGTTCGGTCGAGGCGCTCGAGGACGCGCTGCTCAAGATCGACGTGGGCGACGAGGTCGACCTGCGGATCATCCACCGCGGTGTCGGTGCGATCACGCAGAACGACGTCAACCTCGCGACGGTCGACAACGCGATCATCATCGGCTTCAACGTCCGCCCCGCGGAGCGTGTCGCCGAGCTGGCCGACCGGGAGGGCGTCGACATGCGCTTCTACTCGGTCATCTACCAGGCGATCGACGACGTCGAGGCAGCGCTCAAGGGCATGCTCAAGCCGGAGTACGAAGAGGTCCAGCTGGGCACGGCCGAGGTCCGCGAGGTCTTCAAGTCGAGCAAGTTCGGCAACGTCGCGGGTTCGCTCGTGCGCTCCGGCGAGATCAAGCGCGGGACCCGTGCGCGGATCATCCGCGACGGCACCGTCATCGGCGAGGGCATCGAGATCACCGGTCTGCGTCGCTTCAAGGACGACGTCACCGAGGTCCGCGAGGGCTTCGAGTGCGGTATCAACCTCGGCAACTTCAACAACATCGAGATCGACGACGTCATCGAGACGTTCGAGATGCGCGAGAAGCCGCGCGCCTGAGCTCGACCGGTCCGACGGCGCCGGCCCCCACGGGGGTCGGCGCCGTCGCCGTCCGCGGTGGTCCCCACCCGCCCCGCGGACGCCCGGGTGGGAATGCGCGGGGCCCCCGGCCCGCTACTAGGGTGAACACCACGTCGGCCCGGCTGTCACGGCCCGACCGCACAGCACACGAAAGAGGTAGCCATGGCTGACCCCGCCCGCGCCCGCAAGATCGCCGACCGGATCAAGGTCATCGTCGCCGAGTACCTCGAGTTCCGGCTCAAGGACGAGCGCCTCGGTTTCGTCACCATCACCGACGCCCGCGTGACCGGTGACCTCCAGCAGGCCTCCGTCTTCTACACCGTCTTCGGCAGCAACGAGGACCGCCAGGCCACGGCCGAGGTGCTCGAGGCCAACAAGGGCCGCATCCGCTCGGCCGTCGGCAAGGGCATCGGCATCCGTCTGACGCCGTCGATCGAGTTCATCGCCGACGCGCTGCCCGAGGGCGCCGCCCACCTCGAGGACCTCGTGGCCCAGACGCGGGCCCGGGACGAGGAGCTGGCCCGCGCCGCGGCCAACGCCAAGCCCGCCGGCGACGCCGACCCCTACCGCAAGCCGGTCGACCGCTCGGCGGACGACGAGGACGGCGACGACGTGGACGCCGAGGTGGACGCGGACGTCGACGCCCGATGACCGACCGCTCGGGTGGTCTGCTCGTCGTCGACAAGCCGGCCGGATGGACGAGCCATGACGTCGTCGCGCGCGCCCGTCGTCTCTGTGGCACGCGCCGGGTCGGCCACGCCGGCACGCTCGACCCCATGGCGACCGGCGTCCTCGTGCTCGGCGTCGAGCGCGGCACGAAGCTGCTGACCTTCCTCGTCGGCTGCGACAAGTCGTATGCCGCCACGATCCGTCTCGGGATGGCGACCCTCACCGACGACGCCGAGGGAGAGACGACCCAGGCGCTCGGGGTCGACGACGTGCCCGCGCTCGAGGCGGCCCTGCCCGCGGCCGTCGCGGCCCTGACGGGCGACCTCCAGCAGGTGCCGAGCTCGGTCAGCGCCATCAAGGTCAAGGGTGTGCGCAGCTACACGCGCGTCCGGCAGGGCGACTCGGTCGACCTGCCGGCCCGCCCGGTCACGGTGAGCCGTTTCGACGTGCTCTCGGTGCGCCCCGGCACCGCGACGGTCGAGGTCGGCCCCCCGATCGACGTCGTCGACGTCGAGGTCGAGGTCGACGTGTCGTCCGGCACCTACGTCCGCGCGCTCGCCCGCGACCTCGGCGAGGCGCTCGGCGTCGGCGGCCACCTGACGGCGCTCCGGCGCACGCGGGTCGGCCGCTTCGGGCTCGACGCCGCGGTCTCGCTCGACGACCTGACGGCCACGTCGGAGACCGACGGGCCGGACGGCATACCCCTGCTCCCGATCGCCGACGCGGCCCGGGCGCAGCTGCCCGTCCACGAGGTGACGGCCGAGGAGGCCGTCGCCCTCGGCTACGGCCAGCGCATCCAGAGCGCGGTGGACGGTGCCGACGCGGTGGCCGCGATCGACCCCGACGGGCGACTCGTCGCCGTGCTCGACGAGACGCGTGCGACGGCCCGGGCCAAGGTGGTCTTCGCCGCGTCCGGGGCGGGGGCCTGAGCCTCGTGCCCGAGCCCTCGGACGTCCGCTCCGACGGGGCCACTACAGTGGTCGCCGTGCAGCGCTGGTACGGACTCGACGACATCCCGGCCAACCTCGGGCCCACCGTCGTCACCCTCGGCAACTTCGACGGGGTGCACCGCGGGCACCGCGAGGTCCTGACGCGCGTCGTGCGCGAGGCGGCCGACCGCGAGGCCCTTCCCGTGGCCGTCACCTTCGAGCCGCACCCGATCGCCGTGCTCTACCCCGACCGCGCCCCGGCTGCCGTCATGTCGCTCGAGCAGCGACTGGACGCGCTCGCGTCGGTGGGCGTCGGCGCGGTGCTCGTCATCGAGTTCACGCGTGACTTCGCCCAGCAGACCCCCGAGGAGTTCGTCCGCGGCACGTTCGTGGACGCCCTCGGTGCCTGCGCCGTCGTCGTCGGCAAGGACACCCGCTTCGGCGTGCGCAACTCCGGCGACGTCGGCACGCTGCGCGACCTCGGCGCCGCGCACGGCTTCGAGGTCATCGCCCTCGACGACATCGGCGAGGGGGCCGACGAGGGCGCGCGCTGGAGCTCGACGCAGCTGCGCGCCGAGCTGCTCGCCGGCAACGTCGATCACGCCGCCCAGATCATCGGCCGTCCGCACCGGGTCACCGGCACCGTCGTGCACGGCGACCACCGGGGCCGCGAGCTCGGCTACCCGACGGCCAACCTCTCGCAGGACCACGAGGGCCTCGTGCCGGCCGACGGGGTGTATGCCGGGTGGCTCGTCCGTTTCGGCCTCGACGGGGGTGCCCCCGACCGCACCCTCCCGGCGGCCGTCTCCGTGGGCACCAACCCGACGTTCGACGGTCACCAGCGCAGGGTCGAGGCCTACGTCCTCGACCGCACCGACCTCGACCTCTACGGCGAGCGCGTCGCGGTGGAGTTCGTCTCGCACCTGCGTCCCACCCTGAAGTTCGAGTCGATCGACACCCTCGTCGAGCAGATGGCCCAGGACGTGGTCCGGTGTCGCGAGATCCTCTCGGCGATCGTCCCGTCGTAGCCGGGCCGCTCCTCCCGTCGACGCAGCCTGCCGGCGGCGTCCGTCGGGCGGCACGGGGCCCCGCCGGGCCGTCGTGGCTGCGGGTCGACCTCGGACTGCTCATCGGCGCCTTCGGCCTGTCGGTCGTCGGCGTCGTCCTCGTCTGGTCGGCCACCCGCGCGTCGGTCGGCGGGACCGCGGCGCTCAAGCAGCTCGTCGCGCTGGGCGTCGGCATCGCGTGCGCCGCCGTGGTGACGCGGCTCGACGTGCGCGTGGTGCGGGCGGTCGCTCCCGTCGTCTACGTCCTCGCCGTCCTCGGGCTCGCGGCCGTCGTCTCGCCGCTCGGGTCGACCGTCAACGGGTCGCGCTCCTGGATCCGGCTACCGGGCGGCATGAGCCTGCAGCCGTCGGAGCTGATGAAGGTGGCCCTGGCGATCGGTCTCGCGATGCTCCTCGCGGAGCGGGCCGAGCGCGGGCTGCCCCAACGCCACCGGGACGTGGCGCTCGCGTGGGTCGTGGCCGGCATACCCGTGGTCCTCGTGCTCGCCCAGCCCGACCTCGGCTCGGCCCTCGTGCTCGTCGCCATGGCTGTCGTCATCATCGCGGCGGCCGGTGCCCCGGCCCTGTGGACGCTCGGCGTCCTGGTCGTCGGTGCGGCGGCCGTGGCTGCTGCCTTCCTGACGCCGGTCCTGTCGGCCTACCAGCGCAACCGGCTGCGCGCCTTCCTCGATCCCTCGCTGGACCCGCAGGGCATCGGCTACCAGACCCGGCAGGTGCGCATCGCCATCGGCTCGGGCGGGCTCGGCGGCCAGGGGCTCTTCGAGGGTCGCCAGACCCAGGGCGGGTTCATCCCCTTCCAGGAGACGGACTTCGTCTTCTCCGTCGCGGGGGAGGAGCTCGGCTTCCTCGGGGCGGCAGGGCTCGTCGTGCTCATCGGGTTCATCGTCGTGCGGTGCGTCGTCGTGGCGCGCCGCGCCGACGCGTTCGGTCGCCTCGTCGCGATCGGTGTCGCCGTCTGGCTCGGGGTGCAGGCCTTCGAGAACATCGGGATGAACCTCGGGCTCATGCCCGTCACGGGCCTGCCGCTGCCGTTCGTGTCGAGCGGTGGCTCCTCGCTCATCGCCTCGTGGATCGCCGTCGGCCTCGTCGGCAACGTCGCCGCGGCGTCGCAGCAGCGAGGCGGACGACCCGTCGCAGGTCGCCTCCGACGGGGTTGAGCCCCACCTCCGGTTACCGAGGGGTCACGTTTCGACGTGGACGCCGACGGATGCGTGACTGGCACGACGATTGTTGACATCATCCCGGCATGGCGGTCGCCCGCAGACGCCGATGACGCGCAACCGCAGTGACAAAGGAGTCCACATGCCCCTCCAGGCCCTTGCCGACCGGGACGTCGACCAGAACGTCCTCGACGGACGCGCTCCCAGCGTGGGCGCGCTCTTCCGCAGCCGGGTCCGGGCCACGCCCGACGCGCCGGCCTACCTCTACTTCGCGGAGGGGTCGAGCGAGCTCACCACGCTGACGTGGCGGCAGACGCACGAGGTCGTGGAGCAGTGGGCCGCCGGGCTCGTCAGCCTCGGGGTGGCGCTGGAGGACCGCGTCGCCATCGCGTCGACGACCCGCGTGGAGTGGATCCTCGCCGACCTCGCCGTCATCTGCGCCGGCGGTGCGACGACGACCGTCTACCCGACGACGATCGCCGAGGACGTCGCCTACATCCTCACCGACTCCGGCAGCGGCATCGTCTTCGCCGAGAACGCCGAGCAGGTCGCCAAGCTCCAGCACGTGCGCTCGGAGGTCCCGGGCGTCCGGCAGGTCATCGCCCTCACCGGACCGGGCAGCGACGACGGCTGGGTCATCACTACCGACGAGCTCGCCGAGCGCGGCCGCGAGTGGCTGGCCGCGACGCCCGACCTCATCGACTCGCGCATCGACCAGCTCACCCCCGAGTCCCTCGCCGTCGTCATCTACACGTCCGGCACGACCGGGCGGCCCAAGGGCGTGCGCCTCGTCCAGGACAGCGTCGTCTACGAGGGCGCCGTCATCGACGCCATCGGCACCTTCACCAAGGACGACCTCCAGTTCCTCTGGCTGCCGCTGTCGCACGTGTTCGGCAAGATGCTCGTCGCGACCGGGCTCCAGATCGGCTTCCCGACCGCCGTCGACGGCCGGGTCGACAAGATCGTCGAGAACATGGCCGTCATCAAGCCGACCTTCATGGCCGGCCCGCCGCGCATCTTCGAGAAGGCGCACGGGCGCATCGCCCTGATGTTCGCCGGCGAGAAGGGCGTCAAGAAGAAGCTCATCGACTGGGCGCTCAAGGTGGGCGGCGAGCTGCGCGACGTGCAGGCCCGCGGTGAGCAGCCCTCGTCGGGCCTCCAGCGCCGGCACGCGCTCGCGACGAAGCTCGTGCTGCACAAGGTGCAGGAGCGATTCGGCGGGCGGGTCCGCTTCATGATCAGCGGATCCGCGCCGCTCAACGCGGACGTCGCGCGCTGGTTCGGGTCGGTCGGCCTGCTCGTCCAAGAGGGCTACGGCCTGACCGAGACGTCCTCGGGCACGACGGTCAACGCTCCCGAGCACGGCTCGTACCAGTACGGCTCGGTGGGCTGGCCGCTGCCGGGCACGGAGGTCCGCATCTCCGACGAGGACGGTGAGATCCTCGTCAAGGGCCCCGGTGTCATGCGCGGCTACCACAACAACCCCGAGGCGACCGCCGAGGTGCTGACCGAGGACGGCTGGTTCCACACCGGCGACATCGGGCGCATCGACGAGCGCGGCTTCCTCTACGTCACCGACCGCAAGAAGGACGTCTTCAAGACCTCGGGCGGCAAGTACATCGCCCCGGCCGAGATCGAGGCGCGCTTCAAGGGCCTGTGCCCGTTCGTCAGCCAGTTCCTCGTGCACGGTGCGGGCCACAACTACGCGACGGCGCTCGTGACGCTCGACCCCGACGCGGTGGCCGGATGGGCCCCGACCGTCGGGCTCGACGGCAAGACGTACGCCGAGGTGGTGGCCTCGCCGCAGGCGCACGCCCTCGTCCAGCGCTATCTCGACCAGCTCAACGACGGCCTCAACCGCTGGGAGACGATCAAGAAGTTCACCATCCTCGACAAGGACCTCACCGTCGAGGAGGGCGACCTCACCCCGAGCATGAAGCTGCGCCGCAAGGCCGTCACCGAGAAGCACCGCGCCGAGCTCGACGCGATGTACGACGGCTCCTGACGCCGAGGCTCAAGGCCGCGCCGGGAGGTCGATGACGGCCCCGGCGTCGGCGCGCCCCGGGTCGGGGAACGCGACGTGGTGCCCGTGGCTCGCGACGAGTCGCGGGTCGCCCCAGCGCTCGGTGCGTGGCGTGCGGTAGTTGAACCACAGGGTCGGTCCGGCCGGGGCGTCGAGCACGACCCGGGCCACGGCCGCGTCGTCGGGGTGGTGGAAGACGTCGCCGTTCGTCGAGACGAGATAGTGCCGGGCCGGTGCCGCCCGGAGCAGCGCTGCGACGACGTTGGCCTCGCTGCCGTGGTGGGGCAGCTTGAACGCGTCGACGCTGAGGGTCTCGCCCCCACGGGCCCGGGCCACGCCCTGCAGGGCCGCCGCGAGCACGCCGCCATAGGCGTCGGCGCCGAGCACGACGCTCGCCCCGCGGTGCTCGACGAGCAGGGCGATGCTGCTCCCGTTGGGCACCGAGGAGTCCTGGGGCGTCCGCGTGTCGGCGAGGTGCTCCAGGTCGTCGAGGGGCCCGAGCACGTCGAGACCCACGTCGCGGTCGGGTGCGCCCAGGGCAGCGCGCAGGCTCTTCGACCACGTGTCGGCCAGCCGGGTGAGCCGCTTCGTCGTCGGGGAGAGCACGGTCACCGTCGGCCCACCCGGCACCGTGACCTCGACGAAGCCGCCCGCCGCGCCGGTGTCGACCGGCCCCCCACCGAACGCGGCATTCCACGGCAGGGCGTGAGCGCGCGACGCCAGCGCGGCGGGCCCGCCGGCCAGGGGGTCTCCATCGGAGCCGCGGAGCGCCGCGACGAGGCTCTCGCCCTGGTCGACGCTGCGGGGCCGGTCGGGCCCCGTGACCGGGAGGTGCGGGCGCCCGTTGAACCAGAAGTCCCCGACGTCGGCGGCCAGGTCGCTCGCGAGGAACGGCAGCATGCCGCCGATGTGGTCGTTGTCGATGTGCGTGATGACGGCGACGTCGATGTGCCGGTCACCCGGGTCGAGGCGGCGCAGCCGCGCCTCGAGGAGGGGCCACGTGTCCGGGGGGCCGCCGTCCACGAGCATCCGCCACGTCGTGCCGTCGGGGCGTGGACACTCGACGAGGAGGCAGTCGCCCAGTCGCGCGGGCAGCACCTCCACGTGGATCGCCGTCGGCACCGTCGCCACCTCTCCACCTCCGCCCACCTAGACTAGGTCCGGGTCCTCGGCGTGTCCGGGCCTTGGTCGAGGGTGGGCGGTTCGCCGTGTTTTCGGTGCAGCGGCAGACCCACGTACCATGGCGGGATGCCCGGAGAGTCACTGTTCAACGCCCTCGAGCCCCTGCTGGAGCGGGTCAACAAGCCCATCCAGTACGTCGGCGGCGAGCTCAACTCCACGGTCAAGGACTGGCACGTCGGCGGTCACGGCCCCGACGGCGAGGAGCTGACCACGCGGTGGGCGCTGATGTACCCCGACGCGTACGAGGTCGGCGTCCCCAACCAGGGCGTCATGATCCTCTACGAGGTCCTCAACGAGCGCGCTGACGCCCTCGCCGAGCGCACGTATGCCGTGTGGCCCGACATGGAGGCGCAGCTGCGGGAGGCGGGCCTGCCGCAGTTCACCGTCGACGGGCACCGTTCGGTGCGTGACTTCGACCTCTTCGGCCTCAGCTTCTCGACGGAGCTCGGCTACACCAACATGCTGACGGCGCTCGACCTCGCCGGGATCCCGCTGCACGCGGTCGACCGCGACGTCGAGGACCCGATCGTCATCGCAGGCGGTCACGCGGCCTTCAACCCCGAGCCGGTCGCCTCGTTCATCGATGCCGCCATCGTCGGCGACGGCGAGCAGGCCGTGCTCACCGTCACCGACATCGTGGGGGAGTGGAAGGCCCAGGGCCGGCCCGGCGGTCGCCGCGAGGTGCTGCTGCGCCTCGCCCGCACCGGTGGCGTCTACGTCCCCGCCTTCTACGACGTCTCCTACCTGCCCGACGGGCGGATCCAGCGGGTCGCGCCGGCTGCCGACGCGACCGGCGTGCCGTGGCGCGTGTCCAAGCACACCGTCATGGACCTCGACGCGTGGCCGTACCCCAAGCAGCCTCTCGTGCCGCTCGCCGAGTCGGTCCACGAGCGCATGTCCGTCGAGATCTTCCGCGGCTGCACGCGCGGCTGCCGCTTCTGCCAGGCCGGCATGATCACCCGCCCGGTGCGCGAGCGGTCGATCACCGGCATCGGCGAGATGGTCGAGCGTGGCCTGGCCGCCACGGGATTCGAGGAGGTGGGCCTGCTCTCGCTGAGCTCGGCCGACCACTCGGAGATCGCCGACCTCACCAAGGGGCTCGCCGACCGCTACGAGGGCACCCAGACCGGCCTGTCGCTCCCGTCGACCCGCGTCGACGCCTTCAACATCGACCTCGCCAACGAGCTGACCCGCAACGGTCGCCGCTCGGGCCTGACGTTCGCGCCCGAGGGCGGGTCCGAGCGCATCCGCAAGGTGATCAACAAGATGGTGTCCGAGGAGGACCTCATCAACACCGTCGCCGCGGCCTACGGCGCCGGCTGGCGGCAGGTCAAGCTCTACTTCATGTGCGGCCTGCCCACCGAGACCGACGAGGACGTGCTCCAGATCGCCGAGCTCGCCAAGAAGGTCATCGAGACCGGCCGACAGGTCTCGGGTCGCCGCGACATCCGCTGCACCGTCTCGATCGGCGGCTTCGTGCCGAAGCCGCACACGCCGTTCCAGTGGGCCTCGCAGCTCGGGGTCGAGGAGACCGACGCGCGCCTGGCCAAGCTCCGCGAGGCGATCCGCGCCGACAAGCGCTACGGGTCGTCCATCGGGTTCCGCTACCACGACGGCCAGCCCGGCATCGTCGAGGGGCTGCTCTCCCGCGGTGACCGCCGCGTCGGCAAGGTCATCGAGGCTGTGTGGCGCGACGGCGGCCGCTTCGACGGGTGGAGCGAGCACTTCTCCTACGAGCGCTGGATGCGCTGCGCCGACGAGGCCTTCGCCGACGTGCCGGTCGACCTGGCCTGGTACACCACGCGCGAGCGCGGCGAGTCCGAGGTGCTGCCCTGGGACCACCTCGACTCCGGTCTCGACAAGGACTGGCTGTGGGAGGACTGGCAGGACTCGCTCGACGAGACCGAGGTCGACGACTGCCGCTGGACCCCGTGCTTCGACTGTGGCGTCTGCCCCCAGATGGGCACCGAGATCGAGATCGGGCCCACCGGCAAGACCCTGCTGCCGCTCACGGTCCTCGGCTCCGGCCGGCAGGACCTCCTCGAGCACCAGCACTGAGCCCACGACGTCAGGACCGTATGCCGCGGCGAGGGGGCCACGCGGCATACGGCGTCGTTCTCCGGACCGCACGACCCACTGATCGGCAGGTGGTTCGCGTCATCGGCGTAGGTGACGAGCCACCTGTGGTTCGGCGCGCTCGCCGAGGCGATGTCGAACGTGGTGTCGGCCGTGATGGCCGTCCCGGCGTCGCGTCCTAGACCGGGAAACCCACGTGCGCCAGGGCCTGCCGGACGAGGACGCCGTGCGAGCCGGGCATCTCACCGCGCACGGCGAGAGACGCGGCCTCCTCCGGTGTGACCCAGGAG